>JAMWZG010000643.1 GCA_024304855.1 Paracoccaceae bacterium
AGGACACGGCCGGAACAGGCCTCGCCCTCGGGCACGGGCAGACCGGCGCGGCAGGTGGTGCAGACATGCAGAACGGTCGACATGGCCTCTCCCAAGTGGTGCACGGGGGATGGCCTGCGGCATGGGCGCACAACGGCCCAAAGTCCGAAGGTCACGGAACACCCCGTCCGCGCGATTCAGTTCAGGTGCTGGCAGGTCTCCCGGCTTGCGGATATCGGGGCAGGCTTGGGCCTGACCCGGCGGCCTGCCCGTCTTCCCGAACCTTGCGGCCAGTGACGTTGGACAGACCTTTCCGGTCACGGTCGCGGGGGCGGCTGCGCTTCGGTCCTGCGGCAAAGACTGCCGCAAATCCAGTCGCATTCCCTTTTCACCTGCCCTAAGACAGGCACCAGCGCCTATACGGTCCTAGTCTACCACAAGCCGTGCGCTGTCAAGAACAAGGATACGCCCCGATGACCGACGCAAGCGACACCACCGCACCGACAGACGCAGGCAACAAGACGGCTGATCTGGCACGCCACGCCAGCAAGATGGCCAAGAAAAAGGCCGCACGCGACAAGATCATGGCGGGGAAATTGGGCGAAAAGGGGCTGCTGATCGTGCATACCGGGACGGGCAAGGGCAAGTCCTCGTCAGGGTTCGGGATGGTGCTGCGCTGCATCGCGCATGGCATGCCCTGCGCCGTGGTGCAATTCATCAAGGGCGCCTGGGACACCGGCGAACGGCGCCTGATCGAGGGGCATTTCAGCGACCTGTGCCAGTTCCATGCGATGGGCGAAGGCTTTACCTGGGAAACCCAGGACAAGGCCCGCGACATCGCCGCAGCCCGTGCCGGTTGGGAAAAGGCGAAAGAGCTGATCCGCAACCCCGACATCCGCTTCGTTCTGCTGGACGAAATCAACATCGCCCTGCGCTATGACTATCTGGATCTGGATGAGGTTCTGGCCTTTCTGCGCGACGAAAAACCCGTGCTGACCCATGTCTGCCT
>JAMWZG010000644.1 GCA_024304855.1 Paracoccaceae bacterium
CACCGCGCCGCTGATCAGTTCGGTGTGGGTGAAAACACGGTCTTTGCTTTGACCCAGCCTTTCCTTGGGGATACGCACGCTGCGCTTGAACGGCGCGGTGCGCGCCACATTCCCGCACCCTTCCCGTTTGGAGAGGAAGGAACAACTGCATGGCTGGGCGCGATTGCCGAAGAATTCGGCGTGACGCAGGAGGTCTTTGACCGTGTGACCGCCGCTCCGCGCGACCGGGCGCGCCGTGCGGTGGCGCAGGCGTCCGAGGCGCTGCGCGGCAAGACGATCTTCTTCTTTCCCGACAGCCAGCTGGAAATTCCACTGGCGCGGTTCCTGACCCGTGAATGCGGCATGACCGCCATCGAAGTGGGTGCGCCCTATATCCATCAGAACATCGTCGGTCCGGATCTGGACCTTCTGGTCGAAGGTCCGACCCTGAGCGAGGGACAGGACGTTGATCTGCAACTCGACCGTTGCCGCGCAGCCCGCAAACCGTCAGATCAGGGCGGGCTGCGCGGCAACGGTCGAGTTGCAGATCAACGTCCTGTCCCTCGCTCAGGGTCGGACCTTCGACCAGAAGGTCCAGATCCGGACCGACGATGTTCTGATGGATATAGGGCGCACCCACTTCGATGGCGGTCATGCCGCATTCACGGGTCAGGAACCGCGCCAGTGGAATTTCCAGCTGGCTGTCGGGAAAGAAGAAGATCGTCTTGCCGCGCAGCGCCTCGGACGCCTGCGCCACCGCACGGCGCGCCCGGTCGCGCGGAGCGGCGGTCACACGGTCAAAGACCTCCTGCGTCACGCCGAATTCTTCGGCAATCGCGCCCAGCCATGCAGTTGTTCCTTCCTCTCCAAACGGGAAGGGTGCGGGAATGTGGCGCGCACCGCGCCGTTCAAGCGCAGCGTGCGTATCCCCAAGGAAAGGCTGGGTCAAAGCAAAGACCGTGTTTTCACCCACACCGAACTGATCAGCGGCGCGGTG
>JAMWZG010000645.1 GCA_024304855.1 Paracoccaceae bacterium
GGGCGGGCGTGTCGGGCGCAAGCCCGTGGTGCAACAGCCCCGCAACTAGCGCCGAAAAGGTGCGCTTGCCCATGAAGACAACCGTAGTTGCCAGAGGATCGGCAAGCGCCGCCCAGTTCAGGTCAGCGGGCAGATCGCCCGACGTATCTGCGCCTGTGATGAACTGAACCCTCCGGGCGGTCAGCCGCCGGGTCAAGGGGATGCCCGCCGCCGCCGCCGCCGCGCAGGCCGAGGTGACGCCGGGAATGATCTCGAAACCGATGCCCGCCTCTTGCACAGCGAGGATCTCTTCCTCCAGCCGCCCGAAGATACCGGCGTCGCCGGATTTAAGCCGCACTACCCGCAGGCCGGTCAGGGCGTGATCCACCAACAGGCGGCTGACATGGTCTTGCTTGGGCGACGGGCGCCCTGCCCGCTTTCCTACCGCGATGAGATCGGCGCCGGGTTTGCATTGGCCAAGGATCGGGCCTGCCGACAGATCGTCGAACAGCACCACATCGGCCTCGGCCAGCCGACGGGCGGCCCTGAGCGTCAGAAGGTCGGGGTCGCCCGGGCCAGATGAGACGAAAGAGACAAAGCCGGTCATTCGCTGACCCTTTGCGTTGCGGGGGCGATCAGGTGAAAGAAGGTGCCGCTGACACGCGCGCCTTCGGTTGCGCGCCAGGATCCGGTTTCGGCGACCTCAGCCCCGGTTGCATCCTGCACCATCGCGAGCGCCGGGTCTGGCTGCGACAGGATGGTGGCGTAGTGGAATTCGTGCCCTCGCAGGGCGGTGCCCAAGGGCAGACCGGGCAGCAGCACATGCGGCTGTGCAAGGCGATAGCCCAGATGCATCCTCCGCTTGGCAAAGCTGGTTTCCAAACCCAACAGGCCCGCCATCTGATGCCGGGTGCCATCCACCGCCACCAGCCCTGCCCCCAGCGCCATATAGCCGCCGCATTCGCCATGCACAGGGCGGCTGCGCGCAAAGG
>JAMWZG010000646.1 GCA_024304855.1 Paracoccaceae bacterium
CCCCCGCCGTGACCGTGATCTCCTGTATCTCGCCACTCACCTCGCTGGAGACTGTGACGAGAGTGGCGGCGATGCGGGCGTCGTCGATCGAGACGCGGGACCAGCGAGCGGCGAGCCAGCGCCCGCCGAAGACGGTGAGCGCAGCGATTGCCAATACGAGAATGCCTATGCGCAGCGGTCGCACGCGACGCCGAAGAGGCGGTGCCGCAGGCATTTCTGACGGCGCAGCCTCATCCTGTGGCTCGACCCGGTCGACCTTTTGCGCGGCAGCGTCCTTCTGGAGTTCGGTAATCTTGTTCACTCGGTCCGCTCCAAACGTTCGGCAATCATGGCAAGCACACGTCGCGCGGCGTTCAGATCATCTGTGGCCAACCCATCGAGAAGCTCCTTCCGCGTTGTATCGGCAATCTGGCGGATCTCGCTCAGGACGGGACCGGCGGCCTCGGTCAGGCGGAGGCGATTCACCCGACGGTCATCCGGACAAGATTGCCGCTCGATCAGGCCCTGTTCCTCGAGTCCATCGAGCAGGCGCACCAGCGTCGGCCCCTCCACGCCCAGCGTCGCGGCGAGTTCGCGCTGTGTCAGGCCATCCGCACGTGATAGCTCCAGAAGCGCCATCCAGCGCGCCTGGGTGAGCCCGAGGGCACGCAGGCGCGAATCCAGCCGGGTCCGCCAGCGCCTGGCGACTTTACCGAGCTCGGCCGCAAATTCCACGTCTTCCGCCATATGCCTTGATTGCATCCTATCTGATAGGATGCTAGCTAAATCGGAATTTGTGGAATATCAACCTGGAACTTTCTTAAATGTACGGCACAATCCTTCTGGCTTACGATGGCACGACCGAGGGGCGCCTTGCCTTGCGCGAAGGCGCCCGGCTGGCGCAAATTTGCGGCGCGAGCGTCGTTTTGTTGTCGGTGGTCAACCTTGCCGTCAGCGCGTCGATGGCGGGAACCG
>JAMWZG010000647.1 GCA_024304855.1 Paracoccaceae bacterium
GGGTTCGGGCTGGGGCCGCTGGGCCTGGTCGCGGGGGCGCTGATGGTGGTCGCCTTGGCACATCTGCGGCTGTCGCTGCGGCTGGGGTAAAGACCGGGTTTTTGAGTATTTCGGGCAAGATGAACGGGGCGGCGCTGGATTTCCGCGCGCGTCTGAGACAGTCTGGAGCGATGTGCGGACGTTTTGCCCTGACCCTGCCCCAAGATGCGATGGCGCAATTGTTTGCGGCGCGCCCGGCCAATGATCTGCCGCCGGTGCCGCGTTTCAATATTTGCCCGACGGTGCAGGTGCATGTGGTCACGGCGGCGGAGGGCGGGCGCCGGCTGACGGGGATGCGCTGGGGGTTTGTGCCGCAGTGGTTCAAGAGCCTGACGGATGGGCCGCTTCTGATCAATGCGCGGGCCGAAACGCTGGCCGAGAAGCCCGCCTTTCGTGCGGCGGCGCGGGCGCGGCGCTGTCTGATTCCGGCGGATGGGTTTTACGAATGGACCAAGGGCGAGGGGGGCGCGCGGCTGCCCTGGTATATCCAGCGGCGGGATGGCGCGCCGATGGTCATGGCCGGGGTCTGGCAGGACTGGGGCGAAGAGGGCGCGCGGATCGCCACCTGCGCGGTTGTCACCACGGCGGCGGGGCCGGATACGGCGGCGCTGCATGACCGGGTGCCCTTGATCCTGAACCCGCAGGACTGGCCGTTATGGCTGGGCGAGGCGGGGCATGGGGCGGCGGCCCTGATGCGGCCACCCGGCGCAGGTCTGCTGGAGGCCTGGCGGGTGGACCCGGCGGTGAATTCCAACCGGGCCGAGGGCGAGGCTTTGCGCGCGCCCTTGCCGGGCTAGGGTCGGTTCAGTCCAGAGTGCCTTCGGCGCGCATCTCGTCGAGCACGGTGCGGGCGGTGCGGAAGCTGTCGATCATCGCGGGCACGCCGCAGTAGATGCCGACCTGAAGCAGCA
>JAMWZG010000648.1:0-397 GCA_024304855.1 Paracoccaceae bacterium
CAATCCTGTGCGACGCGCATATGGTCAGCGAAGGGATCACACGCACGCGGCTGCCCGCCGACAATCAAGTGATCTGCACGCTGCGCGATCCGGCGGTGCCAACGCTGGCGGCCAAGATGGGCAATACACGCTCGGCTGCCGCGCTGGAACTGTGGCGGCCGCATCTGGCGGGGGCTGTAGTGGCCATCGGCAATGCACCGACCGCCCTTTTTCATCTGCTTAACATGCTGGAAGACCCCGATTGCCCGCGCCCTGCGGCGATTATCGGCTGTCCGGTCGGCTTTGTGGGTGCCATGGAGTCGAAAGAGGCGCTGATGGCTGCACCGTCTGTGCCATCGGTGATTGTCGCAGGGCGTCTGGGTGGCTCGGCGATTACGGTGGCCGCTGTCAATGCGCT
>JAMWZG010000648.1:407-940 GCA_024304855.1 Paracoccaceae bacterium
GACCGACGGGGCAGATGTGGTGGTGCTCTGCGAGGGCGATCCGTTTTTCTATGGTTCGTTCATGCATCTTTACACGCGTCTGAAGAATCATGTGCCGGTGGATGTGATCCCTGCGATCCCCGGCATGGTCGGCTGCTGGTATGCGACGGGCCAACCCATCACATGGGGCGACGATGTGCTGACCGTGCTAATGGGCACGCTACCCGAGGATGATCTGGTCCGGCATATGCAGGCGGCGGATGCGCTGGCTATCATGAAGACAGGGCGCAACCTGCCAAGGGTGCGCCGCGCTTTGGCGACAGCCGGACGGCTTGAAGATGCATGGCTGATCGAACGGGGCACAATGCCTAACCAGCGGATTGCCCGCCTCGCCGAGATTGATGACTCCGATTGCCCTTATTTCGCGATTGTGCTGGTCCACGGGCAGGGGCGGCGGCCTGAAACGGTCGGGCCGGAATGACGGGGTGGATAACAGTTGCAGGGCTTGGACCGGGCTCTGACGCCTTGGTCACACCCGAGGTCAACGCGGCTTT
>JAMWZG010000649.1:0-317 GCA_024304855.1 Paracoccaceae bacterium
GGGGGTGGATGGCGATATCCTGAAATCCTGCGCGGATGAGAATTGCCCGGCGGAAAACATCGTGGAACTGGCCAATGGCTGCATCTGCTGCACCGTGGCCGATGATTTCATCCCGACGATCGAGGCCTTGATGGCGATGCCGGTGCGACCTGACCATATCATCATCGAAACCTCGGGGCTGGCCCTGCCCAAGCCGCTGCTCAAGGCCTTCGACTGGCCTGCGATCCGGTCCAGGATCACAGTTGACGGCGTGATCGCGCTGGCCGATGCCGAGGCGGTGGCGGCGGGCCGCTTTGCCCCCGATGTGGCGGCGGGGG
>JAMWZG010000649.1:327-935 GCA_024304855.1 Paracoccaceae bacterium
TGCGCCGACCTGATCCTGCTGACCAAGGCCGATCTGGCGGGCGAGAGGGGGCTTGCCGCCGCCCGCGCAGTGATCGACGCCGAAACCTCGCGCAGACTGCCGGTGATCCATGTCACCGATGGCGTGGTGGACCCGCGCGTTCTTCTGGGCCTGAACGCCGCCGCCGAGGATGATCTTGCCGCCCGTCCCAGTCATCACGATGGCCATGACGATCACGAGCACGAAGATTTCGACAGCTTGGTGATCGACCTGCCCGAGATCCCCGATCCTGCCGATCTGACCGCCCGCATTCAGCGTCTGGCGCGCGACCAGCATATCCTGCGCGTCAAGGGCCATGTCGCGGTGGCAGGCAAGCCGATGCGCCTTCTGGTGCAGGCGGTGGGCGAGCGGGTGCGCCAGCAATATGACCGCCCTTGGGCCGATGCGCCGCGCCAGTCCCGGCTGGTGGTCATCGCCGAACATCACCACATCGACCCGGCTGCGATCCGCGCAGTTCTGGAGGCATAAGGCAGCCGATGCACGTCGTCTTCCGCGACAGTCAGGGGCTTGATGCGGCAGAGGCGCCGTTCGATCCGGGTCAGGACCCGGCGGATCTGGTGGTGCTCTCG
>JAMWZG010000065.1 GCA_024304855.1 Paracoccaceae bacterium
GCACCCGTTACAGGAAGGCCGTCTCTTCAAAACTCCTCAGTTTCCGGCTGTGGATACGCGCAAGCGGCATGTCCCGCAAGCGCTCCATCGCGCGAATTCCGATCATCAGATGCCGCGCAACCTGTGTTTTATAGAAGTCCGAGGCCATGCCCGGCAGTTTCAACTCTCCATGCAGCGGCTTGTCCGACACGCACAAAAGCGTTCCATAGGGCACCCGAAAGCGAAACCCGTTGGCGGCAATGGTGGCGCTTTCCATATCCAGCGCGACCGCGCGGCTTTGGCTCAGACGCTGCACGGGGCCGGTCTGGTCACGCAGTTCCCAGTTGCGGTTATCGACAGAGGCGACCGTGCCCGTGCGCATGATCCGCTTGAGGTCGTAATCCTCAAGCTGCGTTTCCTCGGCGACGGCCTGTTGCAGGGCGATCTGGATCTCGGCCAGCGCGGGGATCGGCACCCAAACGGGCAGATCGTCGTCCAGCACCTTGTCCTCGCGCAGGTAGGCGTGGGCGAGGACAAAATCCCCAAGGCTTTGCGAATTGCGCAGCCCGGCACAGTGGCCGACCATGATCCAGGCATGAGGGCGGAGCACGGCGATATGGTCGGTCGCAGTCTTGGCGTTGGATGGCCCTACGCCGATATTCACCAGGGTGATCCCGGACCCATCCGCCCGCTTGAGATGATAGGCGGGCATTTGCGGCACCTTGTCCACAAGGGACAGCGGCGTGTCCGGGTCTGTGATCTCAATGTTTCCGGTGCTGACAAAGCTGACATAGCCGCTGTCAGGATTGGCCAGAACCTTGCGGGCATAGGCTTCAAACTCGGATACATAGAACTGGTAGTTGGTGAACAGGACATGGTTCTGGAAATGGGCAGGGTCTGTCGCCGTATAATGGGCAAGGCGCGCCAGCGAGTAATCCACGCGTTGCGCGGTAAAGGCGGCCAACGGCTCTGTTCCATCGGGGGGCAGCTTGTAGATGCCGTTCACGATGTCATCGTTCATCGTGTTCAGATCCGGCACATCGAACACATCGCGCAGGGTGAAGGTGGCGGCACCTTCTTGCGGCACGGACATGGACGGATCATTGGCCACGGCAAAATGCACGGGGATCGGCGTGTCGGACAGACCGATCTGCACCGGCACTTCGTGGTTGAGGATCAACAGACCGATCTGCTGTTCCAGATAGTTGCGAAACAGGTCGGGGCGGGTGATCGTGGTCGCGTGGGTGCCGGGCCGCGCGACATGGCCGAAACTCAGGCGGCTATCCACCTTCGCGTGGCTGGTCGTGGTAATCCGTATCTCGGGGTAAAACGCCCGGTAGCGACAGCCAGGATGACCCTTCTGCATCGTGTCGGAGAAGTGTTCACACAGAAAACGGGTGGCCCCCTCATACAGTTCGACAAGACGTGCCACGGCCATCTTGGGATCGGTAAAGGAGTCCGGTCCCGGCAGGTCCGGTGATCTGACCTGAAGATCGTTCTGGTTTGGCCGCATCGGATGTCCTGTATGAAAAGTCGTTTGCTGTTGGCGATGATTGGTCATCACGTTGACACCCCGCCGGGCCGGGATCAAGCTGCGCGCAGGCAGGAAACCAGTCCGTCAAACTTTTCAGAGGCAGAAATGGATCTCTCCAATGTCTCCGCCCCGGTGTTCGGGCGCTCTCTCAGCGGGTTCGGAGTGAACCTTCTGGTCCGGGACGTTCCGCGCCATGTGGCGTTTCTTGCGCAGGTTTTTGAGATGCAGGTCCATCGCAGCAGCCGGGATTATGCAATCCTGGGCTATCAGGGTCATCTTGTGCAATTGCACGCGGATCACACCTATCATTCGAACCCGCTCCCCTCGCTTCTGCCAGAGGCGGGTCCACGCGGTGCAGGCGCAGAGTTTCGCCTGTTCGGCACTGACCCGGATCGCGCAGCCGACTTGGCAGCTCAAGCAGGCGGGAGTGTGCTGCATCCCGCAACCGACAAGCCGCATGGCCTGCGAGAGGCGTTCATTCTTGATCCCGATGGCTATGTCTGGGTGCCGTCCCTGCCCCTGCCTGACTGATCACGCAGCGTCGAAATCCAGCACCAGACGGTCGCTCGTGGGGCGTGCCTGACAGGCCAGCGTGAACCCCGCCTCAAGCTCCCATGGCTCCAGCGAATAGTTCACGGCCATTTCGGCGCTACCTTCGGCCACTTTGCAGCGGCAGGTGCAACACATCCCGCCCTTGCAGGAATAGGGCAGCTCCAGCCCCTGACGCTCAGCGGCGGCAACCACATTGTCATCGCCCGCCTCGACAGTGAATTGCTTGCGCGCACCGTCCAGCACCACCTCGACAGTGACGCCTTGGGCGGCGACCGCCTCGGCGGCTGCGGAACGTGGGGCGCGCTGTGTCTCGCCTGCCTGAAAGAAACGTTCGAAATGCACGCGGTCCTTGGCGATACCCTGACCGTGCAGCATGGCGGCGACATCGTCGATCATGTCGCCCGGGCCACAGAGAAACACCCCGTCCGCCCCTCCCAGATCCACAGCGCCAGCCCGCGCAAGGGCCGCAATCTTTTCGCCTGTGATCCGCCCGTTCAGCAAGGCCACATCCTGCGGTTCACGGCTCAGAATGTGGATCAGGGTGAAACGGTCCACATAACGATCCTTCAGCCCGTCCAACGCCTCACGGAACATGATCGAGCCTGTGTTGCGGTTGCCGTAAATCAGCGTGACCTCGGCCCCACGCGCCAGAGCATCGGCCGCCATCGCCACCATCGGCGTGATACCCGATCCGGCGGCAATCAGGACCAGACGATCCTCTGACGTGCAGGTGAAACGCCCCTCTGGCGGCATCACCTGAAGGCTCTGCCCTGCGGTGAGGGCTTGGGCAAAGTTGGAAAAGGCGCCGCCTTCGACATGCTTGACCCCGACCATAAGCGGTTTGCCCGGCAGACTGGCGATGGAATAGGAGCGACGGATGTCCTGGCCGTCCACAGTGGCGCGCAGGGTCAGATACTGCCCCGGCCGCCACGCAAAGGAATCGCGCAGCGCGTCAGGCACATCGAAGGAGATCGCCACGGAATCAAGCGTCTCGTGGCGGACCTCGCGGATGGTAAGGTCATGGAACATGGGCTGTGATCCTTCGTATCGTCAGATGCATTTGAAATAGTCGAATGGCTCAACGCAGGTGCGGCAGCGGTAATGCGCCTTGCAGGCAGTCGATCCGAACTCGCTCAGTTTTTCGGTGTCTGTGCTGCCGCATTTGGGGCAGGCCACAGTCACATCCCCGAAAAGCGACCGGATCGAACCGGACGCCTTGACCGGCGGAGCGATACCGTAGTCGCGCAGTTTCTCGCGCCCTTCTTCCGTGATCCAGTCGGTAGTCCATGGCGGGGTCAGGACACGTTCGATGCGGGCCTCAAATCCGGCGTCCCGCAAGGCGGCCTCTACTGCCAATTCGATGGCCAGAACGGCAGGGCATCCCGAATAGGTCGGCGTGACACCTGCGACGGCCACTCCGTCTTCGACCCTGACCCAGCGCAGGATGCCCAGATCGGCCACGGTGACGCAGGGCACCTCGGGGTCCGGCACGGCGGCGGCTGCCTCCCATGCGGCCTCGGCGCTGCCCTGCCAGCAGACGCTCACCAGCGCGCTCCGGGGTGGGCGCGGTGGATCACCTGCATTTCGGCCAGAAGATGACCCAAGGTTTCGTTGTGAATCCCCTGCCGTCCGCCACGCTGCGCATAGGCCGCTCTGGGCTGCTCCAGCAACGCCTCGGAGAAGACCTCCGCCACGGTGCGATCCCAAGCGCCGCGCAGATCGGCGCGCCGGGGCAGGACGCCTGCCGCCTCGGCTATGCGCGCATCGTCCGAACTGTCAAACAACTCGTCCACATAGATATGCAGCGCTTCAACGGCGTCGCGCATCCGTGCGGCGCTTTCTTCGGTTCCGTCACCCAACCTGATCACCCATTCACCGGCATGGCGGATGTGATAGGCCATTTCCTTCTCTGCCTTGCCCGCGACACCGCGCACCACCACATCGGTGCTGTTCAAGGCCGCCAGCCAGAAAGGGCGCATGAAGGCTGCGAAATAGAACTGACGCAGCATCGTGTGGGCGAAGTCCTCATTCGGACGCTCGACCAGCAGACAGTTGCGATACTCCCGCTCGTCCCGCAGATAGGCCAGATCATCCTCGGACCGGCCCTTGCCTTCCAGCTTGCCTGCGTGATCGTAAAGGGTCCGCGCCGTGCCGATCAGATCCAACCCCATATTGGGCATGGCCAGATCTTCCTCGAGCATGGGCGCATGGCCGCACCATTCCGACAGACGATGACCGAGGATCAGATGATCATCGGCCAGTTCAAGCAGAGCATCATACACGGCCATCACATATGCCCCACATCATCGGGGATTTCGTAAAAGGTGGGGTGGCGATAGATCTTGTCAGCCGTCGGCTCAAAATTCTCGGCCGCCTGATCGGGATCGGAGGCCGTGATCGCGGCCGAGGGCACGACCCAGATCGAGTTCCCCTCGCCGCGCCGCGTGTAGACATCGCGCGCCGCTTGCAGCGCCATCACTTCATCCGCGGCATGGAGGCTGCCGACGTGCTTATGCGCCAAACCGTTGCGCGGACGGATGAACACTTCCCAAAGCGGTGTCGTCATTGTCATCGCCCTCTCCTTCATTGTTCTGAAAATACTCCGGGTGTCCGGGGGCAGTGCCCCCGGCTTGGCCGTTGATTACTCGGCTGCGATCTTGCGCGCGCGGCGCTTCTCGGCATGGGCCAAGGCCGCTTCACGCACCCATGCACCGTCATCCCAGGCCTTCTTGCGGGCCTTGATCCGGTCCTTCGCCATCGGGCCATGCCCTTTGACCACGCGCCAGAATTCGTCCCAGTCGATCGGGCCGTGATCGTAGCCGCCCTTCTCCTCGTTCCATTTCAGGTCGGGGTCGGGGATCGTCAGGCCAAGGAATTCCGCCTGCGGCACGGTGGCGTCGATGAATTTCTGGCGCAGCTCATCATTGGTGAAGCGCTTGATCTTCCATGCCATCGACTGATCGGAATGCTGGCTGTCCGCGTCATGCGGGCCGAACATCATCAGGGACGGCCACCACCAGCGGTTCAGGCTGTCCTGCGCCATCGCCTTTTGTGCGGGCGTTCCCTGCGCCAGCGTCATCACGATTTCGTAACCTTGGCGCTGGTGAAAACTCTCTTCCTTGCAAACGCGGATCATCGCGCGGGCATAGGGGCCAAAGGAACAGCGGCACAGCGGGATCTGGTTCATGATCGCCGCACCATCGACCAGCCAGCCAATCGTGCCCATATCGGCCCAACTCAGCGTGGGATAGTTGAAGATCGAGGAATACTTGGCCTTGCCGGACAAAAGCTCTTCGGTCATCTCCTCGCGGCTGACGCCCAGCGTCTCGGCGGCGGAGTAAAGATAGAGGCCGTGCCCCCCTTCGTCCTGCACCTTGGCGAGCAAAGCGGCCTTGCGGCGCAGGCTGGGCGCGCGGGTGATCCAGTTGCCTTCGGGCAGCATCCCCACGATCTCGGAATGGGCGTGCTGACCGATCTGGCGGACCAGTGTACGGCGATAGCCTTCAGGCATCTCGTCCTTGGGTTCGATCTTTTCCTCGGCGTCGATACGCTTTTGAAAGCGGGCCAGGAATTCGGGTGTTTCCTCGGTCCGGTTGTCGGCCCCGATCAGTCCTTGGGAATACATGGATGGCTCCTCCGTTCGCTTCACTTGTTATAAGTTACAAAAAGAGAATCTCAAAGCGATTTTTGTAACACTTGCTTTCCACAGGCGGTGCACACATCTATCGGGCATGGAAAAAACGCTTCTCTCCTTTGGACATGGCTATTCCGCCCGCGCTTTGGCCCGGCGGCTGATCCCGCAGGGCTGGACTGTGCTGGGCACGACCCGCAACCCCGACAAGGCCCGCGCCCTGAAGGCCGAGGGAGTCACACCGATTCTCTGGCCCGATGGTGATCTGCGCGGGGCTGTGTCGAAAGCCAGCCACATCCTGTCATCGGCAGGACCCGAGTCAGAGGGCGATCCCGTTCTTGCCCTGATGCGCGACCAGATCGCCCGGGCGGCGTCGCGTCTGACATGGGTGGGATATTTGTCCACAACCGGCGTCTATGGTGATCATGATGGCGGCTGGGTGGATGAAGAATCGCCGCTCTTGCCATCGACCAAACGCGGCCAGATGCGACTTGAAGCAGAGCAGGCCTGGCAATCCATCCCCGGCCTGCCGCTGCATATCTTTCGCCTTGCCGGCATCTATGGCCCCGGCCGCGGCCCGTTCGAGAAGGTGCGCAACGGAACCGCGCGGCGGATCGTCAAGCCAGGTCAGGTGTTCAGCCGCATCCATGTGGACGACATCGCGCAGGTGCTTGAGGCGTCGATCAACCGGCCCAACCCTGGCCGCGCCTACAACCTGTGCGACGATGACCCCGCTCCGCCGCAGGACGTGATCGGTCATGCCGCCGAACTGCTGGGATTGCCATTGCCGCCCGAAGTGCCCTTTGATCAGGCGGATCTGACACCGATGGCGCGCAGTTTCTATGCGGAAAGCAAACGAGTGCGAAACGACAGGATCAAGACCGAACTGGGCGTGACCCTGCTCTACCCCGATTATCGCCATGGGCTGCGCGCCCTTCTTGCCGAGGAAACAGCGTGAACTCGCTTTCACCCCTGACACCTGCGCCTGATGACACCATCGCTGAACCGCCCTTGTCTCTGACCAGCCTGCTGGCGTCGATCAGACCGCATGACCATGAGGATGCGGTCACATTGGGCGAGATTCTGACCCGGATCGGTCAACGTTCCTTTGCCGCGACATTGCTGGTGATCGGATTGCTGATGGTGTCGCCGCTGTCGGCCATCCCGTTCCTGCCTTCACTGATCGCCATTGTGATCCTGTTGATCGCCGGGCAGGCCATCATCGGGCGGCATCACCTGTGGTTGCCGGATTTTCTGACGCGGCGCAGGATTTCCGCAGACAAGCTGCGGCTGGCGCTGGATACGTTGGTGCGCCCTGCGGCGTGGATTGACCGGCGCCGCAGCGGCCGCTGGGTGATCCTGACGCAATGGCCGATTTCATCATTGGCCTATGTCGTGATCATCGTCATCGCACTGACATGGCCGCCGCTGTCTTTCGTGCCCTTCTCCACCACGCTGAGTGCCGTGGGCATGTCGTTTCTGGCGGCAGGTCAGACCCTCAAGGACGGGATCTTTGTCCTGATCGGCTATGCCTATCTGGCCTTGCTGGTCACGGGTGTGAGTGTCGCCGTCGCCGGAGTCCTCTGAGGCGGAGAGGATCAACCGCGCCGGGACAGCACTTCAACACCCAGAAGCTGCAAGACCTTTGCTTCGATGTCGGCGGCGTTCAGTCCGGCCATCGCATACATGTCTTCCGGGCTGGACTGGTCGATAAAGGTATCGGGCAGAACCATCGCGCGGAACCGCAGGCCCGTATCAAAAACACCTTCATCCGACAGAAGCTGCGCGACATGACTACCGAAACCGCCGACGGCCCCTTCTTCGATCGTGATCAGCGCCTCATGTTCAGCAGCAAGCGTCAGGATCATGTCACGGTCCAGCGGTTTGGCGAAACGGGCGTCCGCCACAGTGGGTGTGATGCCACGGGCACCCAGCGCCTCGCAGGCGGTCATGACCTCTGACAAACGTGTGCCGAAAGACAGGATCGCGATGCGCTTGCCTTTCTGGATCATCCGCCCCTTGCCGATTTCCAGGGGCTCGCCGCGTTCAGGCATGGTGACACCCGTGCCATCGCCGCGCGGAAAGCGGAAGGCGATGGGGCCCTCGTCATGGGCCGCAGCTGTGGCGACCATATGGACCAGTTCCGCCTCGTCCGCGGCGGCCATCACCACGAAACCGGGCAGGTTTGCCAGAAAGGCCACGTCGAAGGCTCCGGCATGGGTCGCGCCATCCGCTCCCACAAGCCCTGCGCGGTCAATCGCAAAACGAACCGGCAACCGCTGGATCGCCACATCATGCACGACCTGATCGTAACCGCGTTGCAGAAAGGTCGAATACATCGCACAGAAGGGACGCATTCCCCCGGCAGCCAGAGCGGCGGAGAATGTCACACCATGCTGTTCTGCAATGCCGACGTCAAAGCAGCGTGAGGGGTAGCGTTCCGCAAACAGGTTCAGCCCGGTGCCATCCGGCATTGCCGCTGTCACCGCGCAGATGCGGCTGTCGCGCGAGGCCTGATCCAGAAGCGCACGCGCGAAGACCGAGGTATAGCTGGGGGCGTTCGAGGGGGACTTCTTCTGCACCCCTGTCAGCACGTCGAACTTCGCCGTGGCGTGCCCCTTGTCCCGCGCCGCTTCGGCCGGAGCGTAGCCCTTGCCTTTCTTGGTCAGCACATGGATCAACATCGGACCCGTCGCCCGCGCCTTGACCGTCCGCAGGACGGGCAAAAGCTGATCCAGATCATGACCGTCGATCGGCCCGATATAGGAAAAGCCCAGCGCCTCGAACAGGGTGCCGCCGACGGTCAACCCCTTGAGCAGATCCTTTGCGCGCTTGGCACCTTCGCGGAAGGGCGGCGGCAGCAGGCTGACGGCCCCTTTGGCGGCGGCCTTGAACTCCTGAAACGGTTCACCGGCATAAAGGCGGCTGAGATAGGAGGACAAGGCCCCGACCGGCGGGGCAATCGACATCTCGTTATCGTTCAGGATCACGAAGAGCCGCTTGTTCAGATGACCCGCGTTGTTCATCGCCTCGAAAGCCATACCGGCGGACATCGAGCCGTCACCGATCACGGCAATCGCATCGCCCAGACCGCTGTCGATGCTGCCCCCCAGATCGCGCGCCACGGCAAAGCCCAAGGCGGCACTGATCGAAGTAGAGCTATGTGCCGCGCCAAAGGGATCGAAGGGGGATTCGCTTCGCTTGGTGAAGCCGGACAGCCCGCCCTTCTGGCGCAGCGTGCGGATACGGTCGCGCCGCCCGGTCAGGATCTTGTGCGGATAACATTGATGCCCCACGTCCCAGATCAGCTTGTCGCGCGGTGTGTCAAAGACAGCGTGAATGGCAACGGTCAGTTCGACAACACCAAGGCCGGCACCAAGATGCCCCCCGGTGACAGATACTGCCGACACCGTTTCAGCCCTAAGCTCATCGGCAAGCTGGTGCAGCTCGGCGTCCGAGAACCGCTTGAGGTCGGCGGGCAAATGCACCTGATCCAGCAAAGGGGTGTGGGGTCTGTCAGTCATCTTCGACCCCTCCGGGGGTATCACGTCTCAGCTGTCGCGCGAGATAACGAACCGCGCCGCATCCCGCAAGTTCTCTGCCTCGGAGCCATAGGGCGCCAGCGCGGAAATCGCCTCATCCACGAGGTCATTCGCACGGTCCTGCGCCCCTGTCAGGCCCAGAAGCGAGACAAAGGTTGCCTTGCCCGCTTCGGCATCCTTGTTCAGGCGCTTGCCGGCAGTTCCCTCATCGCCCGTCACGTCCAAGATGTCATCGGCAATCTGGAAGGCAAGGCCCAGCGCCTGTGCATAGCGTCGCAGCGGGCCGGTATCAGCCCGCGCCATCAAAGGGCCAGCCATGGCCGACCATCGGATCAGAGCGCCGGTCTTGCCATCCTGAAGCGCAATGATCTGGTCCAGCGTCAAGGGCTGTGCTGCGGTCTCGGCGGCGATGTCGAGGGCCTGGCCCAGAACCATGCCCTGCGCCCCTGCCGCCTGCGCCATGGTCAGCACCAGATCAGCCCTCACGGCCGCTTCGGGGTGACATACGGGGCGCGCCAAAGCCTCGAAAGCCAGCGTTTGCAGGGCGTCTCCGGTCAGGACGGCGGTTCCCTCGTCCCATTTGACATGCACGGTGGGACGACCGCGCCGCAGGTCATCATCATCCATGCAGGGCAGGTCGTCATGCACAAGACTATAGGCGTGGATCATCTCGATCGCCGCCGCCGGCCAGATCGCCTGCGCCGGATCGACGTCGTGCAGCCTGGCGCTTTCCATCACCAGAAAGGCCCGCAGACGCTTGCCCCCCTGACAGGTATAGCGCATCGCCTCGGCAATCTGCCCTTCCAGCGGCGCCATGATGCTGTCCAGATGCAACTGCACCTGTGCCGCCACCTCGTCCAGTCTGGCGCGGAACACTTACAGACCTTCGACCGGCGTAATGGCCACGGGTTGACCTTCGCCATCCAGCGTGATCGCCGCGACCTTCTCCTCGGCTTCCTTGAGCTTGGCCTCGCAGCGCTTTTTCAACGCGGCGCCGCGCTCATAGAGCTTGATCGACTGTTCCAGCGCCACGTCACCGCGTTCAAGCTGGCCAACGACGGTCTCCAACTCCTTCATCGCCTCTTCAAAGCTCATCTCGGATACGGGCCGTTCGGTCATATAGTCCTCGCTCTATCTGCTGCGTCGGACCATAGCCGCGCGCCGTGCCCTGTTCAACCGCGCAGCAAAGGCTTGGCGTCGGGATTGGCGTTGACCGGCGACCTGCTTCTGATCATCTTCGGGCGATGAATCATCTGACCCCGAAAACCCAGCTTGATCCCGGCGCTGCGGCTATGGCCCAACAGCGTCTGGTGGAACTTACCGCCACTGATCCGGCATTGCGAGACACAAGGGTTGATCGTGTGCTGCGTCTGGTTCCGGGACGCCGCGCCATTCTGGCAGGGAAGTTCGGTGATCGACCTGCCATCTGCCGACTGTCTCTGCATCCTGATGAGACGCAGCTCTTTGCTGCGGAATGGCAGGAATTGACACGCGCGCAGGCCTATATGTCAGACGGGCCGTTTCGGACGGTTCAACCCCTGGCTTTGGCCGCCAATGGACAGGTCATGGTGATCGAACATGTTGCGGGAACCCCGCTGCTGGATTTGCTTTGGTCGATGGAGGCACCTCAGCGGTTGACCCGATTTCCAGAAGCGGCTGCGTGGTTGCGACATTATACCAAACCGACCGAGGCTCCGACTCCCATGAACCGCGGGCCATGGCGCAGTTGGGCTGAAAGTGCCCTGGCGAAGCAGACACACGAGCCGCTTCTTGCGCTTGAAACCCGTGTTCTTCAGAAGATGAAACAGCTCTCCCGCATCCTGCGCGACCACAGCACATGGCGCACGGCCATCTGTCACGGCGATTTTCATCCCAACAACCTGATCGCGGGCAATGACCACATGACAGGGATTGATCTGGGCGGGTCGAACCGCACGCCCATCTATCGCGACATGGCCCGCTTCCTGACTCACATGGCGCGGCGTGGCATGGTGCCATCGGGCCAGCGGCGTTTCGGCGTGGATGCCGTGGCCTTTGATGCCTTTGCCAAAGCCTTCGATCTGACGGAAGACGAGGCGACGCTGCATCTTCCCTATCTCATCTGCTATGAGACATTGGTGCGGGTCGAGCATCCGGATATGCCATCGGCCCGTATCAAACATGGCATTGCCCTGGCCGAAACCCTGTTGAAGGATCTGCGGCAGGTCATCTGACCTCTATCGTGCCGCGCGCTTCATCAGCACTTCGACATGAGCCGCGACCGAGGCTGCGAGGGCATCCAGATCATACCCACCCTCAAGCACGGACACGAGGCGACCACCGCACATGTCATCCGCCAGATCGCAAAGCCGCTCTGTCAGCCAAGCGAAATCCGTCGTCTCCCATCGCAATTGGGCAAGTGGGTCGGCGCGATGGGCGTCGAACCCGGCCGAGACAAGGATCAACTCCGGCTTGAGCGCCCGGAGAACCGGAAAAACGCGACCCTCATAAGCGGCACGCATCGTCGCCCCGCCGCTGTCAGGGTCCAGCGGAATATTGAAGATCGTGTCATGCGCGCCCCTCTCCTTCTCTGCCCCTGTTCCGGGCCAGAGCGGAGACTGATGCGATGAAAAGAACACCGCGCATGGCTCATTCCACAAAAGATCCTGCGTGCCATTGCCATGATGCACGTCGAAATCGACAACGGCCACGCGACCCAACCCGTGATGATCCAGCGCATGTTTCGCGGCAATGGCCACGGTGCCGAAGAGGCAAAAGCCCATCGGCGTCTCTCGCTCGGCATGATGCCCCGGCGGGCGCGCCGCAACAAAGGCGTTGCCGACATCGCCCGCCATCACAGCGTCCACGGCTGCAACCGCCCCGCCCACGGCGCGGCGCGCGGCTTCCACGGAACCGGGCGACATATGCGTATCGGCATCCAGTTGCCGCCAGCCGGTTGCCGGTTCGGCACCCACGATCCTGTCGATATAGCTTTGCGGATGGCAGCGCAGGATCGCGCCATCTTCGGCCAGCGGCGCCGCGTGCCGCACAAGCGTGGCAAAACGGCCGTCCGAAAGGGCCTGCTCGACATAAGCCAGCCGTGCCACCTGCTCGGGATGACCCGGCGGTGTCACATGACCGCTGAACGCTTCATGTGTCCATAGCCCTGTGCGCATGACCTGCCCTCTTCATCGTTCTTCAAATACTCATGGCATCGCCACAATCTGATCAATCCGGCGCCAGCATGTAACCCGCACCGCGCACCGTCTGTAGATAGCGTGGCTGTTTCGGATCGGCCTCGATCTTGCGGCGCAACCGGGTGATCTGCACATCCACCGCCCGTTCCTGCGCCTGATCACGGTCACGCCCCAGATCCTCGACAAGTTTCATCCGGCTCACTGCCTCGCCCGGACGGGCCGAGAATATGCGCATGAGTTGTGCCTCTGTCGCGGTCAGGCGGATCATGCTCTCACCCTGCCACATCTCGCCGCGTTCGATGTCATATCGCACCGCCCCCATCTGCAAGACCTTGGGCGCGGTGTTCACAGGTGCGGCTTCCGGCATACGGCGCAGTATGGCGTTGATACGCAGCAGCAGTTCCTTCGGCTCGAAAGGTTTGGTCAGGTAATCATCTGCTCCCGCCTCCAACCCCGCGATGCGATCCGCCGTCTCGCCCCTGGCTGTCAGAAGCAGGATCGGCGTCTGCATCCGTTCGCGCAGGGCGCGTGTCAGGCTGACACCATCCTCACCGGGCATCATCACATCCAGCACGATCAGATCGAACTCAAGCCCTGACAGGATACGGCGCGCATGGGCGGCGTCGCGGGCGGCGGATACCATGAACCCGTGACGCATCAGAAACTTCTGCAAAAGCCCCCGGATACGCTCGTCATCATCGACGATCAGCAGATGTGCATCCTGACGGCTCATGTGCCACTGTCCTTCAAGACCTGATATTTGCGACGCAGGTCGTTATCCATCATCGCCTCAAGCACCTGCCGGAACCCGGCGACAGCCTGCGGGCCGGCGGCGCGATAGGCGGCGCGCATCCGGGCGCGCTGCGCATCCGACAGCTTCCGCTCCAACGCCTCGCCAGCCTCGGTCAGGAACAGATGCCTTTCACGCTTGTCGGATTTGCCGACCGTGCTTTCCACCAGACCATCCTCGACCAATGTGCGCAACACACGGTTCAGCGACTGCTTGGTCACGCCCAGCAGGATCAGCAGATTATTCACGGTCGTGCCCGGCGCGCGATTGATGAAATGGATGGCACGATGATGCGCGCGACCATAGGCCATGCCGGCCAGAATACGATCAGGATCGGCTGTGAACCCCCGATAGGCAAAGAACATCGCCTCGATCCCTTGTCGAAGCTGCTCATCGGTCAGAAACAGAAGAGATTCACCGCCCGGCGCGTCTGACATCATGCCTTCCCCCTTCGGTTCGGTATGGTAAAATTGCGTAAGTCATCTCACTGTGCGGATACGGATTGCCCGCTATCAAGGCAGTT
>JAMWZG010000650.1 GCA_024304855.1 Paracoccaceae bacterium
TCGGTCGAGGCGAGCGCATCCAGCCCCACCGCATGGGCCATCTGATAGGCGCGGCAGCTCGCAGTGGTGCTCTCGACCTATCCGGGCCGCGCCTATCAGATGGCCCATGCGGTGGGGCTGGATGCGCTCGCCTCGACCGAGGCGCTGCTGGCCGATCTAGGGGCGGAAGGCTATGGCGTTACCACCGCGCCGCTTACGGCCGCGCTACAAGAGGAAACCCAAAGCTGGCCCCTCGCAGACTACCGCGCCGCACTCCACACTTTGCCTGAAGTCCTCCGCACCGCCCTTCAGGCCGCATGGGGAGCGCCCGAGGCGGACCCGGCCTTTCGTGACGGGGCCTTTCATTTCGCCGCCACCCGGCGCGGTGCCGCGCTGATCGCGCTGCAACCCGAACGTGGTGAGGTCGCCTTGCGCGACGACGACTATCACGATCTGTCGCGGGTGCCGCGTCATGGCTATGTCGCCTTTTACCTGTGGCTGCGCGCGCAAGGTCTGCATGCGCTGCTGCACATGGGCGCGCATGGCACGCTGGAATGGCTGCCCGGCAAGTCGGTGGCGCTGTCCGATGCCTGCTGGCCCGAGGCTCTGGTGGGCGCGCTGCCGGTGATCTACCCGTTCATCGTGAACGATCCGGGCGAGGCCGCGCAGGCCAAGCGGCGCATCGGCGCGGTGACCCTTGGCCATCTGCCGCCCCCTTTGCGCGCGACCAGCGTGCCGGAAAACATGCACCGGCTGGAGCGGCTGCTGGACGAATACTCCACCGCCGACGGGCTTGATCCGGCCCGCCGCGACCGGCTGATCGCGCAAGTCCGGGCTGAGGCGCAGGCCTCGGGGGTCGAGGCGGATCTGGGTATCCCTGAAGGCGCCAGTGCGGCCGAGGCGATCACCCGGATTGACCGCTTTGTCTGCGACATCAAAGAAAGC
>JAMWZG010000651.1 GCA_024304855.1 Paracoccaceae bacterium
CCCGACGGACGCTCGATCAAGTAAAACTGTCAAGCGACTCAGGCAAGGGCGAGGGAAAAGCTCCGATTGCGAGCAATGTGTGAAATTGCTTTGGGTGCCTTGAGGTCTTTCGTACAACTAGGCTGAACTTGCCTACCAAAATGCAACCTGAACTCCTATGGGCCAGCACAGGCCCTCGACGGACTGACGGGAACAGAATCGAACAAGTCACAGCCATGCGCGAACACGCCATCTTCGCGGATCGTGATGATCGTGTAGTTCAGCGGACCAGCAGCCCAAGGTGGTGCGGGGTTGTCGAATTCCCGAACGAACTGATGATTGCATCCGCGTCCTGCGTAGAACCCGATGCCGTCGCGCGTCACACCGTTGAGCGCGATGTGGATGTGGCCAAAAAAGATGTGGCTGATCCCACCTGGATGCGCTCGCAACACTCGCATCAAAGTGTCTGCGTCGTGAAAGCCTATATTGTCGAAATGGCGCATTCCATGCGCGACTGGCGGGGGGGGCACAAAAACCGTGACTTGGAGCTGTGGCGCTTGGGCCAGTGTGCCACGCTTGGCGTATCCGGTCTTTGATCAGTTCTGTTCGATCTTGAGAGAAAGGCATGGTGCGAAACGCTTGGTTGCAATGCTACGCGCCCACGATGCCTCATCATATCGGCGTACGGCAAGGACAACGAAAGAGTGGCTGCTACCAAGAGTGTTCGCCTCATGAAAAAAGGCCCCTAGAGCACTAGGAGCCTTTTCCTTTTGGTTTGCGTCTAGGTTTCTGCTCAGGCATCCCCGCCAGAAACTGCAAACCCGTCCTCGGCAACTTCATCCCCTGTTGTCGGGTCTGTGCTGTCTTCGGTCACACTGTCCTCAATGTCTGCATCATCGGCATCTTCAGCGACATCATCTGAGTCCCCTTCTTCTGTCTC
>JAMWZG010000652.1 GCA_024304855.1 Paracoccaceae bacterium
CGATCAGTTCCACGATCGGCATGTCGCCCCCCGTGGACCTGTCCCATGGCCGCGCCGCGGTCGAGGCCGAGGCCGCAGATTTCCTGCTCAACCCGATGGGCGTGGTCCATGGCGGCTTTGCCGCGACGATGCTTGATACCGCCATGGGCATCGCTGTCCATACCGCCCTGAAGGCGGCAACGGGCTATACGACCGTGGAACTCAAGATCAACTACACCCGCGCGATCCTGCCTGCGAACGGACTGCTGCGCGCCGAAGGCTGGGTGGTGCATCAGGGCCGCCAGATGGCCACCGCCGAAGGACGGCTGACCGGCGTGGCGGATGGTCGGCTCTATGCCCATGGCTCGACCACCTGCTTCATCTTCCCGCTCAAGCCCCAGTCCGCGCTAGAGTCCGAGCAAGGCGCCGACACCGCGCGTGCAGCCCATGGCGCCTGACGCCGCCTTCAGCCGGAACGAAGCCGCCGCCGCCTCCCGCGCGACACGCACCCGACTCCTGCTCGAGGCGCCGATTGCGCCGACACTGGCAAGACTGGCCGCCCCCAATGTGCTGGCCATGTTCGTGCAGAGCGCGCAAAGCATCGCCGAGGCCTATTATGCCAGCCTTCTGGGCGTCACCGCGCTGGCCGGTCTGGCGCTGGTCTTTCCGCTGGTCATGCTGACGCAGATGCTCTCGGCCGGGGCCATCGGCGGGGCCATCTCGGCCGCCATCGCCCGCGCGTTGGGCGCCGCGGATGAGGGGCGCGCCGTCCGGCTGACGCTGGCCGCCTGGATCATCGCAACCTGCCTCGCGCTTGTCATGGGCCTCCTGGTCGCCGTCTTTGGCCGCGCCTTCTTCGCGATGCTGGGCGGCGGGGGCGAGGCAGTGGCCGCCGCATCCACCTATGCGCT
>JAMWZG010000653.1 GCA_024304855.1 Paracoccaceae bacterium
GGCCCTCCTTGACCCTGCCTGTCCGCCCTGTCGGTGGGGTTTGCGCCCGCCCGCGTGGATGCGATGTTCCGAAACACCCTCCGAGGGTCGTGCTGGTCTTCAGCCTCAAATGCGATGTCTCGACCCCTCGCGTCTTGCCCCGCTGACGATGTGCGTGAGGTGCGCACCATCCCCAGCCCGTACCGATGCGGATGGGCCGCACGCTGACGGACCGGGTAGAGGGATAACGGTGCTGGCCGCCGCAGACTGCCGATCACGCATGACCAATCGCACGCGCCATGAGACATGACGAAAGGGCCGCGCCAAGCGCGACCCCCTCTCTTCAATCCTGCGCAGTCTTCTTCGCCGGGTCCGCAACCCGCATGACCGTCAGGCCTTTCGCTTCCGCCTTCTGCCCGAGGTTCAGCGCGACCCCGTTGCCGCCGAAGAGAACAACCCCCGTCGCCGCGAACTTGTCGTCCAGCATTTCGTCGTTGCACTTGAACGGTGCCGCCCGCCCATGCGCGGACCAGCGCGGATCGAAGCGCGCCTGCGCGACCCCGCGTGCCCGGGCCCACCGGGCCGCAATCATCTCCGCCCCGTGCTTGCCACCCTTGTGGCAGAGGAAGATCTCCTGGTTGCGGTTCTGCTTGATCCGTTCGCGAACCTTGTCGAGCGTGTTGAAGATCACATCAACATCGGTCCAGTCGGTGGCGCCTGAGACGATCAGGGGAACCCCCTCGACTTTCGACTTCTCGGCGGTCTCGCGGTCGTGCTGCTCGAGGAGCTGCCGCGCCTCGAAGACCGCCCCGGTCTCCTGCGCCCGGACGCTTGCGCGCGACCCGGCTGCCGGGATGAAGGCGTGGCCCGTTTCGATCTCGTAACATTCCGCCGCCGCCTCGCTC
>JAMWZG010000654.1:0-221 GCA_024304855.1 Paracoccaceae bacterium
CATGGACGAGAAGGATATCCAGACGCCCTGCCTGATCCTCGACCTGGATGCGCTGGAGCGCAACATCAAGAAGATGGGCAACTATGCCAAGGCGCACGGGATGCGCCATCGCGCCCATGGCAAGATGCACAAGTCGGTCGATGTGCTGAAGCTGCAGGAAGAACTGGGCGGCGCGATCGGAGTCTGCTGCCAGAAGGTGTCCGAGGCCGAGGTCTTCGTGC
>JAMWZG010000654.1:231-884 GCA_024304855.1 Paracoccaceae bacterium
CAGGGCTAAAGTTCACCGGCATCCAGGCCTATCAAGGCGCCATGCAGCACATGGACAGCTACCAGGACCGAAAGGCCAAGCTAGACGCCGCCATTGCCCAAGTGACCGATGCCGTCGAGGCGCTGAAGGCCGAGGGGCTGGAACCGGAACTGGTCTCGGGCGGCGGCACCGGCAGCTATTACTTCGAAAGCAACTCGGGCGTTTACAACGAACTCCAGTGCGGCTCCTACGCCTTCATGGACGCGGATTATGGCCGCATCCACGACAAGGACGGCAAGCGCATCGACCAGGGCGAATGGGAAAACGCGCTGTTCATCCTGACCTCCGTCATGTCCCACGCCAAGCCGCATCTTGCGGTAGTGGACGCGGGCTTGAAGGCGCAGTCGGTCGATAGCGGGCTGCCACTCGTCTATGGCCGCGACGATGTAAAATACATCAAGTGCAGCGACGAGCACGGAGTGGTCCAGGACGACAACGCCGTTCTCGAGGTCAACGACAAGCTGCGTCTGGTGCCGGGCCATTGCGATCCGACCTGCAACGTCCACGACTGGTATGTCGGCGTCCGCAACGGCAAGGTAGAGACCCTGTGGCCGGTTTCCGCGCGCGGGAAGGCCTACTGAGGCTGAGACTATAATTTTCTAATAAACGCACCT
>JAMWZG010000655.1 GCA_024304855.1 Paracoccaceae bacterium
TTTCCCTCTCGATGATCGTATGGTTGCCAAAAGGCGACTTAACAGCTGTTAAGTCAGGCCAACTGAGCACCGGCGACGTTGAAACTTAACAGCTGTTAAGCTGCACTTCGCCGACCGATCAAAGCCATGACCATCGGACCGCAAGAGAATTCGCCCGCCGCGGCCTTGGAAGTCAGCGCCCGCAAGTATCCACCCGGTGATCTGATGTCGGAAAAACGTTCTAACATAGCCACGATTACGATCGAGGCTTGCTCTGGTCCCATGCAGCGCTGCGCTTCTTCCCAAGCGGAAACACTGATTCCCATGGCAGGCCGTACATGACACGCCGCGTCGAAAAGTTGGTGCCAGTGTCGAATGTCACCCTGATAGAAAGTCTTGAGCGAGGGACAGCCGGCGATTACCAGGTGGAGTGGGATTTTCGGCACCCGCCTCGTGTCAGGCTCTTCAAAGTCAGCCACAGGCTCATCCGTATCATCATCAGGCGCGCTGCTCGCCGCCCCGCCTTTGTCCAAGGCAGGTTCAAGATCTATAGATTCTTTATTTGAATTATGATGGTGACGCTCAAAATGGGCACCATTGGTGTTCATTTCTTCTGTTTGAGGGCCGTCAATGACATTACGCGCATGGTCAAGAAGGGTATACAGCTCAGTCCGAAATGCCGACAGATCCTCAAGCGAGAGTTTGCGGCGAAGAGCGCGGGCTGTGAGGGCGGCCGTGTCGCTGAGCTGGTCCCATAGGCCAAGCCCGGGCTGGATCTCCTCGCCGAATTCCGCCAGAGCGGCCAGGTCGCGGCGCATAAGGCTCACCACCTCCCTCAGTCGCCGCACACGGTCCTGGGCCTCACGCACAGCCTCTGCGGCCCGTGCAATCTCCT
>JAMWZG010000656.1 GCA_024304855.1 Paracoccaceae bacterium
CCCATCGACACCGGATCCCCGCAGGGCAAGTTCACGTTGCAAGTGCTGGGGGCTGCGGCCGAGTTCGAACACGCCCTGATCCGGGAACGAACCAAGGCCGGGCTTGCCTCGGCGCGCTCCAAAGGCCGCGTGGGCGGGAACCCTGGGCTGAGGGCCAAAGACCCTGCTGCTCTTCGCAAAGTGCGGCTGGCGCGACAAGAGGGTTACATGGAGCGCTTGAACGAGACGGCACAAGACTGGGTGCCTCATGTGCGCCGGTTGCGTCCCGACTTGGCTTGGGAGGACGTTTTGCGCATCATCAACAGCCCCTTGCCCGAGGCGCGTCGTTGGACCCAGAGCCGCCTGCTGCGCGCCGTGAAGGTCTGTGTACGCGACGGCTTCTTGCCCGAGACCGTTTTGGCCCGCGCCGGGCGCCGGGAGAAGGACGACCGCCTGCCCGCCATTATTGCAGGTATCAAGGGCACAAATCCCGACATCACGCTTCAGGCTATCTGTGGTCGGCTGCAGGCGATGCGCGAACGCACGCCACGTGGGCGCACCAGCTGGCAGGTGTCATCGGTCAAGATGCTGTTGGAGCGGGCCAAGAAGATGGGAATGATTTAAGAGACTCAGATTCGTTCTTTGAAAGCAAAACCGCCTATGTGAATCAGATAGATCTTGTGATTAAGAGATTGCAGCGACACAAGCACTTGATGCCTTGGAGTCGCGCAACAGGTTAAGTCATTGTAAATGAATTATTTCACCTGGCGCTGGCCCTCAATTTGAAAAAATCCTTGCCATTCAAACGCTTTCCTGACATCTATGCGGAAGAACGCTAATCATCAGTTTCCGGCGGTTTTGCGTTCCTTCTCAAGATAGACCCGGAAGACGGGCG
>JAMWZG010000657.1 GCA_024304855.1 Paracoccaceae bacterium
GCATTCTCGATCCCCGGCCCAAGCGCCGCGACAAAGGCCAGCGCCAGGATCAGCCGGGGCAGCGACAGGAAAATGTCGGTGAACCCCATCAAGAGCCGGTCCACCCAGCCGCCGAAATAGCCCGCGACCGCCCCGATGATCAGGCCCAGGGGGGCCGCGATCACCGCCACCAGCACCACGATCATCAGCGTGATCCGTGTGCCATGGATGACGCGCGACAGGATATCCCGGCCCAGCTCGTCCGTGCCCATCCAATGCGCTGCCGAGGGCGGTTGCAGACGGTTGGTCAGCACGCCTTCGGTGGGCGAATAGGGCGCAAGCCACGGCGCAAAAGCCGCGATCAGCAGCAACGCCACGATCACCGCCAGCCCCACCATCGCCAGCGGGTTGCGCGCCAGCGCGCGGGCCAGCCGGAAACCCTGCCCCAACCGCGCCTGCATCCGCGTTTCGGGATCGTCGCTGGTCAGCCAGTCGCGCAGGCTCGTGTCCTGCTTGCCCATGTCGCGCGCTCTCATGTCCGCGCCCTCGGGTCCAGCAGGCGATAGAGCGCGTCCGACCCCTTGTTGATGCCCACGAAGACCGCGCCGATCACCAGCGTTGCCCCCAGCACCGCGTTCATGTCGGCATTCAGCAGCGCCGTGGTCAGGTAATTGCCGATACCCGGCCATGAAAACACCGTCTCGATCATGACCGACCCCTCCAGAAGCCCCGCATAACTCAGGCCGATCACGGTGATCAGCTGCACCCGGATCGGACGAAAAGCATGACGCCAGAGCACGACCCGCTCCGGTACGCCCTTGACGCGGGCGGTGATGATGAACTCCTGCCCCAACTGTTCCAGCATGAAACTGCGGGTCATGCGCGCGATATAGG
>JAMWZG010000658.1:0-285 GCA_024304855.1 Paracoccaceae bacterium
CATTTCGCCAGTCAGCCCAAGATGCGCAGCCTTGTCACCCTCGCGGATCGTCGTCACCGCATCCTGCGCGGCGTTGCGGACCATGGCGGCAAAGCTGGTATTGTCCGATCCATCGGCAACGGGCTGCACGGCATGGCTCAGGTCCTGGGCAGAGCGATAGGCACCCCGCACACCTTGCGTGGCCACGGACATGGATGAAATCTCGACCATGAATTACCTTTATCGTAGCAGATCGAGAACCTGACCGCGCATCCGGCGGCCAGTTTCGAACATGTTGAGGTTCGC
>JAMWZG010000658.1:295-872 GCA_024304855.1 Paracoccaceae bacterium
GAGACAGCGCCCCAGCGCCGCAATCTTGACCATCGACACACCGCTGTCACGGTCGACCATCTCTTCGAAGGCGAGTGTCTTGCGCTGGTAAGGGTCCGCCCCCGGTGTGGTTCCGGTCGATCCGGCATTCGCGACGTTCTCGGCAACGACCTTGAGCCGCTCGCCTTGTGCATGCATCCCGCTTGATGCCACTGCGCCGATGGATCTCAAAGGGTCCATTGCATCACTCCCTTAGCGTTGGCCGACGACGGAAAGTGTCAGCAACTGATGCCCTTTTCCGTAAAGCTGTGCGGCCAATTGATAATTCTCGCTGATTTCGCTGGCCTTGAGGGTCTGCTGTTCCAGCACAACCGAGTTGCCGTCGATGCTGTTTTCCCAAGGCGCACTGTCGGATGTCACGCGAACCCCTCCGGTTTGGCCACCACCTGAAATATGGTCCGCATGCGTGGTTCGGACGCCGCCGCTGCGCGCGCCGTCGACAAGCTCGGCAAAGGGGCTGACGCTGCGCGCCTTGAAGCCGGGCGTATCTGCATTGGCTATGTTCTCTGCAACGACCTGTTGATGCGCACCAAGCCAG
>JAMWZG010000659.1:0-432 GCA_024304855.1 Paracoccaceae bacterium
GCAGTAATGTGTGTAGCTAACCGGTCCTAATAGTTCATATCATGCTTGAGAATTCGCACTGTCAACGACAGGCCTGCCCAATGGGTAAGCATGGCGTGCGGTGGAGAATGTCTCCAGCCAGATACGCCCCAAACCACTCAAACCTTGAGTGAACATCGATTTAAAACCCGCATTCCACCGGCTTCATTGCTTGGTGACCATAGCGTCTGTGCCCCACCCGATCCCATCTCGAACTCGGCCGTGAAACCAGACAGCGCCGATGGTACTGTGCCTTAAGGTACGGAAGAGTAGGTCGTCGCCAGGCATTGCAGCCGGTGGATATGCGGGAAATAACCCATTCACATAGTCAACAGGGCTGTCCCGCAAGGGCGGCCCTATTGGCGTCTTTGCGGCTCGTACGAGCAAGAGCGCCAACATAGTCGGTATCGCGGG
>JAMWZG010000659.1:442-871 GCA_024304855.1 Paracoccaceae bacterium
GAGCAGTCCGGTAGCTCGTCAGGCTCATAACCTGAAGGTCGTTGGTTCAAATCCAACTCCCGCAACCACCGCCAAAAACCCACACAATGATCGAACGTCACGCCCGCAGCCTCGCTGCCGGGCGCAATCGGTGTTTGGTCGCTTGGCAGGAGCAGACCGCACTCCCTTTCCTGACTGGCCGGTTCGACGACGCGCATTCCCATGCCAGCCGCCTGCACCGCGCCCAACAGCGCAAGAGTTCCGCCACCCCCTATGTCTCGCACCTTGCTCGCGGTTGCCGCGATCGCGCTGGAGAACGGCCCGGATAAGGATCAGGCGATCGCCGCGCTGCTGCACGACGCGGTCGAGGATCAGGGCGGGTTGCCCCATCTCGCGGCCATCCTCGCTCGCTATGGGGACGGAGTCTGACGTGCTCCCCTGATTGTTACC
>JAMWZG010000066.1 GCA_024304855.1 Paracoccaceae bacterium
CCCTCCAGGCCCAGCCGACAGAACCAGCGATAGGCGAGGTTCAGATGGACCTCGTCGCAGAGGCGACGTTCCGACCGGATGCCCATGACGTAACCGATGACCAGCATCCGGATGATCAGCTCTGGATCAATCGAGGGACGCCCCATGTGGCTATAGAACGGGCGCACGGCCTCCCGCATCCCATCCACGTCGAGGAAACGGTCGATCTCGCGAAGCATATGACCGGAAGGAACATGACGCTCCAGATCGAAGTCATAGAACAACTGTGCCGGTGCCGTTTGGGTGCCCATCATGACGAAATCCTCCAATCCCCTCATAATCAAGTGAATCAAAGGACTTGCCGCGCTGCAACAAAGACTTTTTCAATAGCATCTGCGGATTGCGGACTTTCGCTGTGTGAGACCCAACAGCGGCTATGCGGACGGAGTTGCGGTTCGCTGAGGTTTCTACGACGCTACCAGCAGAGTGTAGCATGATCGACCTCTTGGGCGGGGAGAGATTGTCCGCTGCGGCAAAGTCGGTTGTCCGTTTCGCTCGCCGTGTTGCTGATGACGTTGCCGAAGAGGATTTCCAGCAGTACTGTGTCAAGATCGGGCGGCGGCCAAATGGGCTACGACGCAACCTTCTTTTCTGCCAACTCGGTGAAGAACGGCTTTAACAGAGCGAAGTATAGTAGTAGCGAGAACTGAAGGAGTCCGCAGCGTGGTTAAGTGGATCCACAAAGTTGGGTTATCTGTGGAACGGGATGGCCGGCTGCTTGTCGCTCGCAAGCGCGGTTCTGACATTTTTATCCTACCGGGTGGCAAGCCTGAAGGGGACGAAAGCGACCTCCAAGCACTATCTCGCGAGATTCGTGAGGAGCTGGATTGCGGATTAGACCGACCGATCTTAATGGGCACTTTTACTGATGTCGCAGCAGGAATGACGGATACGGTAGTGGTAGTTAGGCTTTACGCTGGCAACCTCGTCGGAGAGCCTAGCCCTTGCTCGGAAATCGAAGAGTTGGCTTGGATCAACATCCGGAAGCCTACACAGAGGCTAGCGCCCAGCATTGAGAACAAAGTTCTTCCATTTCTACTTCTGCGCAAGAAGCGAAACAGTGGCTTACTGGCGCAGAGAACTGACGAGCCGCTGCAGGGTTCGTTCAAGATCGGCAAGTGAGCCGTCATTCGAGATTTTGTGCTCGGCCTTGTTGATGACATCCGCTAGGCCAAGATGCGTCAGCTCAAATTCGTCACGTTTACGTAGCTCTCCAGCGTCGATAGGACGCAAAGCGCGTGCCGCTAAGCGATTTTCCCGTTCGTGTTTCGCTGTTTCGACGGCAATCCGAATGATGCGGCCGCTGCAACGCCCAAAGTAGAACTCATATTCTTCTTTGCAGTAGATTGCATCAATGAGGGCGACTCGACCCCCGTCGAGAATGCCGCTAATGGTCGGGAAAGCTAGATGTGCCAACGCCGCCATACCGCCGGACGCCCGTAGTTCTTCTCGAACCAACCTTTCGTTCTGAGGAGTAGCTGGCTGTTGATTTCCACCGAGAACTGACCCGGTTTTTCCATCGAGAACTGACCCACCTCTGATTATGGATTTTGGGTCAGTCTTCGGTCAAGACATGGCTTGTCTCCTTCTTTGTTCTGGCCGCTGTGGCGGAGCTGGCCTTGAAGCGATAGCTGTCATTGCCGGTCTCCAGGATGTGGCAGCGATGCGTGAGACGATCGAGCAGTGCAGTTGTCATCTTGGCATCCCCGAACACGCTGGCCCATTCGCTGAAGCTGAGGTTGGTGGTGATGATGACACTGGTGCGCTCGTAAAGCTTGCTGAGCAGATGGAAGAGTAGCGCCCCGCCAGATGCGCTGAACGGCAGGTAGCCCAGTTCATCGAGGACCACGAGATCGAGGCGCGTCAGGCTTTCGGCAAGCTGTCCAGCCTTTCCCTTTGCCTTCTCCTGTTCGAGCGTGTTGACGAGTTCAATGGTCGAGAAGAAGCGGACCTTACGCCGGTGGTGCTCGATGGCCTGGATGCCGATTGCGGTCGCGACATGGGTTTTGCCCGTTCCCGGCCCGCCGATCAGCACGACGTTCTGTGCCCCGTCCATGAACTCACAGCGATGCAGTTGGCGGACCGTGGCTTCATTGATCTCGCTGGCGGCGAAGTCGAAGCCGGAGAGATCCTTGTAGGCAGGGAAGCGCGCAGCCTTCATGTGATAGGCAATGGAGCGCACCTCGCGTTCCGCCAGTTCAGCCTTCAGCAGCTGGGACAGGATCGGCACAGCAGCCTCGAAAGCGGGCGCGCCCTGCTCGATCAGATCGGTGATGGCTTGTGCCATCCCATACATCTTCAGGCTGCGCAGCATGATGACAATGGCGCCACTGGCAGGGTCATGACGCATGGCGGCCTCCGGTGTTCCGGGCTCTCAGGCCATCATAGCGTTCGACATTGGCCTTGGGTTCGCGGCGCAGGATCAGAGCCTGGGGCGTGTCGATGTCCGGCCCGCCAGTGGTCTTGCCGTCAATCAGCCGGTGCAGGATGTTCAGCACGTGCGTCTTGGTCGGCACGCCCTCGGCCAGAGCCTGCTCCACGGCCTTCAACACGGCCTGTTCATCGTGATGCAAGACAAGCGCCAGGATCTCGACCATCTCCCGATCTCCACCCGGGCGGCGCAGCATCTTCTCCTGTAGTTGCCTGAAGCCGGGTGGCAACTCTGCAAAGGGTGCCCCATTCCGTAGCGCACCGGGCTTGCGCTGGATGACGGCCAGATAATGCCGCCAATCGTAGATCGTGCGCGGTGGGAGGTGGTGGCTACGCTCGATCACACGGGTATGTTCGCACAGGATGTTGCCCTCGGCCGCCACGACCAGCCGGTCAGGATAGATCCGCAAGCTGACGGGCCTGTTGGCAAATGAAGCGGGCACGCTGTAGCGATTGCGCTCGAAGCTGATCAGGCACGTTGGCGAGACGCGCTTACTCTGTTCGACAAAGCCGTCAAAAGCGGGTGGCAAGGCCATCAGCGCAGCCTGTTCCGCCGCCCAGACATCAGCGATCGAGCCAGAAAGAGTGCCGTGAGGGATCTCGCGCCAGAGTTCCAGACAGCGCTGTTCCAGCCAGGCGTTCAGCGCTGCGAGATCGGGAAAGTCCGGCATCGGTTGCCACAGGCGCGGCCGGGCATCCTGAACGTTCTTCTCAACCTGGCCTTTCTCCCACCCCGCAGCCGGATTGCAGAACTCAGGTTCATAGACGTAGTGGTTCGCCATGGCGAGGAAGCGCATGTTGACCTGACGCTCCTTGCCGCGACCAACCCGATCTACAGCTGTCTTCATGTTGTCATAGATACCGCGCTCCGGCACGCCGCCAAAGACGCGGAACCCATGCCAGTGGGCATCGAACAGCATCTCATGCGTCTGCAGCAGATAGGCCCGAACAAGAAACGCCCGGCTATGTGACAGCTTGATATGGGCCACCTGAAGCTTCGTGCGCTCGCCGCCCAGAATGGCATAATCCTCACTCCAGTCGAATTGGAAGGCCTCACCCGGACGGAACAAGAGCGGGACGAATGTGCCGCGGCCTGTCGTCTGTTGCTCTCGCTGGCGATCTGCGCGCCACTCCCGGGCGAAGGCCGCCACGCGATTGTAGGATCCGGTGAAGCCGAGCGCGACCAGATCAGCATGCATCCGCTTCAGAGACCGCCGTTGCTTGCGCGACTTCCCCGCCTCGGTCTTCAACCAGCCTGCCAGCTTGTCGGCAAAAGGATCGAGTTTGCTGGGCCGCTCCGGCGTCGCAAAGGAAGGCTCGATCGTCCCCGCGTTCAGATACTTCTTGATCGTATTGCGCGACAGACCAGTTCGTCGGGCAATCTCCCGGATCGGAAGGCCGTGCCGCAAACGCAGCTTCCGAATAATGTTCAAAAGTCCCATGTGGATCACTCCGTTGCCCCCCTGCGCTCGTCGCGTGGGGGAAGGGTCACATGGGTCAATTCTCAATGGAAATTAGGACGCTAACCGGGTCAGTTCTCGGTGGAAATCAACACTCAAGGTCTACTGTGACGCTTTCGAGTAGTGCTGGAAACGGGCGATCAAAATCCTCGTAGGTGAGTAGCGAAATCCGCTTCTGCGCTGTCTTCCTCAGCTTGACAACGTTCCACTGCGATGTGTTCGCTATAGCTTCCGCCGCCCATATCTCTGAACGCGACTCTGGCTCTAAACCTGCGACGGCATCTCGGTGTAAGTAGAGGTTTTCTGCTACCTCTTTCCCGGACCGTGCGACTTCGCTTCCTTGCGTTTTGGCAGCTTCCCACGTTTTCACTCAGGGCACCAATCTCTTTGATTCACGGCAGTATCCCAAAATCACGTCGACCCGGCGCTACAAGCTCACGTAACCCGGAAGGCTCGATAACTTCTACCTCATTACCCCATTGATAAAGGAACCAGGCCATTTCCAGCCAGCCACATGCCGTGAACCGCACGATGAGGCTTCCGTCCGGACAAGGCTCGAACGGCCTTGTCAGAATAACTCGGCTTGAGCCGGAGTAGGGCTGTCTCGTAGCTTTTCCGCATGACCAAGCGTGACCCATTCAAGTACTTCAAGACCAGTCCGGAAATCATCCGTCTGGCGGTGATGCTGTACGTCCGGTTCCCTCTGTCGCTTCGGAATGTCGAGGATCTGTTGCACGAGCGCGGCGTCGATATCAGCCATGAGACGGTGCGCTACTGGTGGCACCGGTTCGGACCGATGTTTGCCGCGGAAATCCGAAAGCGCCGGATCGAGGACATGAAATCGAGCCGTTGGAGATGGCACCTCGATAAGGTTTTCGTGAAGATCAATGGAGAGCGGCATTACCTCTGGAGGGCCGTGGATCACGAAGGCGAGGTGCTCGAAAGCTTCGTGACGAAGACGCGGGATAGGAGGGCGGCCTTAAAATTCCTAAAGAAAGCAATGCGGAAGCACGGTCAGCCCGAGGTCATCGTGACGGACCGGCTCCGGTCCTATGGCGCCGCCTTGAAGGAGCTGGGTGCCGAAGCGCGACAGGAAACTGGTCGCTGGTTCAACAATCGAGCCGAGAATTCACACCTCCCATTCCGACGACGGGAGAGGGCGATGCTCCGGTTCCGGCGCATGCGAAGTCTTCAGAAGTTCGCCTCCGTCCACGCCTCTGTCTCAAACCACTTCAACCAGGACCGTAGCCTCTCCAGCAGACCTCACTTCAAGGCCAACCGCGCCGCCGCTCTGGCTGAGTGGCGCGGTCTTTGCACGGAATAAGGGGCAGTCCGACTGTCCTGACGGAGACTGGTTCGCATTCGTCTGACAGCACCCCGCGTGCGGTGCCGCGCCGATGGATCGGGGGGTGGCCTGCATGTCTGAGGGTTCTGCTGCTTTTGCCAGAATGCGCCGGGCGCTGGTGTCGCATGTCGGGGACATTCCCAGAGGTGCGGTGGTCGAGGGGGCGGTGTTGGCGGCCTCTCTCAACATCCCGGCGCGTCACGCGGCCTATATCCTGTCGCAACTGGCCGAGGAGGAGGCGCGGTTCCTGGGCTGGTTTCGGGTGATCCCGAAGAAGGGCCATTTCCCCAATGGAAGGCTGGATCATCCGCGCATCGCCCGGCAGATTGCGCTGCTGCGGCAGGAAGGGGTGCCATTTCTGGACCCCATGAGGGTGGATTTGGGGCGGGCGACGCTTTGGCATCCGCCCGACACCTATCGCAACAGGATCTGGGCGGATGCGGAGGATGACGAGGCATGACGCCGGTGCCGCCATCGCTGCACGGCTTACGGGCCGGCGCAGGCGCGTGAGGGGCCGAGGGGGATGACATCGAACATGTCGCAGCCATGGGCGAAGACACCATCCTCGCGGATCGTGATGATCGTATAGTTCAGAGGACCGGCAGCCCAGGGCGGTGCCGGGTTGTCGAATTCCTGCACGAATTGGTGGTTGCATCCGCGTCCTGCCGAAAACCCGATGCCGTCGCGTGTCACACCGTTCAGCGGGATGTGGATATGGCCAAAGAAGATGTGCCGGACCCCACCGGGATGCGCCCGCAGAACCTTCATCAGAGTGTCCGCATCGTGAAAGCCGATATTGTCGAAATGGCGCATTCCATGGGCCACCGGCGGGTGATGGACAAAGACCGTGACCGGGAGTTTTGGCGTTTGGGCCAGTGTGTCGCGCAGCCAGTCCGCCCTTTGATCGCAGACCCGCCCGCCGATCTGCCCTTCGTGCAGACTGTCGAGGAAAACCAGCAGGTCGCGCCCGTCCCTTGTTGCGAGGGCGGATTGCACAAAGCCTGCGCCATCCACCTCGGCCTTGGGGAAGATCTTGCGGAATGAGGCGCGGCGGTCGTGGTTGCCCAGCATGAAACGCACTGGAAGCGGGATGTCCGACAGCATGTCCCGGAGAGAGAGATAGGCCTCCTCGGCACCGTCATTGGCGATGTCGCCGGTGAAGACCAGAAGATCCGCATCGGCACGGGTGTCCCGGACGTGATCCAGCACCTTGCGCAGCCGCGCCGAAGGGTCGAGCCCGTGCAGAAGTTGCCCCGGAGGAACAAGATGCGTGTCGGTGATCTGAATGATTTTCATGTGGTCGTTCCTTTGCTGTCTGGCGGTCGCCTAGACAAGGAATGTGACGTTCGCGTGACGATCCGCCGCGTCAAGGTATTGTTTCAAAAGTGAAAAACTTCCGTGTCAATATGTTCACGGAACCGAAGTCAAACCGTTACGTTCGGCAGGCACTCCTCAACCGCGCGACCGGGCAGGCCATGAATGCCATCGGCCTGAGGCTGGGTCAGAACATGTCGAGATGAGGAAAACTCCGATGCTGAAACACTTCTCTGTAGGGGCGTTCATCGCTCTGGGTCTGGCTGGCGGGGCGCAGGCCCAGGTTCAGATCACCTGCCTGACGAATGCCGGCCACCTGACACGTCAGCACGAGCCGCTGGCCAAGATGTTCAACGACATGCAGGACGAGGTCGAGGTGATCTATGCAGCCCCCGCGCAGAACTATGCGGATACGCATCTGCGTCTGTTCCGTGCCTCGGCGACGGATACGCTGCCGGATTGCGCGTTTCAGGCGTTCAATCAGCTGCCGTCGCTGGCCCGTTCGCTGGCGGCCCGCGATCAGCTGGTCGATCTCAAGACCCTGATGGATCAGGAGCCTGCGGGCTGGGTCGAGGCGAATTACAGCGATGCCATGCTGGATCTGGGGCGTGTGGATGGCGTGCAATACGGGATGCCGTTCAATGCTTCGGTGATCCAGTGGTATGTCAACGCCGATCTGCTTGAGCAGGTGGGCGTCGCGGTCGAGGATTTCCCGACCGATTGGGACGGGGTTCTGGAGCTGGCCGGTCGAATCGACGCTCTGGGTGATGACATCGAGGGTCTGTCGTTCGGTGTCGATCAGTGGGGCGATGACTGGCCGTTCCAGGTTCTGATCCTACAGCAGGGTGGCCGGATGTTGAACGACGCCGGCGATGCGGTGGCCTTCGACGAAGCGGGCCGCCATGTGGAAGCGATGATGCTGGCCCGGCGCATGGTCGAGGAGGGGGGCTATAACCCCGAGACCGATCTGAACACGCAGCTGACCTCGTTCACCGAGGGCAAGCTGGGGATCTATGCCAATTCGCCGGCCTCGGCCAAACAGATCGAGGAGCGGGTTGGCGGTGCCTTTGATCTGCGCTCGGTCAAGTTCACGGTCTGGAATGATGCGCAAGGGCGTCTGCCCACTGGCGGCAATGCGGCCATCATCACGACCAAAGACCCGGTCAAGGCGGCTGCGGCCTGGGATTACATCAAGTTCCTGACCGGATCGCAGGGGCAGGACATCACGGCACGCAACACCGGCTATCTGCCGACCAATATCGGATCGCTCGCGGATGAGTTTCTGGGCGGATATTATGCCGAGAAGCCCTATTACGCGACACCGTCCAGTCAGTATGAGCGGGCTGGGGCCTGGTATGGCTATGCGGGCACGCAGTCCGAGAAGATCTGGCGCGATCAGCGCGCGGTGATCCGTTCGGTGATGCTGGGCGAGGTTGCCCCGGAGGAAGGTGCCGCGCAATTGGTGACGATTGCCACGGATCTGATGAAACGCTGATCCTTGACCCCGGATCGGGGGCCAACTCCGGCCCCCGATCCTTTGCTTTTCCAAAGAGGCATCCATGGCACGCTTGAGCTTGCAGGGCATCCGAAAATCATTCGCCAGAACCGAGATACTCAAGGGCATCACACTGGATGTCGAGGACGGGGAGTTCATCTCTCTGGTCGGCGCATCGGGCTGCGGCAAGTCAACCCTGCTGCGCATCATCGCCGGGCTGGAACATCCCGATGAGGGCAGCGTCAGCATTGACGGCAAGCCCGTCGATGAGGCCAGTCCCAAGGCGCGCAATGTCGCGATGGTTTTTCAGGATTACGCGCTTTATCCCCATATGACCGTCGCGCAGAACATGGCGATGCCCTTGATCATGGGACGCCTGCCGATGCGGGCGCGCTTGCCGGGGATGCGTCTTCTGACCCCCGGTTTTGCCCCCTTGCGCCGCGAGATTGCCACGCAGGTCGAGACTGTCGCCCGGCAGTTGCGTATTGATCACCTGCTGGAGCGCAAGCCCGCGCAACTGTCCGGCGGACAGCGGCAGCGGGTGGCGCTGGGTCGCGCGCTGGTGCGCAACCCGCATCTGTTCCTGATGGACGAGCCGCTGTCCAATCTGGATGCCAAGCTGCGTGTTCAGGTGCGCCAGGAAATCGTCGAATTGCACCAGAACACCGGGCTGACCTTTGTCTATGTCACGCATGATCAGGTTGAGGCGATGACCATGTCGAACCGCGTTGCCCTGTTGCAGGAAGGGCGGTTGTTGCAGGTGGGCACGCCGGACGATCTCTATTCCGACCCGGACAGTCTGAGTGTGGCCCGTTTCATCGGCAGCCCCGAGATCAATGTCCTGCCAGCGCAGGCGCGGGCGGGCGGCTTTGAGGTGGGGGACCAGTTCATCCCCGTCCCGCATCAGCTTGAGTTGGGCAGCGATCTGTTTCTGGCGGTGCGCCCCGAGGGGGTCATGGTGGCCGGTGCAGGCCCGCGTGACGGGCGCCAGATGGTCACTCTGGCGGTGACGCGGACGGGGATGGAGGATCTGGGCGGCGAGATCATCCTGCACACCGCGGTCAAGGGTCTGCCGGGCATCGACCTGCGGGCAAGGTTGCAAAAGGAGGCAGGCGGTGTCGATCTGGATCTGCGCAACCTGCCGCTTGATCTGAACCTGTCCTTTTCGCCCCGCTCATGCAGGCTGTTCGCGGCATCGGGCGCGCGGATCAGGGCCGGGGCAGAGCGCGCGGCGTCGCTGCCCACCAGTCTGGAGAGCGTGGGATGAGCGCGGCACGCGGATCGCTGGCGCGACGGCGGGCGCTTCTGGCATACGCTCTGGTCGCACCTGCGAGCGTGCTGATCCTGCTGATCTATATCGGGCCGATCATCGCGGTGATCTTTGCCAGTCTGACCGATTACACGCTGGTCCGGGACGGGTTTTCCTTTGTCGGGCTGGAGAATTACACGGCGATGTTCGCGGACGAGGCCTTTGCCAACGCCTTGCGGAATACGGTGATCTATGCGGCCTTCTTCCTGCCGGGCGCGTTTTTCATCAGCCTGTTTCTGGCCCTCGCCATCCAGTCGCGCAAGAAGTTCCGCTCGGTTCTGGAGGTGCTTTTCTTCCTGCCGGTCACATCGACACTGGCGGCGATGGCCCTTGTCTGGGCGGCGCTGATGGACAGCCGGCAAGGTGTCATCAACAATACGCTCACGTCCTTCGGGCTGGAGCCCGTGAATTTTCTGGGTGATCCGGGCTTCGTGCTTGCAGCACTTGCGGCCATTTCGCTGTGGTCGATCATCGGGTTCAACATGGTGCTGTTTCTGGCCGGTCTGACGGCCATCCCCAGAAATCTATATGATGCTGCGGCCATTGACGGGGCGGATCATCCTGTGGACCGCTTCTTTCGGGTCACATGGCCGATGCTGGCGCCAACGTCAGTGTTCGTGGCCGTGACCACCTCGATCACCGCATTCAAGTTGTTCGATACGGTCGCGGTCCTGACCAAGGGCGGCCCTGCCCGGTCCAGCGAGGTCTTTCTTTACCTGACCTTTCTGGAAGGGTTCGAGTATTTCAACATGGGCTATGCGGCGGCTTTGTCGGTCTTTTTTCTGGGGCTCATCTTCGTTTTCGCCCTGATCCAGACTTTGCTGTCGGATCGGCGCATCAATTCCTGAGGCAGATCATGACCGACGCACCCTTTGTGACATCCCGGGCCGAGTTGCACCCGCTGCGCCGTGCATGGGCCAGGGTCACGGTCGGGCAGACCCTGATCTGGCTTGCCTTGGGGGCCGGGGCATGGATCGCCGTGTTCCCCTATATCTGGATGGTGTCGTCCAGTCTGAAGCCGACGAATGAAGTCTATGATGCCGATTTCACCATCTGGCCAAAGTCCTTTGCGGGGTTCGAAAACTATCACGGCGTGTTGTTCGAACAGCCCTATCCCCTGTTTCTGATGAACAGCACGATCGTCTGTCTGGGCATTCTGGCGGTTCAGCTGGTGACGGCGATCCCAGCCGGCTATGCGCTGGCCAAGCTGAGGTTCCGGGGCAGCGCGATCCTGCTGGGAACGGTCATCGCCTGTCTGACGATCCCGATCAACGTGACCTCGATCCCGCTTTACCTTGGGTTGGTCAAGCTGTCCTTGCTGGACACCTATTTCGCGATGATGTTTCCTTTCATGGTCTCGGTCTTTGCGATTTTTCTGTTCCGGCAGTTCTTCAAGGGCTTTCCAGACAGCGTGATTGATGCGGCCCGTGTCGATGGGTTTTCGGAGATCGAGATCGTGATACGCCTGATCGTGCCAAGTGCCTTGCCCGCCATCGCGGCTTTCTCGGTCTTTTCCTTTGTCGCGCATTGGAATGACCTCTACTGGCCGCTGATCGTGGTCCAGAGCCAGGAAAAGATGACGGCCACCCTGTCGATGATGCAGTATCAATCCGAATTCGACACCAACTATGGCCGGAGCTTTGCCGCGGCCACGGTGATCACCATTCCGATGATGCTGGTGTTCTTGTTCGCACGCCGGTCCTTCATCCGGGGGATCACCATGACCGGCGTCAAAGGATGACCGGCCTGCCGCGCCTCGATGCGGTCGTGTTTGACATGGACGGGCTGCTGCTGGACACCGAGCGGCTTCAGCAGCGGGCCTATGAGCGGGCCTGCGCCCGGATGGCGCTTGTCGCTGACCCGCACCTGTTCATGGCGCTGGTCGGTCTGAACGAGCGGATGAGCGAGGCGTTGCTGGACAAGGCCTTGCCCCGTGATCTGGATGTGGCGCGGTTCAAATCCCTTTGGGCTGCGGAGTTCGCCGCGTCGGTGGCGGATCATGTGCCCCTGAAGCCGGGGGTGATCCATCTGATTGATGCCTTGCGGGTCAGGGGGTTGCCCATGGCGGTGGCCACGTCCACCAAACGGTCCAAGGCTGTGGCCCTGTTGCAGAGGGCGGGTATTCTGGACCGTTTCGCCCTGCTGGTCTGCGGGGATGAGGTGGCGCGCGGCAAGCCTGCGCCGGATGTCTATCTTGCAGCGGTCGGTGGTCTGGGGCACCAGCCCGGTGCCTGCGTCGCGTTCGAGGATTCGTCGAATGGCGTCCGGGCTGCGGTCTCTGCCGGGCTTGTCACGGTGCAGGTGCCCGATCTCATCCCGCCTCCGGCCGAGATTGTCGCGCTGGGCCATGTGATTGCGCCAGATCTTCTGACCGGGGCGCAGCGGGTGGGCTGCCTCTAGCGCGGGGCGGTGCAGCGGGCGTGTCTTCGGTGTCAGTCGGTGGGGGCGGTGGTGGACGGGACGCATCCCGCCGTCTCGCGCCGGCCGTCGGGCATCACGGTATTGCATAGGCTTGCCCGGTCCAGCGCCGCTGCTTCAAGATCGGCCCCCAGCAGGACCGCCCCATCAAGTTTGGCCCCCGTGAGCACCGCCCCCGCCAGATTGGCCGATGTCAGGTTCGCCCCGCGCAGATCCGCGCCAGTCAGATTGGCCCCGGCAAGGCTGGACAGTTCCATATAGGCGCGGGCCAGATTGGCCCCTGAGAGATCGGCCCCGTCCAGCCGCGTCTGGGTCAGAACGGCACCGCCAAGGTCGGCCCCTGTCAGATTGGCACGGCTCAGGTCGGTCGTGGTCAGATAGGCCCCTGCGAGACTGGCCTGTGACAGATCGGCGGTCGTCAGCCGTGCCGCGCCAAGATTGGCCCCGGCGAGATTGGCCCCGGTCAATGTCGCGCGGTCCAGATCGCTGGCCCAGAGCTTTGCCCCCGACAGATTGGCCCCGGACAGGTCCGCGCCCATCAGATCGGCGCGTCTGAGATCGCTGTCGGACAGGTCGCAGGTCGCGCAGGTCTTGGTGGCAAGGGTCTGGCGCAGATCAGCCTCGACCCAGGCCGGTGCTGCCACGGGAAGCAGGGACAACGCCGCCGCTGCAAAGGTTCGTCCGTTCATCGCAATTCCCTCCGTCCTGGGGGAAGGATAAGCGGAAGTGCTGACCTTGCGGTAGAGAATTATGATCATGTGCCGATGTTTGGCACAGCCTTTGACGATCCGTGCAGGTTCGGGGGTGATCACCCCAGCGTCGGGTCCAGCCGGTCGCGCAGCCAATCCCCGACAAGGGACACGGCCAGCGTGGTCAGAACGATCACCGTGGCCGGGCAGAGCATGATCCACGCCGCCCGGGTGATGTATTCACGCCCATAGCCCACCATGTTGCCAAGGCTGGTCATCGGGGGCTGCACGCCCAGTCCCAGAAAGGACAGGCCAGATTCCAGCAGGATCACCTCGGGGAAGATCAGGGTCATCGACACGATCAGGGTCGAGGCGATATTGGGCAGGATATGACGCAGGTAGACGCGTTGCGGCGTGGCCCCCAGTTGCGTGATCGCGGTCGCATAGCCCTGCGCGCTGGCGGAAATCGCCAGACCCCGCGCGATGCGGGCGTAGCGTTCCCAGCCATAAAGGCCCATCAGCCCGATCAGCAGCGCCAGCGAGTTGCCGAAGAAGGCCAGCACCGAAAGTGCCAGGATCAGAAAGGGCAGGGCCGCCTGAAAATCCGCCAGCATCAGCACGGCCTGTTCCACGATTCCGCGGAAATGGACCGCCAGAAAGCCCAGGGTGGTGCCCAGCACGGCCGAGATGACCGTGGCGCCAAAGGCGATCAGCAGCGAGACGCGGATCGACACGATCAGCCGTGACAGCACATCCCGGCCCAGCTCGTCCGTGCCCAGGGGATGCGCCCATGTCTGGAACGGCGGCACCAGCCTGTATTTCAGGTCCATCGCGGTGAAGACATAGGGCGTGATCACATCGGCCAGCAATGCGACGGCCAGAACGAAGATGATCCAACCCATCCCCAGTGCCACATACCACGGCATCCGGGGCAGGCGCAGGGCAGGGGCAGGTGTCGCGGTGGCGATGTCGGTCATGAAAGGCTCCGTCGGTTCAGGCAGCGGCACGCGCGCCGTGGCGCAGCCGGGGGTCCAGCGCGCCGTAAAGGAAATCCACGATCAGGTTCGACGTGACCATGGTCGTGGCCCTG
>JAMWZG010000660.1 GCA_024304855.1 Paracoccaceae bacterium
CCGCCGCAGCCGGCTTGGCGTTGATCAGATCCTGCGGCATCACCGTGTCGATCTCGACCGAGGACATACGCTCCTTGATCGCGCGCTCCATCCGCAGCAGGCCGACGCGATACTGGTTCTCCATCAGCTCGCCCACGGAACGGACGCGACGGTTGCCAAGGTGGTCGATGTCGTCGATGTCGCCCTTGCCGTCGCGCAGCTCGCACAGCGCCTTGATGCAGGCCACGATATCCTCGCGGCGCAGGGTGCGCATCGTGTCGGCGGCGTCCAGGTTCAGACGCATGTTCATCTTCACGCGGCCCACGGCAGACAGATCATAGCGATCCGCATCGAAGAACAGCGTGTCGAACAGCGCGCTTGCAGCCTCGACCGTCGGCGGCTCACCGGGGCGCATCACGCGGTAGATGTCCATCTCTTTCAGCGAACCACCCGTGATCTCGCCATCCTTGTCGCGGGTCAGGGTCAGCTCATCGCCCGCCTCGACATAGATCGCGCCGGTCTCCTCGTTGATGATGTCCTTGGCCACGAACTTGCCCAGGATATTCTCGAACGGCACCAGAAGCTCTGTGACCTTACCCTCATCCTTGAGCTGCTTGACAGCGCGCGGGGTGATCTTCTTCGTCGCCTCGGCAATCACCTCGCCGGTGGCGGCGTCAACCAGATCAAAGGTCGGACGGGTGCCACGGACGCGGTCAGGGAAGAATTTCGTAACCCAGCCCTGACCGGACCCTTTGGTCTTGGACAGTTTGTAAGTGACCGTATCGTAATAGGCATCCATGATGCCTTCTTGATCCAGACCCAGCGCATAAAGCAGGGTCGTGACCGGCAGCTTGCGGCGACGGTCGATACGCGCAAAGACGATGTCCTTGG
>JAMWZG010000661.1 GCA_024304855.1 Paracoccaceae bacterium
ATCATCTGGTCCGAAACCGCCCTCAGCGTCCTTCTCGAAAACGCAGCACCCGAGCTTGCCGCCATCACCGCCGCAGCGGATGGGGTGCCCGTGGTGCTGGGCATCCAGCGTTTCGTCGGCCAGCGCACCTTCAACTCCGCCCTTTATATAGACGAGGGGGGCGTGATCCGCGCCATCTATGACAAGCATCAGCTTGTCCCCTTCGGCGAATACATGCCCTTCGGCGAGGTGCTGGCCAAGGTCGGCATTCACGGCATGGCCGCCTCGCGCGGGGGCGGGTTTTCTGCCGGTCCCGGCGCGCGCCTCATGGACCTCGGACCGCTCGGCCGCGCCCTGCCGCTCATCTGCTACGAGGCGGTCTTTCCCCAGTTCATCAACTCCGCCCCCGCGCGGCCCGATTTCCTGATGCAGATCACCAATGACGCATGGTTCGGCGCCATCTCCGGCCCCTATCAGCATCTCGCCCAGGCCCGGCTGCGCGCGATCGAGCAGGGCCTGCCCATGGTCCGCGTCGCCAATACCGGCGTCTCGGCCATGATCGACCCGCGCGGACGCATCACCGCCGAATTGCCGCTGGGCGTCGCCGGCTGGCTGGACGCGCCCCTGCCGGACCCGCTCGCCCCGCCGCTTTACGCCCGCACAGGCGAGTGGCCGATCCTGCTTCTCACCCTCGGGTTGATCCTCCTCGCGGCCACCCGGAAACTCCTCACACGCCGCCCGAAATAGCGATTGACGCTTGCCACCTGCACGCGTAACCACGCTGCTATTCCTGTCACAACGGCTTCCTGGCGTGACGGGTGAAACCCAATGGAGCACTTTTCATGTCACGACAGAATTACGTTTTCACCTCCGAGTCCGTCTCGGAAGGGC
>JAMWZG010000662.1:0-350 GCA_024304855.1 Paracoccaceae bacterium
ATGCCGCCGTTCCCCGGTATGGGGTATCCGCTCGTGCCGGGCTATGAGGCCGCGGGCGAGGTTGTCGAGGCTGGGGTCGATACCGGTTACAGAGTCGGTGATCATGTCTTCGTGCCGGGTGCCAGCTGCTACCGTGATGCGTTCGGTCTGTTCGGCGGCGCTGCGCGGCGCATCGTGACCTCTGCGGACCGAGTTACACGAATCGATGCTGGCCTTGGGGCCGAAGGGGCTTTGCTGGCGCTGGCCGCGACCGCCCGTCATGCCATGGCGGGTCTGGGTCTGTGTGGTGCCGCTCGCGCGTCTCGCGCCAGCGGGGTGTGCAGCATCGCAGGGAACCGCAAGATTGGCGC
>JAMWZG010000662.1:360-870 GCA_024304855.1 Paracoccaceae bacterium
AGGATGTGTATAAGAGACAGGTTCTGGGTCGCTTGCTGGCGCGTCTGACGATTGCCGCCGGTGCCCCTGCGCCGACGGTGTGGGAGGTGAATGCCGACCGCCGCACTGGTGCCGAAGGATATCAGGTCATCTCGCCCGAGGATGATACGCGGCGCGACTATGGTTCGGTCTATGATGCCTCTGGCAACGGCGCGCTGCTGAATGAACTGGTCACCCGTATCCGCAAGGGCGGAGAGATCGTTCTGGCGGGTTTCTATACCGATCCGCTCAGCTTTGCCTTTCCGCCAGCCTTCATGAAGGAGGCGCGGTTCCGCATCGCCGCCGAATGGGCACGCGATGATCTGATTACCACCCGCTCTCTTGTTGAAAGCGGTGCGTTGTCGCTGGCGGGGCTGATCACGCATCAAGCCACCGCCACGGATGCGCGCTCTGCCTATCGGACAGCCTTTGACGACCCGGCCTGTCTGAAAATGATCTTGAACTGGAAGGACGCAGCGTGAAAGACGATGT
>JAMWZG010000663.1 GCA_024304855.1 Paracoccaceae bacterium
CCAGCTTCATGAGATCGTCGAAGGTGAACATCTTTTGCCGGATCGTTCCAAAGTCTGGCACGGGTGATGCGCGGTTTGCAGGGCAATACGCTGCCTCTGGCGCTGCGCGGCGCGTCGAAAGAGATCAGGGATCAGTTTCTGGGGGCCCTTCCGGCGCGGTCGCGGGACATGTTGCTGGACGAGATGAACACGATGGGAGCGGTGCGGGCGCGTGAAGTGCGCGCGGCACAGGCCGCGATCGTGGATTGCGCCCGCGACCTGGCCGCTCAGGAGATCATTCGCCTGCCGGCACAAGAAGACGAAGATGAGCTGATTGATTGACCAAGGTGATCAACCGTAGGGGCGTCGTGGAAAGCTGCCGATCATCGATATATCCAGCGTGGTGGGCACGAACTGCCCGCCACCCGCAGAGAGGTTCAGAGCCCCGGACATGATCTGCACCGCCGCATTCTGCCCGACACGCGACGTGTCACGCGCATCTGTGATGATCGCATAAAGCCGTTCCAGCCGTGTCCGCTCGTCCGGGTCCTGAAGTTTCTCGAGATCGAACTTCTTGGCAAAAAGGGCAGCCTGTTTATCAACGTTCAGCCGCACGGTTTCCTCTGGCAAACCCAGCGCGATGCGCATGAACTGGGCCATGTCAGGATCCTTGAGGACATCGAACCAGGTCTTGACGTCAGGCGCCTTCTGCCGAAATTCGAGGATTGTGCCGACCTTCTCGCTTTGCACGGTCTGCCCCTCGATGAACTGACGTTCGACATAGCGGTCGATGATCCCCTGCCGCCATGACATGTTGGTGACAGAGCTGTTGCCAACGCCGTCTGGCCCGAACCCAAGGCCCTTGTGCATTTCAAGGAAACGCGGATCG
>JAMWZG010000664.1:0-375 GCA_024304855.1 Paracoccaceae bacterium
GGGCCAGATCCTGCCCCAAGAGGCGCATCAGTTCGGCAAAATGCTTGATGTAGCTTCGCTTCTGCCTTCCAGCCGAGGCATAGAGACGATCAACCGCCTCACCAATATCAAGCGACTCTTGTGTTTCCTCCCGCGCATAGGCCCATGCAAGCTGAGCCATTTCCGCGAAAGAGATATCGCGGCGGATCAGGTTTTCATCCACCATCCGTTGGTAAAGCTTGGCCAGACGCGCACCGCGCGCCATCAGCCCGGCAGGAATCTTCGCATAGGTCGGATCGCCGGTTTCAGCATAGAGTTCCTTGTAGGCGGACAGGCGGCGGAAACCCTGCACCAACTCATATTCACCATCAGCCACTTCCTCGACGCGGATCGGGT
>JAMWZG010000664.1:385-867 GCA_024304855.1 Paracoccaceae bacterium
GTCCCGCTTGGCCACACGATCACGCGTCAGCTTGGTCATCTTCACCTGATCCAGCGGGACCAGATCCACAATCAAACCGCTTTTCTTGAGCGCGACAAACGCATGCGCCAATCGATCATTCTCGGCCCGGATCGCCGCCTCGGCGGTTTGACGGTCTGCAAGTGCAGCGGCATTCTCACCGATCGCCGTGGCCATCGGCCCACGTCGTGCCTCGGCCTCTGTCCCCGTGGGGACAGACTCCCCGACGTCCGGCTCCAGCCCCGCCTCGTCAAACTCGATGTCGAAAACGCGTCTTTTCTTGCTCATGACTCGGCCTCCATCTGATCCCATGCGGCAAGCACATTGCCCTTGAACTCTTCATAGGCGGTATCAAACGAACCCCGCGCGCGGCGCCATGTCTCGCGCGTCATGTCACGATAGTCTGTCTCGTAGATCGAGGACAGAAAACGCCCGGATTGTTCAACAGCGCGTGTCATCTCGAT
>JAMWZG010000665.1 GCA_024304855.1 Paracoccaceae bacterium
TACCGATGCCGATGGACGTCCGATCCGCTTTTTCATGACCGCAGGCCAGGTCAGATGGAGTGGTTGCCGCCCTCCCCAGACGGCATCGCAATGTGCCAAGGTCGTGGTGTTCAACGCCACGCGAAGAGGAGGACGGCGAAATGAAGGATATGATGATCGGGGTCGATCTTGCAAAGAATGTTTTCCAGGTCCATGGGGCGCTACGCACTGGAGAGGTTCAGTTCCGCAAGAAGCTGACGCGCGCTCAGTTTCCCGTGTTCATGGCTAAGCAGCAGCCCAGCTTGGTTATCTTTGAGGCATGCGGCAGCGCACATTATTGGGCGCGCGCAATGGTTGCACTGTCCCGGCGCATCGCTGTGATCCTGCACCACATGTGGAAGGATGACACCGACTTCCGCTTCGACATTCCGGTGCTTCATGCCGGCTGAAGATACGGTTTCCAGACTGCTGCCCGCCTAATCGCGGGCCTTCGAGGTCCCCACGGGACGCGGTTCCGGTGATGCCGTGCTCAGGACTGATGCCGATCGTATCGAGCACGCCAATGGGATGGGCATATCGGAATTGAATTGAACCAGCATCATGTTGGCGGCCACAGCGCTGACCACGGACCGAAGCATGCACCCGGGTCGATCTCAGACGAAGGTTGTCGAGAAGGTAGGCAGATCAAGTGTCCAAGACACCAAACCGCGGTTTGGCGGCGCATCCCGCATGCGCAAAAACGTTTGACTGGAACGACCCCGTTACCGAAGTCTGGAGCCTAGCAATTGTACCTGTCAGGTCATCACAACCGCAGTCTCCAGAATGCTGGTCACCATCGCGAAGGCATTGAGCGAAAGCTGTCAGATATGGGCGGCCCCCACG
>JAMWZG010000666.1 GCA_024304855.1 Paracoccaceae bacterium
CGGCCGCCTCGAAGGGTTCCGGTTCCGTCAGGACCGCGACGCCACCGCGCAAGAGGCCAAGACGATCCGTCAGGCCAGCATCTCGGCGCTTGTGCCGCATTTCAATCTCAGGGCGGACCGTTTCTACAACGCGCCCGATACCGAGATCGACTTCACCGAACAGGGTGGCCTCATGTGGGGCGATCAGGCGGTGGGCAAGCTGGTGGCAGGGGCCGATCCCCTCAAGCCGCAGGTCGCAGCCTTCGTCGATGACGAGGCAGGCCCCGATGTCGCGCAGAAAGTGCAGCGCCGCCTGCAACATTTCATCGACCGGAAAATCGCCGCCCTGTTCGAGCCGCTGCTGGCCCTCAGCCGCGACGAGGCGCTCAATGGCCTTGCCCGTGGCTTCGCCTTCCGCATGGTCGAGAACATGGGCATCCTGACCCGCGCCTCGGTCGCAGAGGAGGTCAAGGCCCTGGATCAGGACGCGCGCGGCGGTCTGCGCAAGCATGGCATCCGCTTTGGCCAGTTCACCGTCTTCATGCCGCTTCTGCTGAAACCCGCGCCCACGCGGCTGCGCCTTGTGCTGTGGTCGCTGGCGCGCGGTCTGGACGAATTCCCCGAAGCGCCGCCGCCGGGTCTGGTGACAGTGCCGACGGTCAAGGATGCGCATCCCGAATTCCACATCATGTCCGGCTACCGCGCTGCGGGCGAGCGGGCGATTCGCATCGACATGCTGGAACGTCTGGCTGACATGCTGCGCGGCGAGGATAGCCGGGCCGGGTTCGAGGCCAAGGCCGACATGCTCTCGATCACCGGCATGACGCTGGAGCAGTTCGCGGATCTGATGCAGGGTCTGGGCTACAAGGCCGAACGCG
>JAMWZG010000667.1 GCA_024304855.1 Paracoccaceae bacterium
ATGGCCGACAGTCAGGGGCTGGTGGCGCAGGATACTTTGCGCATGGTCGATCTTTCGGATGTGAAATGCCTTCTCGATCTGGGAGGCGGATCTGGCGCCTTCGCACTTGCCGTCGCGCAGGCCTATCCGGGGCTTGGTCTGATGCTGTTCGATTTGCCTGATGTCGTGCCGGCGGCCAGGGCCCGGTTCGATGCGGCGGGGCTTGGCGCGCGGCTTGAAGTGCATGGCGGCTCTTTCCGAAGCGATTCGCTGCCGTATGGTGCGGATGCGATTTCTTTGATCCGGGTGCTTTATGATCACTCGGATGACACTGTGCGAAGCCTGCTGTCAAAAATATATGACAGTTTGCCGCCCGGTGGGCGGCTGATCATTTCCGAACCGATGTCCGGCGGGGCCACGCCCGAGCGTGCGGGAGATGTCTATTTTGCCTTCTACACCATGGCGATGCGGACCGGAAAAACGCGATCTGCCGAGGAAATAGGCAGGCTTTGCTCGGATGCGGGGTTCGGAAAAGTTTCGGCACCGCCTGCGCGCCGGCCGTTTGTCACCTCTGTCGTCACATGTGTGAAGCCAGATTGACAAGGATCTCCGGAAACTGTCCATTTATGTTGACAGTTAATTCTGTAACATTAAACTGACAGATAACGACACCACTCGATCCGAGTCTTTCCCGCCCGGATCCCGAAACGACAGGAGGGGATGATGCAGACACACGCAGTCCTTCTGAATGGTCCCCGCGACCTGTCGGTGGAATGTCTGGACCTGACGGACCCTTCTGCAGGCGACCTGGTGGTCGAGATCGCTCATTCAGGTATCTCAACCGGGACCGAGAAACTCTTCTGGTCGGGGCAGATGCC
>JAMWZG010000668.1 GCA_024304855.1 Paracoccaceae bacterium
ATTGCGCAGCGGGCGCTGGATATTTCCATCGATTACGCCAAGACGCGGCAGCAGTTCGGCAAGCCGATCGCCAGTTTCCAGATGGTGCAGGCGATGCTGGCCGACATGTATACCCAGATCGAGGCGGCGCGCAGCCTGTCGCTGAAGACGGCCGCCATGTGCGAGGGGCTGGAAGAGGGCGAAGGCGGACGCGGCGAGATCCACAAGCTGACCGCTGCGGCGATCTTCAAGACCGCCGCGGCGACGTCCTTCGTGCTGGACAAGGCGGTGCAGATCCACGGGGGTTCGGGCTACATGCGTGATACCGAAGTGAACCGCCTCTACCGCACCGGACGTGTGCTGGAGGTCGGCGCGGGCACCCAGGAGGTGCGCAAGCTGATCATCGCCGGCGAACTGCTGAAAAACTGAGGGGGCAGAACATGAGCGAAGAAGAAGCACGGCGTTACGCGCCGGATCTCATGGCGGGCCAGGGGGCTTTGGTCACCGGATCCGGCTCGGGGATGGGCCGGGCCACGGCCCTGGAAATGGCTTCCTGCGGGGCCAGGCTGGCACTGTTCGCGCGCCGCGAAGAGCCGCTGCAGGAGACCGCCGAGATGATCCGCGCGGCGGGTGGCGAGGCCCTTGTCGTGCCCGGCGACACCCGTGACGCGAATAGTATCGAAATAGCGATGGAGCGCATCAAGGACCATTACGGGCGGCTTGATGTTCTGGTGAACAACGCGGGCGGCCAGTATATAGCTGCCGCGCGCGACATCACCAACAAGGGCTTCGAGGCCGTGATCCGCAACAACCTGATCGGATCGTGGCAGATGACACGCGCCGTGGCCGATCATTTCATGTACGAGAACGGCGGCTCC
>JAMWZG010000669.1 GCA_024304855.1 Paracoccaceae bacterium
CCTCATAATCAAGTGAATCAAAGGACTTGCCGCGCTGCAACAAAGACTTTTTCAACAGCATCGGCGGATTGCAGCCATTCGCTGCAAACTACACGAATGACCGCCTTCTTTGTCCGTTTTGATTGCAATCCATCTCTGTTTCTGGCTGCTGGCCTCGAATGCGTTGCGGTTGTTGGCGCAAGGCATGGTGGACTTGCCCGGCTTTTGTGGAGAGCGTTTAGCTCACTTCCCTTGCCATTCGCTCGTAGGCGATGGGGCTCTGGAAGCCGAGCGATGAATGCCGCCTGAGGATGGGCGGTGTGCCACTTCCTCATCGATGCCACCGATCAGCGCAGCGTCCCACAAAAACCGTTGACGTAACGAGAAGTATTAGCAAACCTTTACCGCGGAGATCGTATTTTGCGAAAGCTAAATTCAAGCTCTCCATTTACATCTTGGGAGGATGACATGAGTTTCACTAAACTGGCGGCAGCCTTGCTCTTGAGTAGTGCCATGGTGGCCCCTGCCATGGCACAAGACAACATGGACAAGCTGTCGAATATGCAGCGGACTGACGCGGCCTTCACGTTTGTGGAGCAAGATGGTGCCACAGCCGAAGCCCTGCGCGCAATCGTGCCGCACATCAACGTGCCCGATGGCTTTGAAGTAAGCCTCTATGCCGTGGTGCCCGATGCCCGCTCTATGGCGGTGGCGCCGCAGGGGACGGTGACCTTCGTTGGCACCCGCAAGGACAAAGTCTGGTCTGTTGTCGACCGTGACCGGAATCGCGTTGCGGACCAGGTGATGGATTTTGCCCCATCCATCACGTTTGATGTTCCGAACGGCCCCTGCTTCTCGCCCGACGGTTTTCTGTTCA
>JAMWZG010000067.1:0-7065 GCA_024304855.1 Paracoccaceae bacterium
CCGCCGCTCGGGCATCCCGCCATAGGTCTCGTGCGGCAGCACCAGCAGCTCCACCTCCGGCAAGGCCAGTGCCAGATCGGTGATCACCTCGCGCCAGCCGCGTGTCTGCGCCGACATCGCCTCCAGCATATGCGGATCGGGCACCGCATGGCCGCGCGCGATCCCAAAGGCGATGGTCGAGGGCCAGTAACTGTCGAAAGCCCGGATCGACAGCACGACCCGCGTGATGCGCCCGCCAAAGGCCGCAGCATGACGCGCCATCCGCTCGCCCGCGCCACGATAGAGCATCGCATCGCGCAGGTTCCGGCGCGGCGCGCCGATCACATTCTCGTCCGACACGATCAGGTGCTGCATTCCCTTGATCTTCGCCCGCTCGATCTGCAAGGCGATCCGCCCCTTGGCCATCCGGGCCTGCCGTTCCAGCCGTGGCGAGCCGTTCATCGGAATGATCCCCGAGAACAACCCCGATCGTGTGCGCCTTGGTCCCCAGAAGCAGATCCCCTGCTCTTCGAGGCGCGCGGAATTGGCCCGCAGATAGGCCTGAAAACTGGTCGAGGCGGTGCGATGCGCCCCGATATGCAGAATGACGTCCATCGGCATCTATGCCCTGTGCGAAGGGGCCGCGCCACGCGACCCGGGAGGAAGTGACCGCCCGGATCATTGCCCCCGACCCCTCACCAGAGGTTTAACGACGGAAAACTTTTCCCTGCCCTGTGAAAAGGCATTCGCATTCATCGGACCACCCCCTATATCTGAGGGGACAGGAGGCCGCATGAAGACCATACTTGCCATTGTATTTGCAGGATTATTGGCATTCCCCGCAGGTGCCGCAGACGCGACCGCAGAACCGCCCGCATTCCCCTTGATAGAGGGGAATGATACGGATTTGAGTGAATTTCTCTGGACAAAAAGGCCCATCGTCGTCTTTGCCGACACCGACAATGATCCGCGCTTCATCGAGCAGATGACATTTCTGCGCGCCGACATCCCGGCCTTGCTGCTGCGCGACATCGTGGTGCTGACCGACACAGACCCCGACGCCCGCTCTGATCTGCGCCGCAAACTGCGCCCGCGTGGCTTCATGCTGGTTCTGGTGGACAAGGATGGCGGCGTCAAACTGCGCAAACCCGCCCCCTGGGACATGCGCGAGATCACCCGCAGCATCGACAAATGGCCGACCCGGCAGCAGGAAATCCGCGAAAACCTGGGCAAGGAATGACCCGCGCCCGCCACGCCCCGCAGATCCCCCGCAAGGGGGGATAAGGGGCCGTGAACTGCGGGCGCGGCGTGGATCATCGGATCACTCGAACTCCATGATCACCGCATCGACCGACAGGCTGTCGCCGGGGGCCGCGTTGATCTTGGCGACAACGCCCTTGCGCTCGGCGCGCAGGATGTTCTCCATCTTCATCGCCTCGACGGTGCAGAGCGCCTGACCGTCCTGCACCTCGTCGCCCACCTCGACGTTGATCTTGACGATCAGGCCGGGCATCGGGCAGAGCAGCAGCTTCGACGTATCGGGCGGCGTCTTCTCGATCATCAGGCTGGCCAGTTCCGCCTGCCGGGGCGTGCGCACATGCACCTTCAGATCCGCCCCGCGCGACCGGATCCGGAACCCGCCCGAGATCTTGCCGACCTTCAACACCAGCGACTCGCCACTGACATCCAGCACAGCCAGTTGATCGCCGGGTGTCCAGCTGCTTGTCACCCGCAGTTCCGACCCGTCGTCGAAACAGACGGTCGAGCCACCCTGATCCGCCTTGATCGTCACCGGATAGCTATGCCCCTGCACGGTCACAACCCAGTCGCTGCCCACCTTGCGTTCGTGATTGTCCATCCGCCCCGACACGCGCGAGCGCCGGATTTCCGCCACCCGGTGCATGGCCGCGCAAGAGGCCGCAACGCGCCGCAACACCTCGTCCGGCAGGGCCACGCCGTTGAAACCTTCCGGGAATTCCTCGGCGATGAACGCGGTCGTGATCGTGCCCGCCACAAATTTCGGATGATCCATCACCGCGCTCAGGAACGGCAGGTTATGCCCGATCCCCTCGACCTCGAACCCGTCCAACGCATTGCGCATCGCTTCGATGGCATCCGCGCGGGTCGGCCCCCATGTGCACAGCTTGGCGATCATCGGGTCATAATACATGCTGATCTCGCCGCCCTCATAGACGCCGGTATCGTTGCGCACCACATGCCCTGCCGCGGTCACTTCGGCCGGCGGGCGATAGCGCGTCAGACGCCCGATCGAGGGCAGGAAGTTGCGGTAGGGATCTTCCGCATAAAGGCGGCTTTCCATCGCCCAGCCATGCAGCTTGATGTCCGACTGTTTCAGCGCCAGCGCCTCGCCATAGGCCACGCGGATCATCTGCTCGACAAGGTCGATGCCGGTGATCAGCTCGGTCACAGGGTGTTCCACCTGAAGCCGCGTATTCATCTCGAGGAAATAGAAGTTGCGTTGCCCGTCCACGATGAATTCCACCGTGCCCGCCGAGGTATAGCCCACCGCTGCGGCCAAGGCACAGGCCTGCTCGCCCATCGCCTTGCGGGTCGCCTCGTCAAGGAACGGGCTCGGCGCCTCTTCGATGACCTTCTGGTTGCGGCGCTGGATCGAGCATTCCCGCTCGCCCAGATAGATCGTGTTGCCATGGCTGTCGGCCAGCACCTGAATCTCGATATGGCGCGGTTGGGTGACGAATTTCTCGATGAAGATACGGTCATCGCCAAAGGAACTGGCCGCCTCGTTCTTGGACGACTGGAACCCCTCGCGGACCTCGTCTTCCTTCCACGCGATGCGCATCCCCTTGCCGCCACCGCCCGCGCTGGCCTTGATCATCACCGGATAGCCGATCTCGCCCGAAATCTTGACCGCCTCATCGGCATCCGCAATCAACCCCATGTAGCCGGGCACCGTGGACACGCCCGCTTCGGCCGCGATCTTCTTCGAGGTGATCTTGTCGCCCATCTTCTCGATCGCCCCGACGGGCGGCCCGATGAAGGCGACGCCCGCAGCGGCCAGCGCCTCGGCGAATTTGCTGTTCTCGGACAGAAAGCCGTAACCGGGATGCACCGCCTCGGCGCCGGTCTTGCGGATCGCCTCCATCACCTTGTCGATGACGATATAGGACTGATTCGCGGGCGCCGGCCCGATATGCACCGCCTCATCGGCCATCTGCACATGCAGCGCCTGACGGTCGGCATCCGAATAGATCGCAACCGTCTTGATACCCATCTTGCGGGCGGTCTTGATGACGCGGCAGGCAATCTCGCCGCGGTTCGCGATCAGGATCTTCTTGAACATCTCAGGTTCCTTCTGGTTCTTGGCCACGCGGGCGGCGCCCTTGGGGTGACAGGTCTTCAGACATGAAAAAACCACCGGACCGCCAATCGGTCCGATGGTTCAATGCGAGCAGGCTTGTGCCGCGCGGGATCAGACCCGCGACAGGCTCAGCAGCGCGAGGGGTAGCGCTGGCAATAGACGACGTTGGCCGCGCCGCCGACGACGGCACCCGTGACAGGGTTGCCATCCAGCACGACAGCCGCACCGGCCCCCGCGCCCGCCCCGATGAGGCCCTGCTCAAGCGGCGAGTCGCCACAAGCGGCAAGCGTAAGGGCGCAAACGGCACCTGCGATCCATTTGGTAATCTGCATTTCTGACAGCCTTTCCTGTTGTGCGTTCCGTGGACATATCCGGTATCTAACGCATCAAGATGTAGATTGGTTCCCGCACCGGGTCCAACCCCTCCGCCGCCATGGGCAAGGGTTCGCCTATGGCGAAAGGGTGCTGAACTTGCAGAAGAAAAAATGGGCGGAGAGCCTAGGGGAAGAGCGCTCCGCCCATCAGGGGAAGGGTAACGGTTCAGACTGCCAGTCCCGGTCCGAAGAGGATGGACCGCCACTACGAGGGTCAGACTGCCGCAACTCCGCCTGGCCGCCAAGCCCGTATCGGAGAGCTGCGAAAGCTGGGCCGAATCCCGCCCAACGCAAGCCTTGTCCTGCAAGAAACCGCCGATCATTCCTCGAACACCTCGGGGAAGGAGGCGCGCGCTGCGGCCTCGTCGATGACCAGCAACGCCTCATAGCTTGCCGGATCGAACGGTTCTGTCGCGGGGATGACCTCGCGCCCGAAAAGCCAGCTCAGACGGCCCGCATCCAGATTGCCGCGTTCGAAAGGCTCATCTGCGAAATGATCCCAAAGCGCCGCCATGAACACGGCATCGGCATGTTTGTCCACCGCCTTGCGATCCCGATAGCGTTCGCGCCGGGTCAACGGTGTCACGCCCTTGGGATTGGCGCGGCGGATGGTGAACTGGAAATCGGTGCCGGTCAGACGCCCCGGAAAGCCACGATGCTTCAGCATGACCACGCCTCTCCGCCCGCGCGGCAACCGCGCGCTGTCCGGATCACGCCGCCTGACATCCGGCGACCAGTCGGGGTGATGCGATGCAAGGGGGGGCGGCGCAACAAGGCCGCAGCCAGGGTGGACGGGACCAATCCCGGCGCCACGCGCCCGGCGATCGGTCCCGCGCCGATGTTACTTGTATTTGCCGGTGTAGGTCGGCTCCATCGAAATGGGCTCGGGCTCCACGACGACGAATTCTTCTTCTTTCGGCTGACCGCAAGCGGCCACAAGGGCAACCATGCAGAGCGCCAACATGCTCGTGATGTTCTTCGACATCTGTTTCTCCTGTTACTGGTTCCTGACAGGCCGCAACCCTGAGGTGCGACCTGCCATTGACACGAGGTACCGGCCACGTGAGTGTGACCGCCTTCCATGATACTGGAACCCTGCGGTGAAACATATCCGCCGGTCGCAAAGTGGCCGGGCTGTGTCAGAAAAGACTCATTCCCGACCCAGAATGAAGAGCTGCCCGCAAGATATTGTAGGGACATTAGAATTCCTCCCAGATACAGCGGCCGTCGCGGATGGCGAAACTCTCGAAATACTGCACCGTTCCGGGGTCGGACTGACCGAATTCCATCGGCTTGTCCATCAGCGAAACGACGACAAGCGCGACGGTCTCGCCGGCGGCTTCCAGCATCGGAAGGGCCTGCCCCTCGCACAGGGCCGAGAAGTCCTGCTGCACCGCGTCGAAATCCGCACCCTCCGCCAGCGCGGGCATGACATAGCGGAAACGCCCCCAGCGCGCACCATCGGGTTGCAGCTCGACAAACCCCTCCAGCAGCGCCGCCTCCAGCCCCGAGGGCAGGGCGACCTCAGCCCGCAGGGGCAGGGCCAGATGCGCCGCAAGCGCGACCAGCGCCAGAGTTCGCCCCCGCATCACGCCACTCCTCCCGCATGACGCAGCCAGCGCGCCCGGTGCCGTGGATCGGCCAGAAGTGCGGCCAGCCGCGCCTCGGCCCGCTCTACCGGCGCTCTGGTCCCGTCCAGAGCCCCGCCGACGGTGACATGCAGCGCGTCCTCGCTCCGCTCGATCCGCACGACCGGCCAGAAGCCGCGCAGATCACGCAGGCACCGCCAGACATCCTGCCGCAACTGATGCGCCAGACGCGCGCGCCCCACGGCCCGCCCCGCCAGCGGCAGAACGGTCCGCGCCGACAGGTCAAAACGCGCAGGCAGGCGACGCGCCAGGACCAGAACGGCCCCCTCGCGCATCAGGTGCCAGCCATCACGCCGCCCCGCTCCCGCTTGTTCCGCAGCCTCCGACATCCGGCGCAGCCCCTCTTTCATCGTTCTGAAAATACTTGAATATCCCGGACCCGCCCCACACGCCTCCTCGCGCGGGGGCGGGCCTCTGATCCCGCCTTACAGCGGGATGTTGTCATGCTTCTTCCAGGGATTCGTCAGCTTCTTGCCGCGCAGCGCCGCAAAGGCCCGCGCCACCCGGCGGCGGGTGCTATGCGGCTGGATCACCTCGTCGATAAAGCCGCGTTCGGCCGCCACGAAGGGGTTGGCAAAGCGATCCTCGTAATCCTTGACCCGGCCCGCGATCTTTTCAGGATCGTTCAACTCGCTGCGATAGAGGATCTCGGTCGCGCCCTTGGCCCCCATCACCGCAATCTCGGATGTCGGCCAGGCATAGTTGATGTCGCCCTGCAAATGCTTGGACGCCATCACCACATAGGCCCCGCCATAGGCCTTGCGCGTGATCACCGTTACCTTTGGCACCGTCGCCTCGCCATAGGCAAAGAGCAGCTTCGCGCCATGCTTGATCACGCCGCTATATTCCTGCGTCGTCCCCGGCAGAAAGCCCGGCACATCCACGAAGGTCAGGATCGGAATCTCGAACGCATCACAGAAACGCACGAACCGCGCGGCCTTGCGGCTGCTGTCGATATCCAGACAGCCTGCCAGAACCATCGGCTGATTGGCCACGACACCCACGCTCTGCCCCTCAAGGCGGATGAAGCCCGTGATGATGTTCTTGGCGAAGTCTTCCTGAATCTCGTAGAAATCCCCCTCATCCGCGACCTTCAGGATCAGCTCCTTCATGTCATAGGGCATGTTGGGGTTGTCCGGCACCAGCGTATCCAGACTCATCTCGACCCGCGCCGGATCGTCGAAGAAGGGCCGCACCGGCGGCTTCTCGCGGTTGTTCAGCGGCAGGAAATCGACCAGACGGCGCACCTCGTTCAGCGCCTCCACATCGTTCTCGAAAGCACCATCCGCGACGCTCGATTTCTTGGTATGGGTCGTGGCCCCGCCCAGTTCCTCGGCCGTCACAACCTCATTCGTTACGGTCTTGACCACGTCAGGCCCGGTCACGAACATGTAGGAGCTGTCCTTCACCATGAAGATGAAATCGGTCATCGCCGGGCTGTAAACCGCACCACCCGCACATGGCCCCATGATCAGGCTGATCTGCGGCACCACGCCCGAGGCCAGGATGTTGCGCTTGAACACCTCGCCATAAGCCGCCAGCGAGGACACACCTTCCTGAATCCGCGCACCGCCCGAATCGTTGATCCCGATCACCGGCGCACCGTTCTGCACCGCCATATCCATGATCTTGCAGATCTTGGCCGCGTGGGTCTCCGACACCGACCCGCCCAGCACGGTGAAATCCTGACTGAAGACATAGACCTGTCTCTTATACACATCTT
>JAMWZG010000067.1:7075-13510 GCA_024304855.1 Paracoccaceae bacterium
GTCACGACACCATCGCCGCGCGGCTTGCTCTGCTCCATCCCGAAATCGGTGCAGCGATGGGTCACGAACATGTCGTATTCCTCAAAGCTGCCCTCATCCAGCAAAAGCTCGATCCGCTCGCGCGCCGTCAGTTTGCCCTTGGAATGCTGCGCATCAATCCGCGCCTGCCCACCACCCAGCCGGGCCCCGGCGCGCCGCTCTTCAAGTTCCTGAAGGATGTCTTTCATCGGATGTTCCCTGCTTGCTGACCGCAGCGCCTTGCGCCTTGCCGGTTCTGTCGTCCACTGGCGGAAGGAATAACGCCTACCCCACCCTGACCCGCAGGTATAAGCGGGCATATCCTTTCGGCAAAGCGGATTTCGGCAAATTTGCAAATTATTGGCAAGCACCGCATCGCAAATCGCAAATCAGCAAATTTCTGCACATGCAGAATGGACTTCCCCCGAATCGAGGCTTAGCCCTTTGCCCATGCAAGACCCCATCCCGGTCCGCTATCTGGACCGCTCCACCGCACCCCATGTGACGACGCTGATCCTGCTCGCAGGCATCTCCGCCATGGCGATGAACATCTTCCTGCCCTCTCTGCCCGGCATGGCGCTGCACTTTGACGTGGACTACAGCGTGATGCAATTGTCCGTCGCCACCTATCTGGCGATGAGCGCGGTGCTCCAGATCCTGATCGGCCCGCTCTCGGACAAGGTCGGCCGCCGCCCCGTGATCCTTTGGGGCGTGGTGCTGTTCTGCGTGGCGACCGTCGGCTGCCTCATGGCGCCGAATGCCACGGTCTTCCTGATCTTCCGCGCCTTTCAGGCCGTGGTCGCGGTCGCCATGGTCCTCAGCCGGGCCGTGGTGCGCGACATGTATACGCAGGACCGCGCCGCCTCGATGATCGGCTATGTCACGATGGGCATGGCGGTGGTGCCCATGGTCGCCCCGGCGATTGGCGGCCTGCTCGAGGATGCCTTCGGCTGGCGCGCCAATTTCGCGATGCTGCTGGCCTGCGGCCTTCTGGTCCTCTTCATCGCATGGCGCGACCTGGGCGAGACCGGAACCCCCAGCGAGAATTCCCTGATGCAGCAATTCCGGGAATATCCCGAATTGCTCACCTCGCCGCGCTTCTGGGGCTATTGTCTGGCCTCCGCCTTCGGCTCTGGCGCGTTCTTCGCCTATCTCGGCGGCGCGCCCTTCGTGGGCACGCAGGTCTTCGGCCTCTCGCCCAGTCAGTTGGGCCTCTACTTCGCGGCCCCCTCCATCGGCTATTTCCTCGGCAACTGGGCCACCGGAATGCTGGCCGCCCGCCACGGGGTCAACCGGATGGTGCTCTGGGGCACGATCTCCTCCAGCATCGGCATGGCACTGTCCCTCATCGTCAGCTACGCCGGCTATTCCAGCCCGTTGGTGTTCTTCGGCTTCATGAGCCTGGTGGGCGTGGGCAACGGCATGACCATCGCCAATGCCACCGCCGGGATGCTCTCGGTGCGCCCGCATCTGGCCGGCACCGCGTCGGGCCTTGGCGGGGCGATCATGATCGGCGGCGGCGCGGGTCTTTCGGCGCTGGCAGGCGCGCTGCTCAAACCCGGACGCGGAGAGTTTCCGCTGGTCTGGATCATGTTCATCACCTCGGTCCTCGCGGTGGGCGCCATCCTCTACGTCATCCGCCGCGAACGCCAGCTCGGCCTCTGACCGCGCTTGCACCAGCATCTTTGCAAAGCTACGCTGCGGCCTGACCTTCGGTTTGCAAAGAGACCTTCATGGCCCTGCAAAAACTCTATGCCGGTGCAAAACTGCGCGAGACACGCCAGCGCCTTGGCCTGACGCAGAAGGACTTTGCCGCCAAGCTGGGTGTCTCCCTGCCCTATCTCAACCAGATGGAGAACAACAACCGCCCCGTCTCCACCACCGTGGTTTTGGCGCTGGCGCAGGAATTCGGCTTTGATGTCACCGAACTCAGCACCGGCGACAGCGAAAGGCTGGTCTCGGACATGCGCGAGGCGATGGCCGATCCGGTCTTTGCCGAACACAGCACGCCGCTGGCCGATCTGCGCCTGACCGCCTCGAATGCCCCCGCCCTGGCGCGCGCCTTTCTCGACCTGCACCGCGCCTACCGCCAGACCCACGAACGCCTCGCCTCGCTGGACGAGGCTCTGGGCCGCGAGGATGCCCGCACCCAGCCCTCACCCTGGGATGAGGTGCGTGACTTCTTTCACTATTGCGACAATTACATCGACGCCGTCGATCGCGCCGCCGAACATTTCGCGTCACAGGCCGGATCGGATGGAATCCGGCCCCACGCCCTCAGAACGCTTGAGGGTTCTGGCGTATCTGTCTCATTTCATGATGCTTCCCGAATCCGCCACTATGACCCCGCGCAGCGCCACCTGACCCTGTCCGCGCGCGCAAGCCCGGAAACCCAAGGGTTTCAACTGCTCCTCCAGCTTGCCCTTTTGAAACAAGAGGCGCTGCTGGACGCGACGCTGGATCTGGCAAGGTTCCAGTCGGATCAGGCCCGCGCCATCGCCAAGATCGGACTGGCCAATTTCTTCGCCGGGGCCGCGCTGATGCCCTATACCGCTTTTCTTGCTGCCGCGCGCGACGCAAGGCACGATCTGGAGGTTCTGGCCCATCGCTTCGGCGCCTCGATCGAACAGGTGGCGCATCGCCTGTCCACGCTGCAACGGCCGGGGGCCAAGGGCATCCCCTTCTTCTTCGTCCGCGTCGATCAGGCCGGCACGATCACCAAGCGCCATTCCGCCACGCGCCTGCAATTCGCGCGCTTTGGCGGGGCCTGCCCGCTGTGGAATGTGCACCGCGCGTTTGAAACGCCGGGCCGCTTCCTGCGCCAACTGGCCGAAACGCCCGACGGGGTGCGCTATATCAGCCTCGCCCGCGATGTCTCGAAACCCGGCGGCAGTTTCGGCGCGCCCACCCGCCGCTTTGCTATCGCCCTGGGATGCGAGGTGCGCCATGCCGCCGATCTGGTCTATGCCGATGATCTGGACCTTGCAAACCCGCGCGCCTTTGAACCCATCGGCATCTCCTGCCGCATCTGCGAGCGCAAGGACTGTCACCAGCGCTCGGTCCCGCCATTGGAACGCCGCCTGACGATCAATACCGATGAACGCGGTGTCCTGCCCTACAGCGTTGACTGAACAGGGACAAGGGCGCGAGGTTCCCCCCGCGCCCCTCAGGTCCGCACGCGCCATCAGCCCTTCAGATAGGCATAGATCTGGTCCTTGAGCGCCGCACGCTTCTTGCGCATTTCGACCTCGGCCAGCTCTTCCACCGGCTCCACCAGCGTCTCGGCGCGGTGCACGGCCCGGTTGATCGCGTGATACTCCTGCGCCAGGGTCGCAAAATGGCTGTCCGTTGTCTTCAATGCGGTGATTTTCGCCGCATGTTCGGGAAATTCCTCATGCAGTTCGTGGGGTGTGTTCGCCATGGCGCGTGTCTCCTTGAGGTTGCGTCACCCCGACACTAGGTCGCCCCGCCACGCCCCGCCTTGAGACAGATCAAACCCCGCAGATCGCGCAGAGTGCCGCACAGGGCTCAGGACATCTCGGCCCCATATTCCAGAACGATGGGCACGATGATCTCTTCCTCATCCATCAGATGCCTGTCCAGAAAGGTCTTGAACCCCTCCTGCACCGCCAGCAGCCGCCCCGCCTCGTCCCGCGCCTTCTGCCCGCTCTGCAAGGCGCGCAGCACCTGATTGGTGTGATCGGCCAGACTGTTCAGATGGTGATCCAGCGCATGATGATCCGCATCCAGAATGTCGAAGGCCTGTTCCAGCCGCTTGTCCATCGCCATGAACTGCGGAAAGTAATGCTGATCCTCGATCTGGTGATGCCCATGCAACTGATCCAGGAAAAACCCGGTATAGCGCGACAGCTCCGGCCCATAGCGTCCGGCGCGCCCGTCCAGATGCGCCTGCGTATCCCCGATCACCTTGTCCAGCACCTGCCGGAACATCAGATGCCGCTCCAGCCAGAAGGCGGTCAGGTCGTTGAAATTCATATGCCCGCGCCACTCCGCCCGCGGATAGCGGTCGGCCAGCACGCGCAGATGCTCAGGCAATCCCTTGCGGGTCTCGATGGAAAAACGCTCGCTCATAAGGCGCATCATAGCGCCCGCCGCCCGCTTGAACAGCCCGGCATCCCTGCACACAGACTGTGCAGACATGACAAGACCCCTGTTTCTTCTTGCCGGAAATATCCGCGGGGGGATCGTCGAACAAGGTTCGACGTGGGGGGCAGCCGCCCCCCTTCCCCGCGCGCCCTCAGCGCCGCGCGGCCCGCCAGCCCGAGCGTTCAGCCTCGGCCGCCGAACAGAACCAGCGCTCGCCCTGCGCGGTGTTGATCCGGGTGCGGTCATAATGTTCCTGCCCCGGTCGGTGATAGATCCGCTCGCCCTTGGCGCTGATATTGCCCTTGATGCTGCAATCGCCCGCCACCTGCTGCTGCGGCGCAGCGGCAGAGGACTGGCCCTGCTGGCGAAACCGGGCGGGGTTCTCGACCTGCATCGTCCACAGCCCGCGCCCGGCCACGGCGGCCTGCTTTTCGACAAGGTCGTAATCCATCGCATAGCGGCGATAGGCAAAGGCCAGCCCATCCCCGACCAGCGCCGCGCCCATATCCGCACCATTCACCGCACAGCGCGCCACGATCCGGTCATAGCGGTCGCGGTCCACCGCCGTGCACCGCGCCACCTTGCCCTGATAGCGGGCGCGCACTTCGCGGCTGACCCATGCGCCACAGTCCCAGCTGCGCCCCTGTTCGGTCTTGCAGGTCTGGCTGGCCTCAGGCGCGTCGATCCCGTGAAGGCGCACGCGCGTGCCCCCGACATCCAGCGTATCCCCGTCAATAACACGGATCGCACCTGTCGGAGCATCGGCCAGCACGAAAGAAGCCGTCAGCAAACCCACCGCCAAAAGAAATAAAAAAATGATTTTGATCATGCCGCCGATATCAACCGGAACGCCGATCCGTTCAACTCAAAGTTTTAAGACTCATTAACAAAAGGTTAATCAACTGTGAACTAGGCGACAGTTGCGGCCTCAGGGCGCTATCGTTGCGCCGCCTCCCAGGCGGGATGGATCCAGGGCTGCCTGTTATCCGCCGACAAAGGGGCGCGCCCCAGCAGGTGATCGCTCACCTTTTCGCCCACCATGATCGACGGCGCGTTGAGATTGCCATTCGTGATCCGCGGGAAAATGCTGCTATCCGCGACGCGCAGCCCCCCGACCCCGATCACCCGCGCCGCCGGGTCCACCACCGCCAAGGGGTCATCCGCCCGCCCCAAGCGGCAGGTGCCACAGGGGTGATAGGCGCTCTCGGCGTGTTCACGAATGAAATCGTCCAGCTCCGCATCGCTCTGCACCGCAGCGCCCGGTTGAATCTCGTGCTTGACGAAGGGCTTGAACGCCTCCTGACCAAAGATCTCTCGGGTCAGGCGGATACATTGGCGGAACTCCCACCAATCCTGCGGGTCGGACATGTAGTTGAAGCGGATCACCGGGTCCGCCGCCGGATCACCCGACCGCAGCGTGACCGCCCCGCGCGAGGTGCTGCGCATCGGGCCGACATGGGCCTGAAACCCGTGCCCCTCGGCTGCCACCTTGCCGTCATAGCGCACGGCAATGGGCAGGAAATGAAACTGGATGTCGGGATAATCGACCCCGGCCCGCGACCGGATGAAGCCCGCGCTCTCGAACTGGTTGCTGGCCCCCAGCCCCTTGCCCGTCAACAACCACTGCGCCCCGATCAGCGCCTTGCCCCAGAGGTTCCAGTATTTGAACAGGCTGATGGGCTGGCTTGCCGCCATCTGGATATACAACTCCAGATGGTCCTGCAAATTGCCCCCCACGCCGGGCCGGTCCGCCACCACATCTATCCCATGCGCGCGCAAATGCGCCGCAGGGCCGATCCCCGACAGCATCAAGAGCTTGGGCGAGTTGATCGAAGAGGCCGCCAGCACCACCTCGCGCCGCGCCCGGATTACCTCGACCCGGCCACCGCGCGCCACCTCGACCCCGACCGCGCGGCCATTCTCGATCACCACGCGGCGGGCAAAGGCGCGGATCAGGTCACAGTTGGGCCGCTTCAACGCAGGCTTGAGATAGGCATTCGCCGCCGACCAGCGCCGCCCGCGATACACGGTCTGCTCCATCGGGCCGAACCCCTCCTGACGCTCGCCGTTATAGTCATCGGTCACGCCATAACCGGCCTGCCGCCCCGCCTCGACAAAGGCGTGAAACAGCGGATTGCGGCGCGGTCCGCGCGTCACATGCAAGGGGCCATCGGTGCCGCGCCAGCCGTCCTGACCTCCATGGGACTGCTCCATCCGCCGGAAATAGGGCAGCACATCGGCATAGCCCCAGCCATCCGCGCCCTGATCGCGCCAATGGTCGAAATCGCGCGCATGGCCGCGCACATAGAC
>JAMWZG010000670.1 GCA_024304855.1 Paracoccaceae bacterium
CACCTCCAGGAAAGGGGGTTCGAGGCGGCCAACCTCGGTACGGCTCAAGCCAAGAGAATGGCTCCGATCTTACACGGTGTTCCCCGGGCGAAAGGGCTGCGGTTCACGCTCGGGGCGCTTCAGGGCTTCGGCGAATTTGCGGGCATTGTCATCGATCGTGCCGTGCCAAAGCTTCGAGACGAAGGCCCGGGCGTCTTGGACCGTCATGTCCTTCAGCGAAGAGGACAGCGCCATGAAAAGCTCATCCTCGCTGATCGCAGCGGCGCGGTGCATGGCGTCCGCGTAAAATGACGGGTCGTTGAAAACCTGCTGGTTCAGCGGCATCCGCGCGAGGTTCTCTTCCGGGATCGCCATGAAGATCGTGTCCTGCAGGTCGGTCAGATACGCACGCCGCGATGTGGATACCGGCTTTCCAGCTGCCTTGGCCTCCAGATATGCCTGCCTTGTCCTGTCGAGCTTTGCCCTTGCATGGGTCATGAGGACATCACGCTTGCGGTCAGGCAGCGCAAATCCGGTGCAGCGCTCGATATGGGCGAGGAGATCTGCAACCTCTGACTCAACATTAAAGCTCTCGAACCATTGAACCGTCCCTGATCTAGCCGCCACGCGCCCGCCCTCGATATTGCGATAATATATTATTGTATCGCATTTACACCAGATCGCAAGCGGGTGGCGTCCTTCACGCAAACGGACATGGAAAAAGGGGAACCGTGGTCCCACGGCTCCCCTTTGGGTTCAGATCGTCTCCCCCTCGCGCGCCGATTAGGCGACCAGCGACAGCCCCGCGCCTGCGTCTTGCGGCTGCTCACCGCTGTCGATGAACGGGATGATCGAGAAGGTCTGCCCGCCGC
>JAMWZG010000671.1 GCA_024304855.1 Paracoccaceae bacterium
TCTCATAGCCGCGCCCGTCGATGCGGGGCTTGTCGGCGCTGCCGGTCTTGCCGCCCACCGCATAGCCCGGCACATCGCCAAAGCTGGCGGTGCCCTGGCTGACGGTCAGGCGCAGCATCCGGCGCAACTGCTCCGACGTGCGCTCCGAGATCACGCGCGGGCCGAATTGCGGACCATTCTGCTTGAGCAGGGTCGGCTCGATCTTCGTGCCGCCATTGACCATCGTGGCATAGGCGGCGGCCAGATGCAGCGGCGTGGCGGACATGCCATGGCCATAGGAAATGGTCATGGTGGACAGCTCGGACCAGCGCGGCGGCAACAGCGGCTTGCCGCCACGGGCTTCGACCATCTCGAATTTCGTGGTCTCGAGCAGGCCAAGCTGGCCCAGAAAGTCGCGCTGGCGTTCCGCGCCGATGTCGATGGCGATGCGCGCCGTGCCCACGTTCGAGGATTTCTCGATCACCTTGGACACGGTCAGCTCTGCCCCATAATTGCGGAAATCGCTGATCCGGTGGCGGCCCCATGTCATCGGCGACTTGGTGTTGATGATCGTCTCAGGAGTCACCATCCCCAGTTCCAGCGCCTGCGCGACGGTGAAGATCTTGAAGGTCGAGCCCAGCTCATAGACCCCCTGCACCGCGCGGTTGAACAGCGGGCTGTCATCGGGGCGGCCCTGCGTGGGCAGGGCGGGCCGGTCATTGGGATCGAAATCCGGCAGCGAGGCGATGGAGATCACCTCGCCCGTATGCACATCCATCAGGACGGCGGCGGCCCCCTTGGCGTTGAGCAGGCGCATCCCGCCCGACAGCACCTCTTCGGTGGCGGCCTGAATCGTCAGGTCCA
>JAMWZG010000672.1 GCA_024304855.1 Paracoccaceae bacterium
GGCTCGTACGCCTGTCGAAGGCCTCGCTTGCGGGCTCGGAGCTGCTCAGCTCCGCGAAAGTCGCGACCAGTCCTGTGCTGGCGGAGTTTCTGGCGGGGCGAGAATAGGTCAGCGCCGGACGGTTCATCGACCTGCCCGGCGACAGCAGATGCTGCGGCTTGTCTTGACAAGGCAATGCAAATGCATTACCTATCGCGGGTAGCAAAGAAACTTTTCTTCAGGAGACTGCCATGACAGCCCTCGCACAAGATGTCTCGAAACTCACGGATCGGTATCAGACGACCGTGCCGGCGGGTGTGCGCAAACAGCTCAAGCTGGGCAAGGGCGACCAGATTCGTTACTGCACCGAGCCGAGTGGCAGGGTCTATATCGAGCCCGTGCGCAGCGACGAGGAAGATCCCGTGCTCGGAGCCTTTCTCGATTTTGTCGAGGCCGATATCAAGGCGCATCCGGACCGCATTCGGGCGTTCGATGGGGCTTTGCATGACCGTCTTGCAGCACTGGTCGGAGACGTTGACGTCGATCTCGATGCGCCGCTATCGCTCGAGGATGAATGAGCGGCGATAGCGTGCCCGCCCAAGCGCCCCTTGTCGTAAACGGATGGTCGATTTATGCGCATCCGCTCTTTCTGGATCAGCTCGAAGGGCGGATTGAAGAGGTCGAGGCGCGTAAGGCACGCGATCCTAAGACCTGGCGCAAGAAAAACCCGACGAAACGGCTGGCCGCCATCTTCAAGCTGGTCACCGAGGCCATACCGGCAGATCCGGGTGCCGCCGCCTTCCGGCAAGGCGGCGGCACCCGGATCTGCCGGTATGGCCTCGGTGACCAGCTTGAAGATGG
>JAMWZG010000673.1 GCA_024304855.1 Paracoccaceae bacterium
TCGATTACCAGGGGGCCGGGAATGGCGGTCGGAACGATCTTCACGGCAAGGTGGGTCCTTCCAGCAGAGTAAGCAGGTATTCGCCATAGCCTGATTTGCGCAGCGGCTCTGCAATTTCGCGCAGTCGGTCAGCGGTGATGAAGCCTTGACGCCAGGCAATCTCTTCGGGGCAGGCGATCTTCAATCCCTGCCGTTCTTCGGTGATCCGGACATAGGTCGCAGCATCAAGCAGCGAGGCATGCGTGCCGGTATCAAGCCAGGCAAAGCCGCGCCCCATGATCTCGACCGACATTGCCCCCTCGTCGAGGTACAGCCGGTTAAGGTCCGTGATCTCGAGCTCGCCGCGCGGCGAGGGCTTCATATCCCGCGCCCGATCGACCACGGTCTCGTCGTAGAAATAGAGGCCGGTGACAGCATAATTGGACTTCGGGATCGCGGGCTTTTCCTCGATCGAGATCGCTCTTCCCTCGCCATCGAATTCGACCACGCCAAAGGCCATGGGATCGCTCACACGGTAGGCGAACACGGTCGCTCCCGACTGGCGCGCATCAGCGCTTGCGAGCAGATCGGGGAGGCCATGACCATAAAAGATATTGTCGCCAAGCACGAGCGCGCTGGGTGCACCGCTGACGAAATCGGCACCGATGTGAAACGCCTGGGCAAGGCCTTCGGGCTTGGGCTGCACTTCGTAGGACAGTGTGACGCCGAAGTCCGAGCCATCGCCCAGCACCCGCTCGAACTGCCCGGCATCTTCCGGCGTCGTAATGATCAGAATATCACGGATCCCTGCCAGCATCAGCGTGCTGAGCGGGTAGTAGATCATCGGCTTGTC
>JAMWZG010000674.1 GCA_024304855.1 Paracoccaceae bacterium
ACCCAACGCATATCATAAAGTATAATGAGCGTCCCGCCGACTATGACGGCCACTGAAGCCAACGCGTCCGAAAGGTTGTGGAGAAACAGCGCGCGGATGTTCACGCTCCCCTTCTGCATCGAATAGGTCAGCATTGCGGTCAGCGTGTCGACCACAAGCGCAATTCCACCGAGAATGACGACGGTCCACCCCATGACTTCGGGTGGATCAATCATGCGCATGCCACCTTCGTAGATCAGGTAGAAGCCGATCACGATCAGGGTGGTGTAGTTGATCAGGGCAGCGACGATTTCGACCCGGCCATAGCCGAAAGTCATGCGCTCATCAGCCGGGCGGCGCGCGATCCTGCGCGCGGCAAAGGCAATGACAAGCGAGGCCATATCGGAAAAGTTGTGCAGCGCATCGGCGATAAGTGCTAGACTACCCGAGAATATGCCCCCGACGATCTGCGCAACGGTAAGAAGCCCGTTCGCCCAGATGGCGATGGCAACCCGCCGGTCCCCAGAATTCGGATCGATATGCGCGTGCCCGTGGTCACGTGGCATTGGCAGGCTCCGCATGCGCGTGTGTCGCGCGTCGGTCAGTCTTCAGGCGGCCGCTGCGGAAACCACGTACGCGCGCATTCATCCAGTGGCGTATTATATGACGGTAAAGGGCACCACGCAGCCTTCCAAAGGATTGCTCATGGGACAAATAGAAGGCGTCGGGCGTATCGTACACGCCGAAATCTTGCACGATGCCGGTTTTCTGAATGTAGGTATCTTCTCCGTTCCAGGCGACGGGAGGCGCGCCAAGGCAATCCGTGCCCGCGCCATAACCGCAGAGACT
>JAMWZG010000675.1:0-537 GCA_024304855.1 Paracoccaceae bacterium
CAGCGCCGGCGGGAAGTTCGATCGGTTCCATCTGCTCCGCGTCTGTAACGCGAAGCTTCAAGGGTCCTCGGGCTGCCGCAAAGCGCGACAAGGCCTGTCCCGAGACACGCGCGATCGCAGCGTCCTGCGGGGTCGGTGGAAGATGTCGGTGTGCCAACATGTTCATGGTGGTCTCCTCTCCGTTTTCTGCTGTCTACCACCATATATGAAATAAGTGCAACAAATGCATTAGCTGCAAACGGTTTTCTTCGCACCCTACTGGCGCGCGGGTTATGGAGTACACCTCTGCCGTCAACAAGATCGGCGAAGTGTGCCGCATCCTTCAGTTCGTAATACGCCACATCCGGTAGCGGCCCTGCCCGGTCAATTCGCGGATCAGACCACGCGCTTCCATCCAGGCGAGGTTGCGCTGGACGGCGGCGCGGCTGGCACCAGTCAGAGCTTCGGCCATCGGAGCGGAGACGAGTGGCCATTCCGTTAGCACGGCGCGTAAGGCGCGCGGGGTCTTGCCGGAGAGTGGGGTCATCTCGGTTTCCG
>JAMWZG010000675.1:547-819 GCA_024304855.1 Paracoccaceae bacterium
CGCGCGATCCCGAGAATATGGTAGATGAAGCCGAGCCCTTCGCGGATCGCGGCGGTCGAGAAAGGCGGCCAGGTCCACCTCTGGGCCTGGCCCACCTGTCAGACGACGTACCGCCCAACCGACACGTGCAAGGGCTGCGGTGTCGTCGTGCGCGCCGGACAGGCGCATGGATATCCAGAGCGCCAGTCGATCCGGGCCGATGCGGTCACCCGCGAACCAGCTGAGGTCGGCAGCCTCGATCAGGGCAAGCCTGTGCCGCCATCCTTCTGGGC
>JAMWZG010000676.1 GCA_024304855.1 Paracoccaceae bacterium
TCCAAAGTGTGCGTCTTTCTGCTCGTTTTTCTGCCGCCATACTTCCCATTCCAATTTGTGAACTATGATCTTTCAACCTCTCTGGCAGATCAGGGTTCCGGATTGATTATTGATGGTCAGTTCCACGTACGACCGTCGGGAGCTTTCAGGCAGGCACCCCAACCAATGCAGAGCATAGCCCTTTTTATGGGGCGATGAGATCGCGATTTGAGACGGTTTCAAGTTCAAACCATAAAGTTCAATTGGTTCGTGGCGCGGCCAGTATTATAGCAGCGCCGAGCAAGCAAACGGCTGTGCCAAGCGCATCCCACCTGTCCGGTCTGTGACCCTCTGCAAGCCACATCCACAGTACCGAAGCCGCAATGTAGACTCCGCCATAGGCGGCAAAGGCGCGGCCCGCAGCAACCGTTTCGACTTGCGCCAGAAGCCACCCGAATACCACCAAGGCTACAATACCGGGTACGAGCCAAGCCGCGGATGCGCCGAGGCGCCACCAGCTCCAGATCGCGAAACACCCGGCGATCTCGGCCAAGGCCGCAAGCGGATAGGCAAGCGCGGCAGGCATCTCAGGCACCGATCTCGTCGTGTTCGGTCAAACATTCGGAATGATCCCGCAACACCTCAAGCACCTTGCAATCGGCGGTACGTCCACCGCTGCATTCGTGAACCATGCGTTTCAGTTCGGTGCGCAGCGCCTTCAGACGGGCCATGCGCTGCTCCACCTGCTTTAGCTGGCGACGCGCAATCGCGTCGGCTTCTTCGCAGGGCCGATTGGGCTGGTCGCTGAGGTCGAGCAGCTCGCGGATCGCA
>JAMWZG010000677.1 GCA_024304855.1 Paracoccaceae bacterium
GCACCTTCACACTGTCCAGACAGGGCAGGATCAGTTGCAGCGTCGTGTTGATCACATCCGCATCGCCACTGGCCAGCGTATTGCAATCCAGCGCGTCAAAAGCCGCGTCCGACCCCCACTCAAACCCCATCGTCTTGGCCAGCGCCATCGTCACCTGCGTCGGCGTCAGCGCATTGCCGAAATGCCCCAGCGCCAGCTCGTTGGTCTTGGCATGTTCCGCCAGCCCCGCCATGTCGTCAAAGGGCGCATCCCCCGCGACAGCGATCACGAAAGGATAGGTCAGGAAAATCCCCAAAGGATCGAACTTCTCGGGCGTCAGCTCGGCAATCCCGATCTGATGGCCCACAACCGGCACCCCGATCACGAAAGATCCGATCGTGTATCCATCCGCAGGCGCGGTCGCCACGTCGATGGCACCGGGGAAGGGGCCGCCACCGCCGCCCGGCTTGTTCACGACAGCCGCCGCCACGCCATACTCGGCCTGAAAGTCATCCGCGATCATCCGCGTCAGAACATCCTCAAGATCACCGGGCGGGAAGGGCACGACAAAGGTCACGGGCTTCTCGGGATAGTCCGCCAAGGCCGCGCCGCCGACGGCCGCCATGCACAGGGCCAATGCCCCGCCAAGGATGGAAGTGGTCTTCATGTCAGTCTCCCCGTTTCTTTTAATCGGTTCATTATTTGAACCATTGGTTCTAAAATAGATTGACAGACGGTCCGCGTTTCTGTCAACAATTTTGAACGCCCCACCGCATCCTCCCCGCAGGATGCCCGTATTTCAGGCAAAGGATCGGAGC
>JAMWZG010000678.1 GCA_024304855.1 Paracoccaceae bacterium
AACGCAATGACGTGGGTGCGGCACAATCCTATGCCGATTGGCCCTAGAGAGACGCAGCTGCCCCTTCACACCTGCAAAGGTTTTCCAAGAACAAGACAAAGTCAGGCCGTTCCGCCGGCGATCAAGGTGAAGCCGACATCCGTCAACCGGGCACTTTCTTGCCCGTTCAATCGTTGCAGGATGGCGTTCGCCGCTGTCTCGCCGATGCGGGCACGGTGAGAGGCCGTCGTCGTCAACCGGACAGGGAGACTTTGGCCCAGATCGAGACCGTTGAACCCGGCAATCGCCAGTTCGCTCGGCACAGCGATGCCCTTGGCCATGCAATGGAAAACGCCTCCGACAGCCATGTCATCGTTCGAAAAATAGACAAGATCCGGTCTTGAAGGCCCGCTCTCCAGAAGTTTAGCCAAGCCGCGCCGCCCCAAGGCAACCGATGAAGGTTCCGGCAGGGTCACACATCCCATCAATTCAAGACCGGCGGCACGCAGGCCGGTCTTGAAGCCATCAAGTCGGGCAGCAGCGCGCCTGTCGCTGCCTATGTCATGTCCGACATAGGCAAGACGGCGATAGCCGCGTTCTATCAGATGACGTGCCATCGCAAGACCAGCGCCGCGATGCGACATGCCAACGGCCATGTCGACCGGATCGGTGTCGATATCCATGATCTCGACCACGGGCAGCCCTGCAGAGGCCAGCAGGTTCCGGCTTGTCTCGGTCATCCCGCTTGGGGCAATCACCAGCCCAGCGGGGCGCCACGACAGTAGATTGCGGATCAGGTGCTCTTCCTTGAGGG
>JAMWZG010000679.1 GCA_024304855.1 Paracoccaceae bacterium
CATCCCCGACATCGCCCGCGCCTGCATCAAGGACATCGGCTATGAGCAGGAAAAATTCCACCACGCCACCTGCGAAATCACCAACCTTTTGCACGAACAGTCCGCCCATATCGCCCAGGGCGTGAACGCCAGCTCCACCAAGGACGAAGGCGCCGGCGACCAGGGCATCATGTTCGGCTATGCCACGAACGAGACCGACGCCCTCATGCCCGCGCCGATCCAGTTCGCCCATGCGATGCTGCGCCGTCTGGCCGAAGTGCGCAAATCCGGCGCCGAGCCGACCCTTGGCCCGGATGCCAAATCGCAGCTCTCGGTGCGCTATGAAAACGGCGTGCCCATGGGCATCACCCAGATCGTCCTCTCGACCCAGCATCTGGACGAGACGATGACCAGCGCCGATGTCCGCGCCGTCGTCGAACCCTATATCCTCGACGTTCTGCCCGATGGCTGGGTGACAAAGGACACGATCTGGCACGTCAACCCGACCGGCAAATTCGTCATCGGCGGCCCCGACGGGGACGCTGGCCTGACCGGCCGCAAGATCATCGTCGATACCTATGGTGGTGCGGCCCCCCATGGCGGCGGTGCCTTCTCGGGCAAGGATCCGACGAAAGTGGACCGTTCCGCCGCCTATGCCGCGCGCTATCTGGCCAAGAACATCGTCGCCGCCGGTCTGGCCGACCGCGCCACGATCCAGCTCAGCTATGCCATCGGCGTGGCGCAGCCGCTCTCGATCTATGTCGATACCCACGGCACCGGCGAGATCGAGGCCGCAGCGATCGAAGCCGCCAT
>JAMWZG010000068.1 GCA_024304855.1 Paracoccaceae bacterium
GGGGCATCTGCAAGGGGGCGGCGATGGCCGGCGCCGCCTTCTTCGACATCACCGTGACCGGCAAGGGCAGCCATGCCGCCATGCCGCAGCAGTCACGCGACGCGCTCATCACCGCCTCGGCGCTGGTGGGTCAATTGCAGACCATCGTCAGCCGCAACGTCGCCCCTCTGGATACCTGCGTGCTGTCCGTCACGCAGATCCACGCAGGGTCCGCCTATAACGTGATCCCTGAAACCGCCCACATTTGCGGCACGATCCGCTACTTCAAGGATTCCGTCTACGAGATCGCGGAAACCCGGATGAAGGAAATCTGCGCCGGTTTCGCCACCGCTTACGGGGCCGAGATCAAGGTCGATCTGCGCAATGTCTTTGACGTGCTGATGAACGATCACGCCCTGTCCGACGCCTATATGGACGCCGCCCGCGACATCGTCGGTGACGAGATGATCAGCCGCGACGACGAACCCGCGACCGGGTCCGAGGATTTTGCCGATATGCTGAAAGTCGTGCCCGGTGCCTATTGCCGCGTGGGCCATACCGGCACCGTGCCGCTGCATAACCCCGGCTTCGTGCTGGGCACCGAACTGCTGCCCGTCGGCGCATCCATCATGGCCCGCGTCGTCGAACGCCGCCTCTCGCTGGCGGAGGCTGCCGCATGAACCCGCTTGATCTGCCCTTTGACGCCGATGACATGGTCGAACGCCTGCGCCCATGGATCGAATGCGAAAGCCCGACCTATGACGCCGATGCCGTCAACCGGATGATGGACCTTGCCGCTTATGACCTGACGGTGGCAGGCGCGGTCGTGGAACGCATCCCCGGCCGCATGGGCTTTGGCGGCACCGTCCGCGCGCGCTTTCCGCATCCCGATTTCGGCAAGCCGGGCATCCTGATTGCGGGCCATATGGACACGGTCCACCCTGTCGGCACGCTGGAAAAACTGCCCTTCAAACGCGAGGGGGACATCTGCTACGGCCCCGGCATCATGGACATGAAGGGCGGCAACTTCATCAGCCTGGAGGCGATCAAGGCGCTGGCCAAGGCGGGGATGCAGACGCCGTTGCCGGTGACGGTGCTGTTCACCCCCGATGAGGAAGTGGGCACACCATCCACCCGCGACCTGATCGAGGCGGAAGCCGCCAAGAACAAATACGTCCTTGTCCCCGAACCCGCCAAGCAGGACGGTGGTGCGGTGATCGGACGCTATGCCATCGCGCGCTTCAACCTGCGCACCGTAGGCCGCCCCAGCCACGCCGGCTGGGCTCTGGCCGAGGGGCGTTCGGCCATCGCCGCCATGGCGAAAAAGATCCTCGAGATCGAGGCGATGACCTCAGACGACTGCACCTTCTCGGTCGGTGTGATCCATGCCGGGCAATGGGTGAACTGCGTGTCATCCAGCTGCGAGGCGCAGGCCCTGACCATGGCCAAGACGCAGGAAGACCTTGATCGCGGCGTCGCCGCCATGATGGCCCTTCAGGGCGAGGAAAACGGCGTCAGTTTCGAGGTGACGCGCGGCGTGACCCGCCCTGTGTGGGAGCCGAACCAGCCCGGCACCATGGCCATGTTCGACATCGCCAAGGAGATCTGCGCCGATCTGGGCTTCGAGCTGACGGGTGCCAGCTCGGGCGGCGGCTCGGATGGCAACTTCACCGGCTTCATGGGCATTCCAACGCTCGATTCCATCGGCGTGCGCGGCAAGGGGCTGCATACGCTGACCGAGCATATCGAGGTCTCCAGCCTGCCCGAACGCGCCAAGCTGACGGCGGCGCTCTTGATGCGGTTGGAATAGGAGAGACGACGCCCGGGATCAGCGGCGGCACGCCGCCCCGGGCAGCGCCCGACCGCCCCCCGGGCGGGCGCTTTTGCAACGCTGTGGCCACTGTCACGGTTGCAAGACGGTTGCGGGATAAACTGCCACTTTCGACCCTTGCAGCGCCCACCCGCGGTCAGGCGCCCCCCGCGGCATCTGATACGTCAAGACAATTGCGACACCGCCGCACCCTTGCTAGATATGGGCCATGGAAGACCATTCCCCTCAGAAGAAAAGCGGCTGGCGCGGGTCCGAAGACCTGTGGCTCAACGCTGCCTATGATCTTCTGATCGAAAAGGGGGTGGATGCGGTCAAGGTGCTGCCACTGGCCCAGACCCTTGGCCTCTCGCGGACCAGCTTCTACGGCCATTTCGACAGCCGTGAGGCGCTGCTGGAGGCGCTGGTCAAACGCTGGCGCGACCGCAACACCGGCAACCTGATCCGCCAGACGCAGGCCTATGCCGAAACCATCACCGAAGCCGTGTTCAACATCTTCGACTGCTGGCTGCGCCCGGATCTGTTCGACGCCCGCCTTGACTATGCGATCCGCAACTGGGCGATGGGCGATCCCGCCCTGCGCCGTGTGCTGGAACGCAACGACAGCGAACGTATCGACGCCATCGCCGCCATGTTCGAACGCTTTGGTTATGATCCCGATGACGCCCGCATCCGCGCCTATACGATCTATTACACGCAGGTCGGCTATGTCTCGATGATGGTGCGCGAAGAGACGCAGGTCCGCATCGAGCGGATGCCCAATTACATCGAAGTCTTCACCGGCAAACGGCCCATCCAGCCCGAGATGGACCGCTTCCGCGCCCGCCATCTGCCGCGCCCCGCGCGCAAACGGCAGGCCACGCCCAAGGGCTGAACCGCGTCACGCCGCGACCGTCACCTTGCCGATCGGATGCGAACAGCAGGCCAGGATATAGCCCTCGGCCACGTCATCCTCGCTGATGCCGCCGTTATGCACCATATGCACCTCGCCCGAGAGCTTGCGGATCTTGCAGGTGCCGCAGATGCCGAACTGACAGCCCGAAGGGATGTTCAGCCCCGCCCCCCGCGCCACGTTCAGCACCGTATCGGCCTGCGCGCAGCGCGCCGAAATGCCCGCACCCTCGAAAATCACCTCGGCGCCGACATCTTCCTGCGGCACCACATCGTCGAACTCTGTCAACTCGGCCACCGTTTCGGCCGGTGCGTGGAAACTCTCCTGATGATAGCGGCTCATATCGAAGCCCAGCGCGTTCAGCATGTCGCGCACCGCCTGCATGAAACTGTCCGGCCCGCAGCAATAGACATCCCGTTCAAGATAATCCGGCGCCATCAGGCCCAGCATCAACTGGTTGAACCGCCCGCGATAGCCGGTCCAGACCTCATAGGGGTCTTCCTGGCTGACGACGAAATGCAGCTTCAACCCCTGCACGCGCCCCGCCATATATTCCAGCTTGCGCCGGAAAATCAGCTCGCTGGGTCTGCGCGCGCATTGGATGAAGGTCATGTCCGGGTCTTCGCCCCGCTCGAACAGGGTCGCGGCCATGGACATGACAGGCGTAACCCCCGACCCGGCCGAGATGAACAGGTATTTCCCATCCGGCTGCGGCGGCAGATGGAACAGACCCGAAGGGCCATACGCCTTGATCCGCATTCCGGGTTTCAGATTCTCCATCATCCAGCGCCCGGCCACACTCTCCGGCCCCGGCTTGATCGTGACCGAGACATAGGCGTTCACCACCGGACTGCTGGAGATCGTATAGGTCCGCTGCACATTGCCGCCGGGCAAAGGCAGATCCAGCGTCAGGAACTGCCCCGCGCGGTAAACGAAGGTGGCCCCTGACGGCGGGCGGAACACAAAGGTCCGCACGCCGGGGGTCTCGGGCACCACCGCCACGCATTCCAGCGGCTCGCTGTCCTGCCAGACAGGCGTATCGGCGCGGGGCATCGGGATCATCCGCGTTACTCCGCCGCCATGCGCGCCGGGCCGTGCAGCCGCCGCTCCATCGTATTGGCATACCAGTCAATGAACTGGATCACGCCGCTTTCCTGCCGCTGCGAATATGGCCCTGGCAGATAGGCGGGCGAGTTGATCCCCTTCTGGTTCTCCTCGACGATCTGGCGATCCTCGTCATTGGTGTGAATCCACACCTCGGTCAGCCGCTTCAGATCGTAATCCACGCCTTCCACCGCATCATTGTGCACCAGCCATGTCGTTGTCACCTGCGTCTCCGTCACCGATACCGGGATCAGGCGGAACAGCAGCACATGATCCGACAGGAAATGGTTCCAGGTGTTCGGATAATGGAAAAACAGGCACGATCCCGCATTGTCAAAGGGCACCTGACCCACGCGCCGGCCCACCGCCGCCTTGCCATCCATCGTGTAACTGACCGCCGACCCCAGAAACGGGATGCGCACCAGCCGCCATTGATCGTCAGGATCGGCGACATAGCGCGAGGGCAGCCCCGCCGCCTCGCACCGCTCGACATGCGCAAGGCCTGCGGGGGATGACACACTGTCATCCGCCCCGACCAGATCAGGATCGTCATTGAACGTCCGGCACAGCGACGGGTGAGAGCCCGAACAGTGATAGCATTCGCGGTTATTCTCCATCACCAGCTTCCAGTTGGCCGCTTCCGTGATCGTGCTCTGATGGGCGACCTTCAACGTGCTCAGGTCATGCGGCGTGATATAACGCACCATTTGCGCGGCCACGGGCGCGAAATCAGGCGCCTCATCCGCCAGACAGATGAACACCATCCCTGCGGCCTCGGCGCAATGCACGCCGCGCAACCCGTGATCCTGCGGCTTGAAATCCGCGCCCATGTCACGCGCATACAGCAGCCGCCCATCCAACTCATAGGTCCACTGATGATAGGGACAGACCAGCTTGGGCGCAGAGCCTTTCTCGGCCGCACAGATCCGGCTGCCCCGATGACGGCAGGCATTGTGGAACGACCGGATCTGCCCATCCGCCCCGCGCACGATGATGATGGAATAGGCCCCGATCTGAAGCGCGACATAAGATCCTGTCTTGGGCACCTCGACCGCCGCAATCGCGAACAGCCAATCGCGATACCAGATCTTCTCCATATCCGCCGCGAAGACCTCGGGGTCGGTGTAGAATGGTCGGGGCAGGGAATGGGCGGGCTTGCGGGCGGCCAGAAGAGCATGAAGTTCTGAATCGTCAAGCATGACAGTGATCCTAGAAAAGAGATGGAGGGTTATGGTTGAGTATAGGAAAGCCTGTTCAACCGGGCATCGTCATAAATCCTTGACCAAACGCAGCGCATCATAGATCGCCGCATGGGTGTTGCGCGCCGCGACGGCGTCCCCGATGCGGTAAAGCGTGAACTGATCCGGCCCCGCCTGCCATGGCTGCGCCCGCCCCGCGATCAAGGCATCCTGATCCACCGCGCCCTTGTTGGCCGATTGCGGTTTCAGCGCAAAGTAAAGCTCGTCCAGCGGCAGTGTGCCGTGATTGACCACGATCTGATCAAACTCTCGCGTCTCGCGATGCGCGGAATAGTCGGTCCCGATCACAGCCTTCAACCGATTGCCCTCGCGCTGCACGGCCATCAGCCGGTAAGTCACTGTAAAACGGACATCCTTGTCTTGAAGGCTGCGCATATAGGGCACCAGATTCATCGCCATCACATCGGGCGCGAAACTGCGATCCGGCGTCATCACCTCGACATGGGCACCGCTGGCCGCGATCACCTCGGCGGCCTGCAAGGCCGGGTGGTCGCCCGCATCGTCATAGACCAACACGCGGGCCCCCGGTTTCACATCGCCCGCGATGATGTCCCAACTCGACACGATCAGATCATTGCCATCCTCCAAAACCTCCGTATTGGGCATCCCGCCCGTGGCGATGATCACCACATCGGGGTTTTGTGCCGTGATGTCAGCTGCTTCGGCATAGGTGTTGAAGTGGAACTGCACGTCGCGCGCCGCGCATTGCGCCATGCGCCAGTCGATGATCCCGATCATCTCGCGCCGCCGCGCCGATTGCGCCGCCAGCCGCAACTGTCCGCCCGCATCGGGGGCTGCCTCGAACACCGTGACCTTGTGGCCTCGCATGGCAGCCACCCGCGCCGCCTCCAGCCCGGCCGGGCCTGCGCCCACGACAACCACACGCTTCTGCACCGATGCAGGGGCAATCTGGTCGTCATGGGGCATCGTCAACTCCCGCCCCGTCGCCGCGTTATGGGTGCAAAGCGCATCCCCCGCCTGATAGATCCGGTCCAGACAGTAATTCGCCCCCACACAGGGCCGGATATCCTCCTCGCGCCCCGCCATGATCTTGGCCACGATCAGAGGATCGGCCATATGCGCCCGCGTCATGCCCACCATGTCCAACTGCCCCGAGGCGACAGCATGACGTGCCGTCGCCACATCGGGGATGCGCGCGGCGTGGAAAGTGGGCAGACCCACCTCGGCCCGGATGCGGCCCGCAAAATCCAGATGCGGCGCAGAGCGCATCCCCTGCACGGGGATCACATTCGTCATCGCCGCATCCGTATGGATCTGCCCGCGAATGACGTTCAGGAAATCCACGCCTTCGGCCTTGAACATATGCCCGATGGCGATGCCCTCCTCGGGCGTGATGCCACCCGGCGCCGCCTCATCCGCGGAATAGCGCATCCCCAGCAGGAAACGGTTGCCCACCCGTTTGCGACAGGCGCGGTAGACCTCCAGCGCGAAACGCGCCCGGTTCTCCAGCCCGCCGCCCCATGGCGCATCCAGCGCATTGGTCAGCGGCGACATGAACTGATCCATCAGATGCCCATAGCATTCGAACTCGACACCGTCCAAGCCCGCCGCCTGCATCCGTTCCGCCGCATCGGCGTAATCCTGAATGATGCGGTCGATCTCGTGATCCTCCAGCACCTTGGGAAAGGCCCGGTGTGCCGGTTCGCGGTAAGGGCCGGGGGCCACGACGGGCAGCCAATCCCCCTTGGCCCAATGGGTGCGTCGCCCCAGATGGGTCAGCTGAATCATCACCGCGCAATCATGGGCGTGGCAGGCATCGGCAATGGCGCGCATCCACGGCACCACCTCGTCCTTATAGGCCAGCACATTGTTGAACACAGGCGGAGAGTTGCGCGACACCGCCGCCGATCCCGCCGTCATGGTCAGCGCCACGCCCGCCCGCGCACGCGCCTCGTGATAGGCGCGATAGCGGTCCTTGGGCATCCCGTCCTCGGGATAGGCCGGTTCGTGACTGGTGGTCATGATCCGGTTCTTCAGGGTCAGATGGCCCAGCTGATAGGGTTGCAGCAAAGGGTCTTTGGTGGCGGTCTGGGTCATCGCAGGCTCCGGCAGGGACAGGGGATTGCCGCGATCCTGCCCCAGGCGCCACCGCGCGTCACCGTCAAAAGCGACAGAGGTGTCGTAATTCTCGACATGTGTGTTTTCGCCCCTGCCATGCTGGCGTGCCCCCTGTCCGATGGCCTTCAGAATAGCGCAGTGGGGCAGGGGGCCAGTCACCGAAAACGACATTCCGCCCCGGTCCGGCGAAGCAGACCCTCGGCGTCGAACGCTCCCGCGCGGAAAAAGGGCCGTCAGGCCGCCGCGTGATCGCCAACCCGCCACTCGGGACGGCGATTTTGCAACCGTTATGCCGCGCGCCAAGGCTCAAAGACCGGGCGAGCATGAACGGCCTGTTATAATCGTCGCATCGCCGCCCCGCGGGTTGGCGACCCCGCCGCCTTATCCCTTCACAACCACCGGGATTCGCCCCGCAGGGGGCGTGTTGCGGCTGCGCTGGCTGGTCACGCGCCCGTCAATGATCGTCATGCCCACGCCGGGCAGGTTGCCCAGTTGCACCGATTCAAGGATCGTCTTGCCCGGCGCGTGCTGCGCCTGATCCATCAGCACGAAATCGGCGCAAAGCCCTGCCTCGATCATCCCTGTGTCCAGTTCGCGCATCCGTGTGGTATTGCCGGTGCCAAAGCAGAAGGCGACTTCGGCCGGCACATTCCCAAGGCTCGAGAGCATGGCGATTATCCGCAGGATGCCCAGTGGCTGCACCCCCGACCCGGCAGGCCCGTCCGTGCCCAGAATCACCTGATCCAGCTTGCCCAACTCGCGCGTGGTGTTCAGCGTCAGCAGCGCCGCGCGCTCGTTTCCATTGTGCACGATCTCCAGCCCGGCCTTGCAACCCTCGCACAGGCAGATGATCTGGTCATCGGGCAGGGCGGAATGGCCGCCATTGATATGGCCCACCACATCCGTGCCGGTTTCCAGCACCATATCCGCGTCGATCAGCCCCGATCCCGGGATCGACGGCCCGCCGGTGTGGATCGTGCTCTGGATGCCGTATTTGCGTGCCCAATCCACCATCTGCCGCGCAGTCTTGCCATCCTTGACGGTGCCCAGTCCCACCTCGCCCAGCAGCTTGACGCCTGCCTTGGCCAGATCGGCGAAATCCTCCTCGACCATGCCATGTTCGATCACCGGGGCACCGGCATGAACCTTGACACCCGAAGGGCGGAAATTCTCGTACCAGCGCTGGGATGCAATCGCCATCGCCTTGAGGCCCACAATATCCTTGGGCCGCCCCGGCATATGCACCTCGCCTGCCGAAATCAGCGTGGTCACGCCGCCATGCAGGGTGCTGTCGATCCAGTGCAACTGCTGCTGGCGCGGGGTGTAGTCGCCCACCACCGGATGCACATGGCTGTCGATCAGACCGGGGCACAGCGTGCTGCCATTCGCATCAATCAGCGTATCGGCCCCTTCGGTATCCATGTCCTTCTCCCGCCCCCAGGCGGTGATCTTGCCGCCCACCGCGATCAGGCAGTCGGCGTCATAGATCGGCTCTTCCAGCTTGCCCGACAGCATCAGGCCGATGTTGCGGATGACAAGTTTATGGGTGGCATCAAGCGTCTGTTGGGCGGCCTCGGCCATGGGAATGCTCCTTCATGATTTGTTAGAACGCTAACAGAAACCTTCCACGGATCAAGAGGGCAGGTCGCCCGCGCCCGGATCAAAACCGTTGACAGATAATTTGTTTGCATACTAACAATTATGAAACCCCGATTCAGCCCGGAAGGAAAGCGCATGACCCTGACCGAATCCCTGCCCACGGAAACCTTCCCCACGCCCGAGGGCATGTTCGCCGAAACCGTGACCGAAGTGCAGCATTACACCGACCGGCTGTTCCGCTTCCGCATCACCCGCCCCGCCGCCTTCCGCTTCCGCTCGGGCGAATTCGTGATGATCGGCCTGCCCAATGCCGCCAAACCCGTGATGCGCGCCTATTCCATCGCCTCGCCCTCGTGGGATGAGGAGATCGAGTTCTATTCGATCAAAGTCCCCGGCGGCCCGCTGACCGAACATCTGCAAAAGATCACCGTGGGCGATACGGTGCTGATGAAGAAGAAACCCACCGGAACGCTGGTGCTGGATGCGCTCTTGCCCGGCAAACGGCTTTACATGTTCGCCACCGGCACCGGCATCGCGCCCTTTGCCAGCCTGATCCGCGACCCCGAAACCTATGAAAAGTTCGAGCAGGTCATCCTCTGCCACACCTGCCGCGACGTGGGTGAGTTGACCTATGGCCATGACCTTGTCCGCGACCTGCGCAACGATCCTCTGGTCGGCGAGATGGCGGGCGGCCTGATCCATTACGCCACCACCACGCGCGAAACCTCGCCTTTGATGGGGCGGCAGACCGACCTCATGGCATCTGGGCGCATGTTCACCGATCTTGGCCTGCCGCCGATTGATCCGGCCACCGACCGTGGCATGATCTGCGGCTCGATGGAGATGCTGCGCGATACCAAGGCTGCTCTCGAAGGCTTCGGCCTGGTCGAGGGCGCGAACAACAACCCGGCAACCTTCGTGGTTGAACGCGCTTTCGTGGGCTGATCGTCACAATTGATTTGACAGCCGGGGCCACGCCGATTTCTTATTCGTGTGCAAACAATATTCAGAACCCGCAGTCTCAGGCGGGTCACAACGGGGAAGCTGCGATGGGTTATCTTGTTGCCGCATCATTGCCCGAGGCGCTGGAAGCGCTGGGCAAGGGAAATGCCGCCATTGTCGCGGGTGGAACCGACTGGTTCCCCGCGCAGGGCACACGTCCGCTCTCGGGCGATCTGATCGACATCACTCGCGTGCCCGGCCTGCGCGGCATCACCCGCGACGGGGCGGACTGGCGCATCGGCGGGGCCACCACTTGGACCGATGTGATCCGCGCCGACCTGCCCCCCGCCTTTGACGGGCTCAAGGCCGCCGCGCGCGAGGTGGGCTCGATCCAGATCCAGAACGCGGGCACCATCGCGGGCAATCTGTGCAACGCATCCCCCGCCGCCGATGGCGTGCCGCCCCTGCTGACGCTGGGCGCGCGGGTAGAGCTTGCCTCGACCCAGGGCACAAGGCAGATGGCGCTCTCTGATTTCCTGAAAGGCCCGCGCCAGACCGCGCGGATGCCGGGCGAGGTGCTGACCGCGCTGCTGATCCCCGATCTGCCCGCCACCGCGCAGGGTGCCTTCCTCAAACTCGGCGCGCGGCAGTATCTGGTGATTTCCATCGCCATGGTCGCCGCCCTTGTCACCGTCGCAGATGGGCGCATCACCCAGGCCGTCGTGGGTGTCGGCTCCTGTTCGGCCACCGCGCAACGCCTACCCGCGCTGGAGGCTGATCTGATGGGTCAGACCCCTGCCGCCATCCTTGCCGCTGGCCCCGCCTTCATCACCCCCGCCCATCTGGCCCCGCTCTCGCCCATCGCCGATGTGCGCGGCAGCGCTGAATACCGGACCGAGGCCGCCGCCACCCTCTGCGCCCGCGCCCTTGCCCTTGCGCTGAAAGGACCGATCCATGGATAAGCGCAGCATCCCCGACCTGACCGCCTTTCACCTGAACGGCGCTGTGGTGCAGGTCGAAGCCCATCCCGGCGAACGCCTGTCCCATGCCCTGCGCGAACGCCTTGGCGCGCGTGATGTCAAGATTGGTTGCAACGCGGGCGATTGCGGGGCCTGCACCGTGCTGGTGGATGGCGCGCCAGTCTGCGCCTGCCTCATGCCCGTGCAGCAGGCGGCAGGGCGCCGCGTGGAAACGCTGGCCGGTCTGGTCAAGGCCGATCCCCATGCCGCGCGCCTCAAGGACAGCTTTCAGGCGCATCAGGCCGCGCAATGCGGCATCTGCACGCCCGGCATGATGGTGTCGGCCGTGGCCCTGCTGCGCGAGACGGCGGCGCCAAATGCCGCGCAGGTGCAGGACGCGCTGGGCGGCGTCCTCTGCCGCTGCACCGGCTACCGCAAGATCATCGACGCCGTGGTGGGCGCAGGCGCCGCGCCCCAGCCCGAAGGCTCCGGCGATGTCGGCACCACCATCCGCCGCCTTGACGGCCTGCCAAAGGTGACAGGGGCCGAGGCGTTCGGCGATGACGTCGCCCCCACCGATGCACTCGTGCTGCGCGTGATCCGCTCGCCCCACGCCCATGCGGGCTTCACTCTTGGCGATCTGGACGCATATCGCGCCGCCCATCCCGGCATCCACGCCATCCTGACCGCCGCCGATGTGCCCGGCCTCAACGCCTTTGGCGTGATCCCCGGCTTCATCGACCAGCCTGTGTTTGCCGTGGATCACACCCGCTTCCGGGGCGAAGCCATCGCCGCCGTCGTCGGTGACGCCGCCACCATGGCCGCACTGGACCTTGAAACCTTCCCCGTCACATGGGACACCCGCCCCGCCGTGATGGACTGCGCCAGCGCCCTTGCCGCAGATGCGCCGCAACTGCACGACAACCGCGCGCAAAACATCATGTGCCGCGGCCATGTCGCCTGCGGTGATCCCGAAGCCGCCCTTGCGCAGGCCGCCCATACCGTGACAGGACAGTTCACCACCGCCTTCGTGGAACATGCCTATATCGAACCCGAAGCGGGCTTTGCCACTTGGGACGGCCCCCGCGTCACCATCCACGCCTGCACCCAGGCCCCGGTGATGGATCAGGACGCGCTGATGCAGATCCTGTCCCTGCCGCGCGAACATATCCGCATCGTCCCCACCGCCGTGGGCGGCGGCTTCGGCTCGAAACTCGATGTCTCGGTGCAGCCCTTTCTGGCGCTGGCCGCGATGAAAACCGGCAAACCCGTCCGCATCACCTATGAGCGGACGGAATCCATGCAATCCACCACCAAACGCCACCCGGCGCAGATCACCATGCGGATCGGCGCCACTGCCGATGGCCGCCTGTCGGGCATGACCTTTGATGGCGATTTCAACACCGGGGCCTATGCCTCATGGGGCCCGACCGTCGCGAACCGCGTGCCGGTCCATGCCTCCGGCCCCTACCATGTGCCTGATTACCGCGCCTCCTCCCGGGCGGTAAACACGCATTGCGTGCCCGCCGGAGCCTTCCGTGGCTTCGGCGTGCCGCAATCCGCCATCGCACAGGAAAGCCTCTTCGACGAACTGGCCGCCAAACTCGGCATGGATGCGCTCGATTTCCGCATCCTCAATGCGCTCGACAACGGTATCCCCACCGTTTGCGGCCAGACCTTCGAGATGGGCGTCGGCATCAAGCAATGCCTCGAAGCCCTGCGCCCCGCCTGGACACAGGCCAAGGCCGACTGCGCCGCCTTCAACGCCACCAGCACCACGCATAAACGCGGGGTCGGCGTGGCGGCGGGCTGGTATGGCTGCGGCAATACCTCGATGCCCAACCCTTCCACCATCCGCGCGGGCCTGCGCGCCGATGGCACGGTCGTGCTGCACCAGGGCGCGATGGACATCGGGCAGGGGGCCAATACCGTGATCCCCCAGATCTTCGCCCGCGCCCTTGGCGTGCCGGTCCAGCGCCTTGCCCTGCTTGGACCCGATACGGATATCACACCCGACGCCGGCAAAACCTCGGCCAGCCGGCAAACCTTCGTCTCGGGCAATGCCGCACGTCTGGCAGGCGAGGCGCTGCGCCGCGCGATTCTGTCCCATGTCAATGCCGCCCCCGATGCGGTGATCACCCTCGATCAGGGCCGCGTCATCGTCACCGATGGCGCGCAGCACTTCACCCTTGATCTGGCGCGCATGACCGCCACCCCCGCAGGCTATGTGCTCGAGGTGTCCGAATCCTACGATCCCCCCACCAAACCGCTGGACGCCAACGGTCAGGGGTCGCCTTACGCCCAATATGGCTATGCCGCGCATCTTGTGGTGGTCGAGGTGGACCTTGCCTTGGGCCGCGTCCGCCCCCTGCATTTCACCGCCGCCCATGACGTGGGACAGGCGATCAACCCCCTTCTGGTCGAAGGCCAGGTGCAGGGCGGCATCGCGCAGGGCATGGGCATGGCCCTGATGGAGGAATATATCCCCCACCGCACCGAAAACCTGCACGATTACCTGATCCCCACCATCGGCGACGTGCCCCCCATCGACACGCTGATCATCGAAGTGCCCGATGCCCACGGCCCTTACGGTGCCAAGGGCCTGGGCGAACACGTCCTTATCCCCACCGCCCCTGCGATCCTCAATGCCATCCATCACGCCACCGGCGCGCGGATCACACAGGTGCTGTCTCT
>JAMWZG010000680.1 GCA_024304855.1 Paracoccaceae bacterium
TGCTCCAAAGTCTGAGCCGCGTCTTCTTTGGTCGCAAAATACAGGTTCCGGAAAAAGGCATCATTGCGCGCACGTCCGGGGTCCATCCACGGTTTCTCGCGCTCACTGAGATCGAATTCCAATGGGTACTTCTGCGAAAATTGCTCTCGCACGGTTGGGTTTTGCAACCGGTCTGAAGCAAGCAAGCCACGATCTACGCCGATCGGCAGGCGCGTTCCGTTCTCAAAGTGGACGCTTCCATCGACAATCACCAATGAGGGATAGGCTAGCATCAAAGCCGCCTCAACTAGATCAATACCCTCTACAGATGAGAGGTCTATCGCAAGGAAATCTACTGCTGCGCACGTGTCACGAGCATGTACGGCGCTAGCTACCATAGAGACACACAAGACCGAGATCGTGAACTTTGTAAAACGCCGAAACATGGCTCCCCCTTCGTCCTGCAATATTGCTTAGGTACCTTACCCCGGTTTCACCACAGGACAATAACATGATACTGTGGTCTATTTCGAAGTTTCGGTTCTCCGTATATGCGCCTGCTCTTACATGACGGCTACTAAGCTGATTTTATGAGATGATTTCTTCACAAAGTTTTTGTAACAGAGCTAGTGTCATGTTGGTCCGCTTGCCCTGCCATTGTTAGTGGCATGCGCTGCTCTCGAACTTCGCCCTCTCCTTCAAGCAGGCTACAGGCTAGAACGGGTGTTGATTCATACCGATAGCTGACCCGGATAGCGTCCTTCACACGTCGGGTTCATCCTTGCTGAAACGCGGATCCTGCTGGGGG
>JAMWZG010000681.1:0-221 GCA_024304855.1 Paracoccaceae bacterium
GATGTGTATAAGAGACAGGTTTTGAACCTTGGCATGGGTTTGGCCAACAGGATGATGCCGGCCCTGCCGGTCTTCTTCGTGGCGACGCCTGTGCTGATCGCAGCGGGACTATTCGTCCTGATCGTTGCCGCGCCTTCGATCCTTGATGGGTTTCTGCAACGCTTTGCCGGCTGGCTTGGCACTTTTACCTTCTGAGGGGGACGGGATGAGTTCAGACGAGG
>JAMWZG010000681.1:231-461 GCA_024304855.1 Paracoccaceae bacterium
GCGAGAAAGGCAATCTGATGTCCGTCTTTTCGCTGCTCATGATCACGATCTTCCTGCTGCCGTGGGTGCTACCCGACTTGGCAGGCGTGTTGCGGGGCCTGTTCCAGATGGCTGGCCAGATCGAGATCGGCGAGGGCGAGCAGGGGCTTGCAGATCTCGGCGTGGCATCGGGTGAACTGACTCGAGGCATCGCTCGCACACTGTCCCCTGTGATCATGGTGATGGTGTTG
>JAMWZG010000681.1:471-782 GCA_024304855.1 Paracoccaceae bacterium
GTCGTCGCGCGTGATCGGCTTGTGCCGAAACTGTCCAAGATATCACCGATCGAAGGGGTCAAGAGGCTGTTCTCGGTCGATGCCATGGTCGAGTTCCTCAAGAACGTGGCCAAGGTTCTTGTTGTCGGGGCCATTGCCATTGTGATCACCCGAGACGCCGTGACCGAGATCTGGCAGACCCCGGATTTTCTGCCCGAAGCGTTCCTGCCCCATGTGCAGGATGTCGTGCGACGCTTGTTGATCATAACGACGGTGTTTCTGGTCGTGATTGCTGTGGCAGATATCATCTGGAAGCGGGCTCAATGGATCAA
>JAMWZG010000682.1:0-695 GCA_024304855.1 Paracoccaceae bacterium
GACGCAGGCATTCGATCAGAGCTGCCCGAAAAGGACCGGTTGGCATTGTTCTCCGGTCACTCCCTACGCGCTGGTCTTGCCAGCTCCGCCGAGGTCGACGAACGCTATGTCCAGAAACAGCTCGGACACGCCGCTACCAGCGCCGCCGCGACCAGTTCCGCGTGAACCTGACCAAGGCGGCGGGTCTCTAAGCCCCTACCCGATCACGCCGCCTGCCATAGCAGCTTTGCTCGAGATGCAATTCGCCTCACTCACGGCCTCATGGATGCAGGCCTTGGGCACGCGGTTTAGGTGGGTGTCCACCGTCAGTTCCCAGCCGGCATCAAGTATGTCGAGCTCAACGGCCGGCTCCACAACATCCGCCTGCGCTATGCGCCGGGTCTTTCAGAGGCAGAAGCTTCAGCGCGACATCCGTGGAGCGCCAGATCGCTTTCACGCAGCGCCTGCGTTCGGTGCGCCGTCATGGGCGCCAAATGCCACTCTCCCGGTCTCACTTCCCGTCACCCTCAAATCAACACTCCTTATCCGCTCGATAATCGTACGGTTGGAAATATGCGGCAAATGTCGCTGAGCATTGAAGGTTAGGAATAATAACATGCCGGAGGGCTAATGTGATAAGACTGTCACATTCCTTGCCTCATCATTGCGTCTAAGTAGGCGTTGATGTGCCTCAGCTGTCCTGAGCTGGCCCTCAA
>JAMWZG010000682.1:704-781 GCA_024304855.1 Paracoccaceae bacterium
TGCGTGTTCAGTGAGCTCTCTTTCCCGATCAAACATTGGCTGTAGATCGAAGCCAAAGGCATCTCTGATCAATCCAC
>JAMWZG010000683.1 GCA_024304855.1 Paracoccaceae bacterium
GCCACCGTCAGGTAGAAGCCAGTCTTGCCGAGCGCGGGCTCGGCGGCCTCGGCCAGCGCGTAGTCCTTCGCCGCCACGATACGGTCTAGCGGCAGGCTGGAGCCGACCGCGAAGGCCACCAACAGATAGACGACGACGCAGAGCGCGATGGACCAAATGATGGCCCGGCCCACGTTGCGGTGCGGGTCGGTGACCTCTGCGCCGCTGTTGGTGATGGTCGTGAAGCCCTTGAAGGCCAGGATCGACAGCGCAACCGACGCCACGAAACCTGTGGCTGCAAAATCATCACCCGTTGCCTCGAACGAGATGCCGCTTGCCCAAAGACCCGCTGCGCCGAACAGCGCGATTCCGCCCACCTTGAGCACGGCCATGATGATGGAGAACAGCCCAACCGACCGGGTGCCCGATGCGTTCACGAGATATGCGAAGACGATCAGCCCGACACCGAGAATAGGCACGAGAATGCTGTCCGGATCGCCGCCGAACGCCCGCAGCGTGTAGGTGCCGAAGGTGCGCGCGACGAGGCTTTCGTTGATCACCATCGACAGCGCCATCAGCAGGGCGGCGCCCGCCGCGATCGTCGTCGGGCCGTAGGCATTCTTCAGGATCATCCCGATGCCGCCCGCTGACGGATACGCGTTCGACATCTTGATGTAAGTGTGGGCGCTGAACGCGGTCACGATGGCGCCCACGACGAACGAGAGCGGGAAGAGCGGCCCGGCAAGCTCGGCGATCTGGCCGGTCAGCGCGAAGATGCCCGCGCCGATCATCACGCC
>JAMWZG010000684.1 GCA_024304855.1 Paracoccaceae bacterium
GACCGTGCCGCCGGAATGGTGCAGCCATTTGGACATATAGCCCAGCTTCACGAATTTGCGGAAATCCTCCATCGTGGCATAGCGGCGGCCACCTTTGGCATCATGCACGAAGGGCGGGCCGTAGACGGGGGCGAGGACGAGGTTCTTGCCGCCCACCACCACATTGCGCGCGGGGTTGCGGGCGTGTTGGGTGTATTCCCTGGGCGCGGTCGCGCATAGCTGACGCGCAAGGCCCCGCGGAATGCGGACACGCTCGCCCTCAATCTCGGCCCCGGCATGGCGCCACAGCGCGAGGGCGGCGGGGTTGTTGACGAAATTCACCCCGATCTCGGCCAGGATGGTTTCGGCGTTGGTCTCGATGATCTCCAGCGCCTCCTCGGTCAGCACTTCGAAATTGGGGATGTTGCGGCGGATATATTGGGCCGTTTCGAAGGAGACGGCCCCACGCTCGGCGCGCCGTGCGGCACCTCCGCCGCCACGGGCCGGTCTGCGCGTCTGAACCTCTGTCATCTGTCTGATCCTTCATGCCGATGCCCCCGCCCCTCTGGCGGGTTTGCCACCTGATACCGGGTTCGTCGAAGGGCTTGGGCGCAAAATCCGGCCATTGAGGGGGAAAAGCGACATATCCGCCGCTTGGCGCGCCTCTGGCCCCCGTGCAGAGACTTGCGCAGGCGCGGGGCTTGGCCTAGGAGGCTGACATGAGCCAGACATCCCATGACCGCCTTCTCATCATCGACTTTGGCAGCCAGGTGACGCAGCTGA
>JAMWZG010000685.1 GCA_024304855.1 Paracoccaceae bacterium
CAGCCCCCAGCACTTGCAAAGTGAACTTGCCCTGCGGGGATCCGGTGTCGATGGGTTCCTGGATCGAGCGGAAGAAAGCACCCTTGGCCTCCAGCCGCTCGATCACCTCCAGCAGATGCGACAAGGATCGCGCGAGGCGGTCAATCCGCACGACCACCAGCGTGTCGCCCTTGCCGATGCGCTCCAACACCCGCGCAAGCACCGGCCGCGTACGATTACCGCCCGAGGCCTGTTCTTCATGGATCTCGGCGCAGCCAGCGGATTTCAGGGCCTGCGACTGGGGCAGGGGGGTCTGATCCTAGGTCGAGACCCGAGCGTAACCTACCAGGGGCATCAAAACAGTCTTCTTGCAGTTTCATACATCGCTACTAAACGACCGTTTATAAACGAATGCAATGGGTCTTTCAGTGGCCCTACTCACCACATAGCACTTGGTTTCCCTATGCTGTGCTCGATCAGACAGGCCTCGCAGACCGTCACGCGCGCGTCCTCTATAAAGTATATGAGAGCACCTTCAGAAAACACTATTGTAAAATGCAAAACGGCTGTATTATGCACATATGAACCCGAAAATTCCTTGTTTACAAGATGATTTTGAAGTCCTCGCCACTGAAGGCGAAGAGCCTGAACAGGCGTCGGAGAACGATCTGTGGTTCCTGCCTGGCCCGATGGACGAGGAGCCTGATTATCTTCCACCCGGACCAAGAGCAGAGCCAAAGGAAACCGATGTCTTTGACGGATGGAGAAAGGCCGAGGCGGG
>JAMWZG010000686.1:0-361 GCA_024304855.1 Paracoccaceae bacterium
ATGGCCGAGGCAAGACCGCCCAGACCGGCACCGATCACAACGGCATGTGGCGCAAGAGCGCGGGCGGCTTCGTCGGCTAGACGGGGATCGACTCGTGTCATCATTCGTCAACAGTAACATGTCTAGTTTAGTTTACAATCTGAAGCTTCGCATCTTTTCAATTGCAGTGCATCGTGTCAGACTAAATTGACACATGCCACGAACGAGGGGCCATGCAGACCGTCAGCCTCAGCTTTTTCCGCTTTGCCAGCGTCACGGACCGCCTTTGGGCTGTGGCGATGATGGGCGCGGGGCGTTTTGCCCTGCCGCGCGTGCCGGGAATCGGTTTCTGGAAACTTTGCGGCTCTGGCACGGGCGGCAG
>JAMWZG010000686.1:371-754 GCA_024304855.1 Paracoccaceae bacterium
CGCGATGAAACAGGCGATGATTCTGACGGCGATCGACCCAGGGATTGGCGGCGTTCTTGTGTTCGGCGACCGGGGCACAGGCAAATCCACGGCCGTGCGTGCCTTGGCTGCCCTTTTGCCCCCGATCATGGCGGTTGAAGGATGCCCGGTGAACTCTGCCAAACTCGCAGATTGCCCGGTTTGGGCAGAAATAGGGTCGAAAAAGGTGATCTCGCGCCCGACCCCTGTGATCGATCTGCCGCTTGGGGCGACCGAAGACAGGGTCGTCGGCGCGCTGGACATTGAACGCGCCCTGACAAGGGGCGAGAAAGCCTTTGAACCCGGCCTGCTGGCGCGGGCCAACCGGGGATATCTCTACATCGACGAGGTCAACCTGTGTCCCT
>JAMWZG010000687.1 GCA_024304855.1 Paracoccaceae bacterium
ATCTTCGGACTGATCGAGCGGACATAGGAGCTGGCCGCGTCGATGCTTTCCTTCATCACATCGCCCAGCTTGCCCGTGGTCTTCATCCGCCCCTTGCCCGGCAGGCGCAGCGCCTCGATCTGCAAGAGATCCCCGCCGACAGAGGTCCAGGCCAGGCCGGTGACAACCCCGATCTGATCCTCAGCCTCGGCCAGTCCATAGCGGAATTTCTTGACGCCCAGGAACTGATCCAGATTCTCCTCGGTGATGACGACCTTGGTCGCCTCTTTCTTGACGATCATCGTCACCGCCTTGCGGGCCAGTTTCGCGATCTCACGCTCGAGGTTCCGCACGCCCGCCTCGCGGGTATAGCGGCGGATCATCTCGTTCAGGGCACCATCGGTGATCTCGAACTCGCCCTTGCGCAGGCCGTGGTCCTTGACCTTCTTGGCAATCAGGTGATGGCGCGCAATCTCGCGCTTCTCATCCTCGGTATAGCCGGCCAATGAGATGATCTCCATCCGGTCCAGAAGCGGACCCGGCATGTTGTAGGAGTTCGCCGTGGTCAGGAACATCACGTCGGACAGATCGTATTCCACCTCAAGATAGTGGTCCACGAAGGTGGCGTTCTGTTCCGGGTCCAGCACCTCGAGCATGGCCGAGGCCGGGTCGCCCCTGAAATCCTGCCCCATCTTGTCGATCTCATCCAGAAGGATCAGCGGGTTCGTAGTCTTGGCCTTTTTCAGCGCCTGGATGATCTTGCCTGGC
>JAMWZG010000688.1 GCA_024304855.1 Paracoccaceae bacterium
ATCTTTGCGCCCGTGGTTGATGCCGTGGGCCTTGATCCGGTGCTTGTGGGCACGATCATCACGCTTCAGGTTGCCATCGGTTCGGCGACGCCGCCTTTTGGCTGCGATATCTTCACGGCCATCGCCGTGTTCAAACGCCCGTATCTGGAAGTGATCCGGGGCACGCCGATCTGTCCCATTTCGTCGATGCCGATACCCGACAGGATCGCTTGCGGGATCTGCGCGAAAGAGATGATCCATGAGAAAGCCGCGCCTGCCGCCACGAGGATGAAGACCACCGCCGTGATCAGGCCCGTCGATTTCGCGGTCTCATAGAGGTCGGCAAAGGACATCTCGCGGAACACAACCGTCTCAAGGATGATGGCGTAAAGCACGCAGACCGCCGCCGCTTCGGTCGGTGAAAAAATGCCCCCGTAGATGCCGCCGATGATGATTGCCGGAAAACCCAGTGGCCACAGCGCCGCTTGCAGCGAACGCATCCTTTCACCCCATGTGGCCCGCTCTTCGGTCGGCACGTTATGCCGCACCGCATAGATCCACGAATAGATCGAGAACAGCACAAGGATCAGCAGACCCGGTCCGATCCCCGCGATGAACAATTCGGCAATCGAGGTGTTGGATACCACGCCATAGATGATCATCCCGATCGAGGGCGGGATCAGAAAGGCGATGTCCGACGCGTTCACGATCAAGGCAAGAATGAAGCTGTCCTTGTATCCGGCCTTGAGCATCCGTGGCCGCAATG
>JAMWZG010000689.1 GCA_024304855.1 Paracoccaceae bacterium
CTTCTTCCAGACGGTTCACTTCGGCGCGGGTGGCGGCGGCGGATGCCTTGGCGGCCTCCATGAACCAGCCCTTCTGCTCGTCGGTCAGACCGTCGATCAGGATCGGCGAGGCCAGCACGGCGGCGGGCGAATAGACATGGCCGGTCAGCGAGACGTGCTTTTGCACTTCCCAGAATTTCGACGCGGTGATCACGGTGACAGGGTTCTCCTGACCATCGACAACGCCTTGCTGGAGCGCGGTGAAAAGTTCCGGGAACGCCATTGGAGTCGGCGCCGCGCCCATGCCGCTGAAGGCGGTCATGTGGACCTTGTTCTCCATCGTGCGCAGCTTCAGACCTTCAAGGTCGGCGGGCGTGCGGACGGGGCGCTGCGAGTTGGTGATATGACGGAAGCCGTTCTCCGACCACGCCAGACCGACCAGATTGTTCTCGCCGATCTTGGTCAGAAGCTCCTGCCCGATTTCGCCGTCCAGCACCGCGCGGGCGTGGTCGTAGTCACGGAACAGGAACGGCAGATCGAGGGCAAAGATCTCGGGGACGAAGTTACCAAGCGGCCCTGTGGAGGTGATGACCAGATCCAGCGAGCCGATCTGCAGGCCTTCGATCATGTCCCGCTCGCCGCCCAGCTGGCCGGCGGGGGCTTGTTCGCCCGTGAAAGTGCCGCCGGACAGTTCGGTCAGCGTGTCGATGAAGGCTTGCGCGCCCACACCGTAATGCGAAGTTGGCGACAGCGCGTGGCC
>JAMWZG010000069.1:0-5784 GCA_024304855.1 Paracoccaceae bacterium
GGCTTGTCTTCGGCGGAACCCTCGCCCTGCGCCTGCGGCTTGTCTTCGGCGGAACCCTCGCCCTGCGCCTGCGGCTTGGCCTCGGCGGTGCCCTCGCCCTGCGCCTGCGACTTGGCCTCGACGGTGCCCTCGCCCTGCGCTGTCTTGCCCTGTCTCGCCTTCACCGCCTTTTCTGCCGTCGCAGCAGGGGCTGGCGCAGGGGTGGTTTCTGCGGTGACGCTCACCCCGACGGCGGCAAGGATCTGCGACGGGTCAAGACCGCGCCGCTGCGCGCTCTCGATCACCGCTTCCTGCAAGACCTTGCTGCGCTTGAGCAGGCGGCGGAAGCGCGCCTCGTCCAGCACCAGCAGGCTGGAGGGCGCGATGGCCGTCACCTCGGTCCGGCGCGGCTTCTGCATCAGGATCGCCATCTGCCCGAACATCTCGCCCCGGCCCAGTCGCCATGTCTGCCCGGCGGCCTGCAATTCCACCGCGCCCGAGGCGATGAAATGCACGTTGCGCGCGGGCGTGTCGCGGCGGATGATCTTGTCGCCCGCATTGACATAGCGTGTGACCAGCGCCTTGCTCAGCCGATGCAGCGTCTTTTCGTCCAGCCCGGAAAACAGCGGGAATTGCTGCACCAGATCGGATTTCTGCACCGCCAGATCCAGCGTCGGCCGGTCATCTGCCCGTTTGCGCCGCGCCGCCACATCCTGCACCAGCGCCATGTGCAGTTCGGACCCGATCAGCCCGTCGGCGCGCATCGTGTCATATTCCCGCTCCTCCAGCCGCAGCGCCGAGCGGCGGATGAACCGGCGCTCCAGCTCCTCGGCATAGCCGGGATATTGCAGGCGCATCCCGTCCAGACCCTGCTCGACCTGCTCCAGCCGCCGGTCCAGCAGCTCGTGCAGCAGATCCGCGATGCGGCGGCCATGGATGCGGCGGATGCGGGTGTCGATGAAACCGTGCAGATCGCGCAGGATCAGGCGCTGCGACAGCAGGATCTCGAAGCGGTCGGCCGTGCGGCGGCCCAGCGGCCCCGAGAGGCGCAGCCGGTTGTGCAGGAAGACCGCCGCGCGAAAGCCCGGCCCGTTGCCCAGGCTGCGCCGCGCCGCGCGCTGGTATCCGGTCCGCCCGCCGCTGCGCGCCGCTTCGATCAGCCGGTCCGCATCGCTGAGGATCCGGTCGGACAGGCGGGACGAAATCGCCCGCTCGCGGAACCGCGCCAGGATCATCTCGCGCTCGGCCCCGGCCAGCGCGATCAGGCCCAGCGTCACGCGGTTCTTGTCCGAAATCTCCTCGCCTTCCTCGGCATCCTTGACGGCCTTGTCCAGCCGTGCGGCAAAGCGTTTCGCCTCGGACCGGACGGTTTCGCGGGTCAGCTCGTAACTCTCGGTCGTGGTGGCCACATCCTCGCGCACCTTCTGCAAGGCGACGGCGACCACCTGTTTCGACAGCGCCGCATCCAGCGCCGACAGCCGGTCCAGCCCCAGCCGCTTGATCACCCAGCGCAGCGTCGTGCCCTGCACCAGCAGGGTGAACAGCGTGAAGCCCGTGGCAAGGATGCCGACCACGCGCTTGACCTCGACGGGCACGCGGAAACTCTCGGTCACGGCCAGCGCCAGCGCCAGCGTAACCGCCCCGCGCAGACCCCCCCAGAGGATTGCCACGCGGTAGGGGCGCTCCACCACCGGCGACAGGCGGATCAGCGACAGAAAGGGCATCAGCCCGAACAGGATGACCACCCGCGCGGTGATGGCCGCGCCGATGACCACGGCCACCAGCGCCAGATCGGACAGGCGCACCTCGGTCAGCAGCCGCGGGATCAGCAGCGCGGCCAGGATAAAGATCAGCGCCCCCGCCCAATGCGCCAGCAAGCCCCAGACCTCGCGCAGATTGGCCCAGCTTCCGGGCGGCAGGCGGCCCGGTCCCAGCAGGTTCAGCGTCAGCCCTGCCGCGACAGCCGCGATCACACCCGAGGCGCCCACCATCTGTTCCGCCGCCACATAGGACAGATAGGGCAGCGCGACCGAGATCGACACGACCGCCAGATCATGCTGCGACACGAAGATCATCAGCCACAGCGCCGCCCGCGCCATGATCCAGCCCACCAGCGCACCGCCCAGGATCAGCAGCGGAAACTGCGCCAGCGCGCCTTGCAGCGTCGGGTCCGGCACACCCGCCATGACAAAGCCCATGAACAGGCCAAAGAGGGCAATGGCGGCGGCGTCGTTCAGCAGGCTCTCGCCCTCGATGATGCGCGCCAGCCGCTTCGGGGCCGAGATCGAGCGGAAGATACTGACCACCGCCGAAGGGTCGGTGGTGGACACGATCGCCCCGATCAGCAGACAGGCCGCCAGCGGCAGCGCCGATGTCCAGGACAGCGCATAGCCGATCACCAGCGTCGCCACGATTACCGCCACCACGGCCAGCACCAGGATGGGCACCCAGTCATCCACCATCCGCCGCAGGTCCATCACCAGCGTGACCTGAAACAGCAGCGTGGGCAGGAACACATAGAGGAACACGTTGGACCGGATCGGCAGTCCCAGAATCGCCTCGGCCACCGGGTTCAGCGCATCGGTCAACTCGGTGCGCAGAAAGAATGACGCCCCCGCCGCGACCATGATCCCCAGCAGGGCCAGGATCACGCTATAGGGCAGGCGCAGCCGCGCCGCCAAGGGCTCGGCGATCCCGATCAGAAGGAACAGCGAGGCAATGATCGTGGTGACAAGAATGATGTCCATACCGGGGAAGTCGCCTCAAATCCTCAAGGAAATACGGGGGAGCTGCATCTGAAAATACGCGCTGCCCACAGTATGCCCGATCCCGCGCGCCACGGCAAACGGGTCGCCGCGCGCCATCGGCCATCCTTGGCGCAAGGGGGCGCAATCTGGCGTTGCGGCAACAGGTGCGCCTAAATTTCAGGGTGTGACTGGCGAAAGCCGCAGATGGTGCCGTAAGAGAGGTCTACCGTGACGCGAATACAAAGGACGTTCCATGATCCGCACTCTGGCCGCGATATGTGTCGCCGTGATGGTGATGCCTCTGGATGCGCAGGCGCAAACGCGCGAGCGGATCGGCTATGGCCGCATGATCAACAATGACTTCATCGCCACCGGGCAGGACCGCTGGCGCACGGGGTCGGTGCAGTCCAGCCGCGTCTGGGGCCGGGGCTGGTCGGGCGTTCTGCCGACCCAGCCGGGCGAGTTGCTGGAGCTGCGCTTCGGGGCCGAGATCATCGCGCCCGACGATCTGGATGCGCCCGCGCCGGGTGATCGTCCCTATGCCGGGGCGCTGTCGGCCGGTCTGCACACGCATTTCGACCGCAACGGCATCGACATCGCGCTGGGCGCCGATCTGGTCGTCACCGGGCCGCAGACCCGGCTGGACAAGTTGCAGGGCACCTTTCACGATCTGGTCGGCGTCGAAAAGGCCTCGGCCGCGACCCGCGCCGCGCAGGTCGAGGATGCGATCCACCTCAACCTCGTGGCCGAAGCCGGGCGCGAGGTCGATCTGTCCGCCACCACCCGGATGCGCCCCTATCTCGAAGCCCGCGCCGGTGTCGAGACGCTGGTGCGCGCCGGTGTCGATTTCACCTTCGGCGAGGTGGGCCGTGGCGAGCTGATGGTGCGCGATGTGGTCACGGGGCAGCGCTATCGCACGATCAGCGGCGATTTCACCGGCTTTGCCTTCGTGATGGGCGGCGACATCGCCTCGGTCGCGGATAGCGAATTCCTGCCCGCCGCCTCGGGGGTCGAGGTGCGGGACATGCGCACCCGCCTGCGGGCCGGTGTGCATTGGCAGGGCAGGCAGATGGCCGCCTTCTACGGCGTGACCTGGCTGGGCAAGGAATTCCGCGGTCAGGACGAGGGGCAGTTCGTCGGCTCCATCCGTCTCGACCTCAACTTCTGATCCGCCGCCTCTCATACCTCTGGTTTCACGGGCGCGCAAAACGCGCGCACCGATTGCGCCGTCCTTGGGATGCGGCGCATGACCTATGCCAAAGTGTATCCGATTTGCCGCGATGCGCGCCGATCACCGCAGGCGGGGATTTGCAGCCGGCCATTTCCTCTGCTACGCTTTCGATATAAAAATACGATCCAACGATAAAAAAAGATCGAGGCAGATAGAGCAGGCATGACAACGGGCTTTGGCGGCACGTTCGTCATCTCCTGGTCACAGACGGAAGTGGACGGTCTCGAGGCCGCTCCTGTGCAGGCATTGGTCGTCGGGGCATCCTGGTCCTGGCGCGGCGATGCGGTGCGGGTCGATGGCTCGGATCAGGTGCTGCGTCTTGAGCAGGCGGAAGGCGAAGCGGAATTGAGAAAACGCGCGGCGCGCATGGTGCGCCGCCTTGTCGGGGCCGCGATCTCGCAGACGCGGGATCTGGACGCGGTCGAGGTCAGTTCACCGCTTCAGGAAAACGGTTTTGTCGTCACGGACGGGGCGCAGACCTTTACTGTCACGGTGATCGAAGTGACCACGGGGGCACCGCCCCTGCTGATGTTCATGGACAAGATCCCCCCCCGCAATACGGATCTGTGGGTGGTGCATCACACGCTGGAACTGCTGCATCCCGCCCAGACCGGCGTGCCCGGCGCCGGGGTGATCTGCTTCACCCCCGGCACCCGCATCGCCACGCCCGACGGCCCCCGTCTGGTCGAGGAACTGCGCGAGGGCGACCGCGTGCAGACCAAGGACAGCGGCGTGCAGGATGTGCTCTGGGTGGGCAGCCGCCGCATGACCGGGGCGCGCCTCTTTGCCATGCCGCGCCTGCGCCCGATCCGCTTTCGCTCCGGCGCGCTGGGTCTTGAACGCCCCGATCAGGAATTGCTGGTCTCGCCCGATCACCGGATGCTGATCCGCGGCCATGCGGCGCGGGCGCTGTTCAACACGGACGAGGTGCTGGTCGCCGCGCGCGATCTGGTGAACGGACAGACCATCGCCGTCGATATGGCGCTGCGCGAGGTGACTTATGTGCACCTGCTGCTGTCCAGCCATCAGGTGCTCTGGGCCAACGGGGTCGAGACCGAGAGTTTCCATCCCGCGCAGGCCGATCTGGGCAGTCTGGCCGAGGCGGACCGCCTGCGCCTTCTGGCGATGTTCCCGGCGCTGGAATATGACCCGCTTCTTTATGGCGCATCGGCGCGGCGCGCGCTCAGCACCTCGGAAGCGGCAATCCTGCGGCACGAGGCGGCCTGATCCGCCCGCGCTTGCGGGTCAGGGTCGGGTCACGTCGGCGACGTCAGGCGATACCGGGGCAGGGCCGCTCTGGCCCCCTGCCGGCCCATGGCTGCGGCCTGCCCTCAGACAAAGGGCACCAGCGGCACGCCACATCCCGCCAGCCCAAGCACGCAGGCGATCATCACCCATTTCAGCATCACCGTCTCCCTCTTGGCCCGCATCCGGTCCGGCGCGACCCTAGGCGGTGCCCTCCCCTGCGGTCAACCGCCCCGCGCCGCCGCCGCGACGGCAGCTTCTACCGGGTCGGCGTCATATCGCTGTTGACTCTGCGATCTGCGCCCGTATAAGCGCGGCTTCATTGGTGTTGGTGGCCCCCGCAAGGGGTGTCCTGTCAGGCTTTTGCCAAAGGACAACGCCCTTCATACGCAAACGAAGGAGATCAGCCGTGACAAAACGCACGTCTGCCAAGTATAAAATCGACCGCCGCATGGGCGAAAACATCTGGGGCCGTCCGAAATCCCCTGTGAACCGCCGCGAATACGGCCCCGGCCAGCACGGTCAGCGCCGCAAGGGCAAACTGTCCGATTTCGGCACCCAGCTGCGCGCCAAGCAGAAGCT
>JAMWZG010000069.1:5794-13330 GCA_024304855.1 Paracoccaceae bacterium
CAAGTTCGTGCCGACCGTCTTCGCCGCCCGCCAGTTCGTGAACCACGGCCATGTGACCGTGAACGGCCAGCGCGTGAACATCCCCTCCTACCGCGTGAAAGAGGGTGACGTGATCGAGGTCCGTCAGAAGTCCAAGCAGATGGCCGCCATCCTGGAAGCCACCCAACTGCCCGAGCGTGACGTTCCCGACTATCTGGACGTGGACACCTCCAAGCTGACCGCCACTTTCGTGCGCACCCCCAGCCTGGGCGATGTGCCCTATCCGGTCATCATGGAACCGAACCTGGTCGTGGAATTCTACGCCAAGAACTAAGTTTTCGTCCCTTCGGGGCCACAGAAACCCGCCGCAGCACCTGCGGCGGGTTTTTTCATGCCGCAACCCACCCTATCTGTCATGGATACAGGGGCGGGAGGGTGTGTGATGACGGGCAGGATGCGCGATGGCTGGCCGGTCTATGGCCGGATCGACGGGCCGGTGGTGATCATCGGCTATGGCTCGATCGGGCGGGGGACGCTGCCGCTGATCCGGCGGCACTTCGACTTTGACGACAGCCGCCTGATGGTGATCGAACCCGATCCGGCAGCCGTGGCAGACCTGGCCGCGCGCGGCATCCCGCATATGCCCATCGGCCTCACACGCGGGAATTACCGCGAGGTGCTGGGCCGTCTCTTTGCCAGCGGCACCGGGTTCTGCGTGAACCTCTCGGTCGATACCTCCTCGCTCGACATCATGCGCCTGTGCCGCGAATTGGGCGTGCTCTACATCGACACGGTGGTGGAACCCTGGGAAGGCTTCTACTTCGAGACGCCGGAGAATGAGGCGCGCACGAACTATGCCCTGCGCCAGGCGGTGCGCGACGAGAAGGCCGCGAACCCCGGCGGCCCCACCGCCGTGTCGTGCTGCGGGGCAAATCCCGGCATGGTCAGCTGGTTCGTCAAGGAGGCGCTGTTGCAACTGGCCGCCGACACCGGACAGACCGCCCCCCCGCCGCAGGACCGCAGGGGCTGGGCCATGCTGATGCGCGATCTGGGCGTCAAGGGCGTGCATGTGGCCGAACGCGACACGCAGGCCCGCGCCACCCCGCGCCCGCGCGGCACTTTCGTGAACACATGGTCGGTCGAGGGGTTCATCGCCGAAGGGTTCCAGCCCGCCGAACTGGGCTGGGGCACGCATGAGACATGGTTTCCCGACAATGCCTATCGCCACACGACCGGCTGCCGCGCCGCGATCTGGATCGAACGGCCCGGTGCCATCACCCGCGTGCACAGCTGGTGCCCCACGCCGGGCCCGCAATTCGGCTTTCTGGTCACGCATAACGAGGCCATCTCGATTTCCGATTACTACACCCTGGGCGATCCCGCCGCGCCGGATTATCGGCCCACCTGCCACTATGCCTATCACCCCTGCGACGATGCGGTGCTGTCCCTGCACGAGATGTTCGGCTCGGGCCGCGTGCAGGCGGCGCATCACATCCTTGGCCCTGCCGAGATTGTCGAAGGGATCGACGAGCTGGGCGTGCTGCTTTACGGGCACGCCAAAAACGCCCTCTGGTATGGCTCGCGCCTGTCCAATGCCGCAGCGCGCACGCTGGCCCCCGACCAGAATGCCACCGGATTGCAAGTGACCAGCGCCGTGCTGGCGGGTATGGTCTGGGCGCTGGAAAACCCGCAGGCCGGCATCGTCGAGACGGATGAGATGGATCACGCCCGCTGCCTTGCCGTGCAGCGCCCCTATCTTGGCCCGGTCGAGGCGCATTATACCGACTGGACCCCGCTTCAGGATCGGTGGGAGCTGTTCCCCGAGGATATCGACGATACCGACCCCTGGCAGTTCCGCAATGTGCTGGCCACCTGAGGCGGCGCGCCTGATGCTGGGGTCGCCATGCGTATTTGCGGAACGATGAAAGCGCAGGCAGCCCCCCTGCGGCATGGTCGGCAGGCCCGTATTCGCGCTTTTCTTGAGCTTGGCGCATCGCTAAGAGAGGGCGCAAGGAGAGCGCAGACATGACCCAGATCCAGCCGCAACCCGGCATCATGCAGATCGAGCTTTATCAGGGCGGGGCCGCCCATGTGGAGGGCGTGACCGATGTGGTCAAGCTCAGCTCGAACGAGAACCCCTTCGGGCCGAGCGAGGCCGCGATCGAGGCGTTCCGCCGCTCGGGCTATGAGTTGCATCGCTATCCCTCGACGGATCACGCCGCGCTGCGCCGCGCGATTGCCGAGGTGCATGGTCTGGACGCCGAGCGCATCATCTGCGGTGTGGGCAGCGACGAGGTGATCCATTTCCTCTGTCAGGCCTATGTCGGGCCGGGGGATGAGGTGATCCACACCGAACACGGCTTTGCCATGTATCGCATCAGCACGCTGGCCGCCGGCGGCACACCCGTCGAGGTCAAGGAGCGCGAGCGCGTCACCGATGTGGATGCCATTCTGGCCGCCGTGACGCCCGCGACCAAGCTGGTCTTCATCGCGAACCCGAACAATCCCACCGGCACGATGATCGGCGGCAACGAGCTGGCGCGGCTGGCGCAGGGTCTGCCGGATCACACGATCCTGGTGCTGGACGGGGCCTATGCGGAATATGTCGAAGGCTATGACGGCGGCGCCGCGCTGGTCGAGCTGTGCGACAATGTCGTGATGACGCGCACCTTCTCCAAGCTCTATGGTCTGGGCGGGTTGCGCGTCGGCTGGGGCTATGGTCCGCGCGCCATCGTGGATGTTCTCAACCGCATCCGGGGGCCGTTCAACCTGTCCAACACGGCACTGGCCACGGCCGAGGCTGCGGTGCGCGATCAGGCCTATGCCGCCAAATGCCGGACCGAAAACGCCCGCCTGCGCGTCTGGCTGGCCGAGGCGCTGGCCGAGCATGGGGTGCAATGCGACACCTCGATGGCGAATTTCGTGCTGGCCCGGTTCGCCGATCAGGCCGAGGCCGAGGCCTGCGATACCTATCTCAAGTCGCAGGGCCTGATCGTGCGGCGCGTGGCGGGTTACAAGCTGCCCCATTGCCTGCGCATCACGGTCGGGGACGAATCCAGTTGCCGGCGCGTGGCCCATGCCGTCGGTCAGTTCAAGGGTGGTGCCAGATGAGTGTGGTCTATGAACGTGTGGCGCTGATCGGTCTGGGGCTGATCGCCTCGTCGATGTTCTGGGCGATGAAACGCGCCGGTCTGGCCGGCGAGGTGACGGGCTATGCCCGCTCTGCCGCCACCCGCGACACCGCGCGGCGCATCGGCCTTTGCGACCGGGTCTGCGATACGGCGGCCGAGGCAGTGGCGGGCGCGGATCTGGTGGTCCTCTGCGTGCCCGTGGGCGCGATGGGCGATGTCGCCGCCGAGATCGCGCCGCATCTGAAACCGGGGGCCACGGTCAGCGACGTGGGCTCGGTCAAGGCGGCGGTCATTCAGGCGGTCGGCCCGCATCTGCCGGACAAGGTGCATTTCATCCCCGCGCATCCTCTTGCGGGGACCGAACATTCCGGCCCTGAATCCGGCTTCGCCACGCTTTTTGACAACCGCTGGTGCATCCTTGTGCCCGTGGATGGCACCGATCCGGCCGCACTCGACCGGCTCTCGCGGCTGTGGTCCGGGATGGGGGCCAATGTCGATACGATGGAGGCGGATCATCACGATCTGGTGCTGGCCGTCACCAGCCACGCGCCGCATCTGATTGCCTATACGATGGTGGGCGTGGCCGATGACCTGCGCCGCGTCACCGATAGCGAGGTGATCAAATATTCCGCCGCCGGTTTCCGCGACTTCACCCGGATTGCCGCCAGCGATCCGACCATGTGGCGCGATGTCTTCCTGACCAACAAGGATGCGACACTGGAAATCCTTGGCCGTTTCACCGAGGAGCTGTTCGCCCTGCAACGCGCGATCCGCACCGGCGATGGCGACCACCTGCACGCCTATTTCACCCGCACCCGCGCGATCCGGCGCGGCATCATCGAGGCGGGTCAGGATACCGACGCTCCGGATTTCGGCCGCGTCAAGGCGGTGCGCTGATGCGCCGGCGCGTGGCCGTTCTCCCGCTCGCGCTCATGGCCCTGATGCTCAGCGCCAGCGCCTGTAGTGTCCGCTACGAGCGTGGCCCCGTGCGCGAGGCCGCCTCGACCAGCGGCTATCCGATGATCTGCGGCGATCCCGCCCTGCGCGGCGAAGTGGTGGGCGAGGTGCCGGGCAGCATCACCGGCTGCGGCATCGACAACGCGGTGCGCGTGCACGAGGTGAACAGAATCCAGCTCAGCACCGGCGCGGTGGTCGATTGCCAGACCGCGCGCGCCTTCAAGACTTGGGTGGGCCGGGGCATGTTGCCTGCTGTCGGCAACAAGGGCGGCGGGGTCGAGACGATCCGCGTCGCCGCCAGCTATGCCTGCCGCACCCGCAACCACCAGCGTGGCGCGCGGATTTCCGAACATGGCCGGGGCAAGGCCATCGACGTGTCCGGCTATACGCTGCGCGATGGCACCGAGGTGACGGTGCTGCGCGACTGGGGCGCAGGCCGCAACGGTCGCGCACTGCGCGAGATGCACCGCGCGGCCTGTGGCACCTTCGGCACCGTGCTGGGGCCCGAGGCCGACCGCTTCCACCAGGATCACTTCCACTTCGACACGGCCCGCCATCGCAACGGGGCCTATTGCCGATAAGGGCCCGTCAGGGTCCGCAGAGGCCCGTGATGCAACGCCCTCAGCGCAGGCGGAACACCGGGCTGTCCATCAGCGGCAGCGGGCCGATCCAGATCGACCCGCGCCGGAAATCCAGCGGGATGTCGATCCCGTCATTGCGCCCCGCCAGCAGCGACAGCCCCTGTTCCAGCGTCTCGGCCAGACCCTCGGGCACCTCGCCCGAGGCGCGGGCCAGGCGCAGGATCTCGCGCCAGTTCTGCGCCTTGACGGTGATCCGGCCCGTCGCCTCGCCCGCCGCGTCAATCTCCAGATCGCCCGCCGCCAGCAGTTCCAGCTCGCCCCAACGCGCCTCGGCCAGCCGCAGCGACAGCGATTGCGGCTGTGGCCGCGCCTCCTCCAGGCTGCGCCGGTCCCAGGGCCGGTCAAAGCCCAGCGTCACATCGGCGCGCAGCGCATCCAGCGTGCGCGGCAGCCCGTCGCTGGGGTCGATCCGCTGGCGCAAGGCGCTGTCCGGCGCAAAGCCCTCCGCCGACAGGGCGATGCGGTAGCGGGTCGGACCAGCCTCGGGCGCGCCGGTCGCGGCCTCTCCCTCCGGTCCCAGACGCTCGGCCGCCATGCGCAGCGCACTGGCCGCCGTCGTGCTGCCATCATCCGCCGTCACCTGCACCGTATCCGCGACCAGCCGCACCCGGTCCAGCGCCAGCGCGGTGCTGGGCCAGAGCACGACACTGGCCTGCATCTGCGCCTGCGTCATGGCAAACCGGCCCTGCGGCGTCGCGATGCGCTGCGTCTCGGGCCAGACCGCGATCACATGGTTGGGCTTGTAGGACAGCGCCAGCAGTTGAAAGAACGGCGCATCCCAGGCCCAGCCCGTCCCCGGATCGGCCAGCGCCGGATCGGTCAGGGTCGTGTCGAAGCGGTTGGGAAAACCCTGCACCTCCAGCGCGCTGTAATCGGCCGCCCAGCCTGCGGCGCGCCGCTCTGCGAACCAGCCGGCAAAGGCCGCCTTGCTGGCCGAGGCACCGTAAAGCCAGTAGCCGGACCATAGCGCCGCCGACACAACGATCAGGATCAACAGACGTTTCACGGCGCGGCCCCCTTTTCACTCTGGCTGAGGTGGTGTTTACAGGGGCGCAAATGGAAGGACCAGTGCCGCGATGATGTGGGTTTTCGGATATGGGTCGCTCTTGTGGGATCCCGGCTTTGACGCCTGCCGCACGGTGCTGGCCCGCTTGCCGGACTATCACCGCAGCTTCTGTATGCGCTCGGTCCATCACCGGGGCACCCCCGAGGCGCCGGGGTTGGTGCTGGCGCTCGATGCCGCGCCCGGTGCCGCCTGTGACGGGCTGGCGCTGGCCGTCGCCCCGGATCAGGCCGATGCCGTGCTGGCCTATCTGCGCGAGCGCGAGCTGATTTCCTCGGCCTATGTCGAAAAGCTGCTGACCGTCGATCTGGCCGATGGCACGCAGGTGCAGGCCGTCACCTATGTGATCGACCCCGATCATGTGCAATATTGCGGCGGCCTCCCGCTGGAAGAACAGGCGCAGATCATCGCGCGTGCCGTCGGCGGGCGCGGGCCGAACACCGATTACCTGCACAATACGGTGGCCCATCTGGTCACATTGGGCATCACCGACCCCGATCTGGACTGGCTGGATGCCCGCGTGCGCAATCTGACCGCCAGCCACGGGTTTTCACAGGATAGTCCCTTGGCACATCGCTGAACTGCGCCTAGGATCAGGGCAACCATAAACAGTGTCAGGAGCCGTCCGCATGGACACCCCGGACCGCGAGGCCGAGCCGCAATTTTCCCAACCCCTGCGCCAGATCATCTCGATGCTGGTCGTGCTGGGGCTTGCCGCCTTTGTGGTGGTGCTGGCCCTGCCGCGCATCCTGCCGGTGTTCGAGGCCAGTCTCTATCTCAACGGTTTCATCCTCTTCGTCTTCGTGATCGGCGTGCTGGCCTGTTTCCTGCAAGTGGGGCAGCTCATCACCTCGGTCCGCTGGATCGAAAATTTCACCAAGGGCCGGGGCGAGGCGCAGGTGGCACCCCGGCTTCTGGCCCCGCTGGCGGCCCTGCTGCGCGCGCGCGGCGCAAGGATGCAGATCAGCGCCAGCTCGACCCGCTCGATCCTCGATTCCGTCGCCACCCGCATCGACGAGGCGCGCGAAATCACGCGCTACATCGTCAACCTTCTGATTTTCCTGGGCCTTCTGGGCACCTTCTACGGTCTGGCCACGACCGTGCCCGCGCTGGTCGATACCATCCGCAGCCTCGCCCCGCAGGAGGGGGAGGAGGGCGTCGCCGTCTTTGGCCGCCTGATGGACGGTCTGGATGCGCAACTCTCGGGCATGGGCGTCGCCTTCGGCTCATCGCTCCTGGGTCTGGCGGGCTCGCTTGTCGTGGGCCTGCTCGAACTCTTCGCCGGCCACGGCCAGAACCGCTTCTACCGCGAGCTGGAGGAATGGCTCAGCTCGATCACCCGCCTCGGCTTCTCCTCGGGCGAAGGTGAGGGCGCGCCGGATCAGGCGATGATGGCCCAGATCGCCACCGGCATGGCCGATCAGATGGAGGCGGTGCAGCGCCTGCTGCAACAGGCCGAGGCCGGGCGGCAGGCCACCGAGATGCGTCTGGAACATCTGGGTCACGCCGTGGCGGGCCTGAACGACACATTGGGCGCAGGCGGCGGTCAGCAAGCCGAACTGACCGCCGCGCTGCTGCGTCTGGCCGAAGGGCAGGAGCGGCTGGCGCAGGCTCTGGCCACGCAGGAACGCGGCGAGGGGCTGGATGCCGAAAGCCGGATGCGCCTGCGGTCGATGGATGTGCAACTTCTGCGTATCCTCGAGGAAATCAGCGCGGGCCGGCAGGATACCATGGCCGAATTGCGCACCGATCTGGCGGCCCTGAC
>JAMWZG010000690.1:0-363 GCA_024304855.1 Paracoccaceae bacterium
CGCGACACCGATCATCCTCTGGGCCGCCTTGCCGTTCTTCCGCCGCGGCTGGGACTCGATCGTGAACCGCAGCCCCAACATGTGGACGCTGATCAGCCTCGGCGTGGCGGCGGCTTACCTGTATTCGATCGTTGCCACCTTCCTACCCGGGATTTTCCCCGAACAGTACCGGATGGGACACGGCGTCGGCACCTATTTCGAGGCGGCCGTGGTCATCGTCACTTTGGTCTTCGTGGGCCAGGTACTGGAACTGCGCGCACGAGAGCGCACAGGCGACGCGATCCGCGCGCTGCTGGACCTCGCACCCAAGACGGCACGGCGCATCCTGCCCGATGGCACCGAATATGATGCGCCGCTCGAGAA
>JAMWZG010000690.1:373-738 GCA_024304855.1 Paracoccaceae bacterium
CCGGCACCCTGACCATGGGCAAGCCCAAGCTCACGGATACGGTCGCGCTTGGGAATTTGACCGAGATGGAGCTGCTGTCGCTGGCTGCTGCGCTCGAGCGCGGCTCGGAACATCCGCTGGCCGAAGCCATCGTCGAGGGCGCCGAGGCACAGGGCTCCCCGCGTCAGGAGGCCACCGACTTCGAGGCTGTCACCGGCAAGGGGGTGCGCGGCAGAGTTGGCGGACGCGCCGTGGCGCTCGGCAACGCCGCGATGATGAGAGAGATGGAGCTGGACACGGGTGCGGCCGACGTGAAGGCTGACACCCTGCGCGCCGACGGCAAAACGGCGATGTTCATTTCCGTTGATGGCGCGCTTGTTGGCATC
>JAMWZG010000691.1 GCA_024304855.1 Paracoccaceae bacterium
TAAGAGACAGGTCCCTGCGGGGACGCTAATTGTTGTCACTTTCCGATTTACGCCGGATTTGCCAAAAAGGCAAAAGCGAATATCATCAGATTTGGTAATTCATGCTATCCGCGTGGCCCCAGCCGCGCCACGCTGTGAATACGCTTGGAATGACCGCGATGATTCGATGAAACGGCCCGTGACGGAGCATAGGGCACATCACTTAGGGGGACAGCTGCCGACGCCACCCTACAGAATGAGGGACATTTTCGACGTATTAGGGGACACACAGCATGTCCCCCACTACCAGATCTACCTTTTCTCAATCCATGGATTGAAGGAAAACAGAGCCGAAAAAGTCTTTTCTTGACAGAATCAACGGACCGGACGCAAATCAGATAGAGCTGGCGAAAAGCGACGGGTTCCGCTAATCTTGAGCCAGAGCGATGACAACCAGGGCGTAGATCCTGGCAGAGGCAGTTTCCGGCACGACCGGTTCACGAGCGAGGTTTCCCGATGGTTTCGATCAAACCCGTCGGCCGGTCTGCGGCCGTGCGCAAGTATGACCTTCTGACAGCGATGGGGGTCTATGGCTTGTCGCAAGACAAGGCGCTGCAACGGCGGGTCTTGCGGTTGATGACGCTGATCACGGCGCGTTACAACTGGCAGCGCGACGAGTTGGCCGTAGGGCAGCGAGAGATCGCGCGGATGTGGTTCGTGGATGAACGAACGGTCAAACGCGAAATGTCTCAGTTGC
>JAMWZG010000692.1:0-405 GCA_024304855.1 Paracoccaceae bacterium
GTTCGGCGGCCAGGCCTTTGGCGCGGTCATCGCGAGGTTCGTAAAGGTAGATGTGCATCTTGCATGCCCTTCGCTGCCGACCGGGTGTCAGGCATAAGCAAACGCCTGCTCCGGTATTGATAGACATGAACATATTTGCAATTATTCACCAGATACACAAGTATAGTTTAATTCAATACTTGAATAATCTTTAATTTATCTATTCTACTACAAGCAAGGCCCATCTGACGGGCCGCCGAGGAGGGAGGCCGCCATGTTCTTTCGTTCGCGCCGTTCAAGCAGGTTTCTCGCCATGATCGCGGCTGCCGTCATATTGCTGGAGGCTGGTCATTCGCCCGCGCTGGCGGATGTGCGGATCAAGGACATCGCGTTCTTCGAAGGCTGTCTCTTATACACATCCCGAGC
>JAMWZG010000692.1:415-730 GCA_024304855.1 Paracoccaceae bacterium
GGCAATCTGTCGAACGAGCAGATGCGCACCGAGAACACCGCTGCTGTGATGGTGACGGCCATGCTGCCTCCTTTCGCGCGTCGCGGTTCGACCATTGATGTTGTCGTGTCCTCGCTTGGGGATGCCTCCTCGCTGCGCGGCGGTACGCTGATCGTCACGCCACTGGCGGGCGCGGATGGCGGAGTCTATGCCGTCGCACAGGGGCCAATCGCGGTGGCGGGATATGCCGCGCAGGGTTTGAATGCCAGTATCGTCGAGGGTGTTCCGACCGTTGCCCGGATCGAGAACGGCGCGACCGTCGAGAACGAGGTCCTG
>JAMWZG010000693.1 GCA_024304855.1 Paracoccaceae bacterium
TATTTGATGAGTTTGAGCAAGCTGGTCCAAAAATTGCTAGGTCGCATGGTGGCACCGGCCTTGGTATGTCCATCGTAAAAAGACTGGTTGAATTGATGGATGGAGAAATTAAGCTGGAAAGCATTCCAGCTATCGGAACCACGATTACGATTAAATTGCCGCTTAAGAGTGAACGTGTATCAGTCTCAAAGATACGAGGCCACTAATTTCCTAGTGGATATTTCAGTCAAACGAAGATCTAAGATACGAGTGACGCTCGCCTTTAAAGTCCTGAATAAACATCCGTATGGAGATTAGCTGAATGAACATAACTGCCTATACTGTAGCTGGCGCCGTTTATCGAAACTCTGTCGAAGGCACTGCGTATCGAGCAGAGCTAGAAGATAGGGTTAATGAGTTGATCGAGCAAGGCTGGCAACCTCATGGAAACCTACAGGTTGTGATCAGCTCTGATGGGTTAATGGCTTTCCAACCGATGGTGCGCTATGCCTGACATTACCCCAAGTGTTTTTACGTTGCCCCCAACTTTTATCCAGCTTTAGCGAGACTCCGCGTTTGCGACTGCCGTGCTCGGCGGGTTGGGCAAAAGGAAGGTTAGTGTGTAGGTCTAGTGTAATACCTTGCGTCGAGCCGCGGGCTTAATCGAGAGAGCGCCGGCACATAAGTCGGAGGTCACACGATCGCTCTTTAACGTGAGGTGCTCCCCATGCCTTGGGCAGTATCTG
>JAMWZG010000694.1 GCA_024304855.1 Paracoccaceae bacterium
CCTTGCCGTGAAGATCGTTCCGACCGCCATTCCCGGCCCCCTGGTAATCGAACCTGCGGTCTTCGGCGACGAGCGCGGCTTCTTCATGGAGACATGGAATGCCGAAGCCTTCCGCAAGGCCGGGCTCGATCTGACCTTTGTGCAGGACAATCACAGCCGTTCGCAAAAGGGCGTGCTGCGCGGCCTTCATTTCCAGAACCCGGGTCCTCAGGGGAAACTCGTGCGCGTCACCCGCGGTGCAGTTTTCGATGTGGCAGTGGACCTGCGCTGGTCTTCGCCGACTTTCGGCAAGTGGGTAGGGGTGGAACTGAGCGCGCTCAATCAGCGGATGTTCTGGGTACCCGAAGGGTTCGCTCATGGCTTCCTGACCCTCGAGGACGATACGGATTTTCTCTACAAGTGCACCGCCCCCTATGCGCCGCAAAGCGAGCATACCCTGTCCTGGAATGATCCTGCGGTGGCGATCGAATGGCCGGTTGCGGGGTTCGAGCCTATCATCTCGCAAAAGGACATGGCCGGGCTCAGCCTTACCAACGTGCCGGTGTTTGAATGAAGGTTCTGATCACCGGCGCGAACGGTCAGCTCGGCGGAGCGCTCCAGCGGCTTGCCCCGCGATGGGCCGAGCTCAACGCCATCGGCGCTGACGATTGCGATTTCACTGAAGTCTCGATGCTGCGCGCCCGGCTGACGGTCGAGGCGCCGGACCTGATCCTCAATGC
>JAMWZG010000695.1 GCA_024304855.1 Paracoccaceae bacterium
GGATGTCAGCTTTGCATGGACGTGGCTGACATGGGTTGCCATATGCCGCGCCCTGCCATGCCTTCGATGACACGATCCCTGACGATGACATTCCCGCGCGACAGAACTGTGATGGGCATGCCCAGAACCTCGGTTCCCTCAAACGGGTTGTAACCCACATTGTCGTGCAGATCATTTGCTCCATAAGTATGCGACCGCCTGATGTCCCAAAGGGCAATATCCGCGTCAAAACCAAGCGCGATCTGCCCCTTGTTCGTCAGCCCGAAAGCACGCGCTGGCGCAGTCGCGGTCAAGGCCACGAAGCTTTCCACCGACATACGCCTCTGGTTCACCATCGCATGGAACATCAGGGGCAGGCGCGTCTCAAGCCCGGGCATCCCGTTCGCGATACGATTGAAGGGCGCATCAGCACCATTGGCGAACTTGCCGGTTTCGTCCATGCGATAGGGCGCATGGTCCGAAGTGATCAAGGTAATCGTGCCATCCGCGATCGCGTCCCAGAGGGCAATCTGATCATCAACAGTCCGCTGCGGCGGAGAACACATGAACCGGGCGGGATTTTCGCGCTCCAGAATATCCACTGTCATGAACAGATAGTGAGGGCAGGTTTCGGCCGTGACACGGACACCGCGCGCGCGCGCCTCGCGGATGATCTGCGCGCCCTCGCGAGTCGAGACATGAAAAATCATGATCCGCGCGCCGGTGAATTCAGCAAAC
>JAMWZG010000696.1 GCA_024304855.1 Paracoccaceae bacterium
GCGGGCATAACCGATCAGGGGCATGAAAACAGTCTTTTTGCAGTTTTATGTATCGCTAGTAAACGACCGTTTTCCTGCAAAGTCAGTCACCTAGAAGGTCCGTCGCCGGGTTCGCGCTGATCTCGACATCGGCATAGTACTTCTGGGCCTGCACGGCAGAGCGGTGCAGCGACAGCTTCATCGCGGCGGCCAGTGGGGCACCGTCGAGTGCAGCTTGTGTCAGAAAGCCCGCCCTCAGTCCGTGCGGGGTCGCAAAGTCTGCCGGCATCCCAGCGAGCTCCAACCGGTGTCGCAGGATCGTCCGCAGCGCATCCGAGGCAAGGCGGCGGGGGAGGGGGCGGTCGGAAAGGGAGACGGGACGAAACAGCGGGCCACTGGTCAGCTTTGTCACGTCCAGCCAATGCACCAGTGCACGGGCGGCTCGTCCCTTCATCGGCAGGCGCGGAGCCTGATCCTTTTTTGTGGTTTTGGTCTCCAGCAGGCGCAGCCAGACAAGACCTTTGGCGGCGAAATCTTCGAGTCCCACATCTTCGACGTTCAGAGCCGTAACCTCCGACCGCCGCCGGCCGCCGGACGCAAAGGCCAACATCAACATGGCGCGGTCGCGGATACCGCGATGGCTGTCGTCGCACGAGGCCAGCAGCGCTTCCAGAATGTCGCGGGTCACTGGCTTGGGCGATTTGGGGACGCGAGGCCGGGCATTGGCGCGCCGA
>JAMWZG010000697.1 GCA_024304855.1 Paracoccaceae bacterium
CGGGTCAGGGGGAAGCGGCTTGCCCAACTCTGGAATGACGGTTTCGCAATCAGTCGATGGAACCACCCTGTCAGACGCGGCCCCTTGGGACGCGCCGCACCATGGCCTGTGGCCGCATCGGTCATGAGTTCACCTTGCGCTGCGGGCCGGGGCGACGGGGGTCAGACGTTCGGCCTGCTTTCGCACCATCTCGGCCAGTTGCGCCTCGCCGGGGCAGGACGGGATCGAGGCGATGGCCCCACCCAGAATATCCTTGAGCCGCCGTATCGCGCCATCCACACCCAGAGCGGACACCGCATTGGGGCGCCCATGCAAATCATCCTGACCCACCGGCTTGCCCAGTGTTTCGGCATCATAGAGTGTATCCCGCAGGTCATCAGCTACCTGAAACGCCTCGCCGATCCGGGCACCCAGCTCGAACCATGGCTCGGCCTCCTGCCCTGCGGCGACCGCACCCATCTGGGTGGCGGCAATGAACAATGCGCCTGTCTTGGATTGGTGATAGGCGGACAGATCAATCTGTGGCTCGCTTTCCCAACCCTGCCCTGCACAGATTCCATTCGGCATGCCGGTGCGGCGCGCCAGCGTCAGCACCAGTTCCGCACAGCGCATCGGATGATGATGCGCCTCGCGGGCCAGCACCTCGAAGGCCAGAACGATCAGGCTGTCGCCAGTCAGAACCGCCAGTGGCCTGTCTCTTATACACATCCT
>JAMWZG010000698.1 GCA_024304855.1 Paracoccaceae bacterium
ATTCGCCCAGTCGATCAGCGACACCATTACCGGGTAAAGCGCCTTGCCCCGGTCCTGATCGACGCGCATACGGGCGAGAAGATCACCCATCGCACAGTCAACGCCCAGCTCAAAGACTAGCGGACCAACGCTGCGCCTCGCGGCCTCCGTTTCAGGTCGGACAGGCAACGACAGACCAAGCTCTCTTGTTTTTGAACTGCGCAGGGTTTGCCGGAGCCACCGACTCCTGAGTAGCAAGTGCGTTTCAGGCAGTGGCTTTTCGGTAGGACATTCTGCTTTCGAGCAATGCATTGAGCACTGCCACACGTTCACGCGCGCAGGGAAAGTGACGTTGCTGCATGCGATCACGACAGGTTCACACTTGCGTTGAAGCGTTTTCTCGGACGAAACGTCTCCATCTCCTGAACGAATGGACAGCTGTGAGGACAAGAGACATCGCCTCATTGAACCCAACAGGAGACACCCATGACGATTTTCACAAAATCCCGCCTTGCACTTGGTCTAATCCTCGCAATGGCCGCGCCCTTCGCCCATGCGGCAGACGAGCATTTTCTAGCCGACGGCGCTGCCGTGGGCGGCTATGATGTGGTGGCTTATCACGCCCAGAATGGCCCGGCCCTTGGATCAGTCGATTTCACTGTGATCTATCAGGGGGTGGAGTGGCGCTTCGCAAGCGCGGCGAACCGCGATCTTTTCGCAGCTGATCCCGC
>JAMWZG010000699.1 GCA_024304855.1 Paracoccaceae bacterium
CGGCCCGCATCACCCAGATCCGGGCGCAGATCGAGGATACCACCGCGGACTACGACAAGGAGAAGCTGCAGGAACGGCTGGCCAGGCTTGCCGGAGGCATCGCCGTGATCCGGGTCGGCGGCGCGACCGAGATCGAGGTGATGGAACGCAAGGACCGCGTGGAAGATGCGCTGAATGCAACCCGGGCGGCCGTTGAGGAGGGCGTTGTACCAGGTGGCGGCGTGGCCCTGGTTCATGCCGGCAAGGTGCTGGATCGCGCCCGAGATGCCAACGGCGACATAGAGATCCGGCGCCACGACCTTGCCGGTCTGGCCCACCTGCCAGTCGTTGGGGGCATAGCCCGAGTCCACAGCCGCGCGGGATGCACCGACGGCGGCGCCCAGCTTGTCTGCCAGCTTCTCGATCAGGGCGAAGTCGGCTTCCGAGCCGACACCGCGCCCACCGGACACGACCACGCCTGCGCTGGTCAGTTCGGGGCGGTCGGATGCGGCCACCTTGTCTTCAACCCATTCGGACAGGCCGGGATTGTCGCCTGTCGCGATGGCTTCCACCGGGGCGGAGCCGCCCATCGGGGCCAGATCGAAGGTCGAGGTGCGGATGGTCATCACCTTGACGCTGTCGGTGGATTTGACGGTCTGGATCGCGTTGCCAGCATAGATCGGACGCTCGAACGTGTCGGCATCGACCACGCCGACCACGTCGGACAGG
>JAMWZG010000007.1 GCA_024304855.1 Paracoccaceae bacterium
ATAAGAGACAGATAGTAATAGCCTTTGCGGTCATCCACATGGAAAGACGCGCTTTTTTCCTGATGGAAGGGGCAAGGCGCCCACATGTCGCCCTTGCCCTGATTGGATTTGCGCATGTCCCACATGACCTTGCGCCCGACAACCTGAGACAGGCTGACGCGGGTGCGCAATTCGTCAAGGAAACCGGGTGGCAGACTCATGGCACTGACTATAGGCGCTGGTCCCCGGCTTTGCCATGGCCGGTCACGCGATCATCTGTGGAAAACCCGCCCTGCGCCGGATCAGACTGTCAGGTCAGGGCTTGTAGCCCAGGCACTGTGTCTCGAAGGCGGTGGCGACCTCGGCGGTCATCTGCTCGGGCGGCAGGGTATAGATCCAGCCCACCAGAACCGAGACGGAGGGCGCGTATTTCGGGTCGATCCCGCTGTCGCTTGCCTCAAGCTGCGAGGTGGTTCCCGCAGCGTCGCTGCCGCCCGCCCGCAGATCCACGGCGCGCGCCACGATCTGCGCCTGTCCCGCGCAACGGGCAGCGCGTTCGGCATCGGTTTCGGCAATCGCGCTGGTCCCGGCCAAGGCCATCAGGCCAGCGGCGACAAGGGACAGGGGACGCATCAGGGCGGGGCGCATCATGGGTGACAACCTTCGGATCACAATTGGCTGCTCTTAAAATGTCAGTCCCCGGCGCGGGCTGCAACCCCTTCCATCGCTGTCCTGAGGTCATGCACAAGCGTCTGTGACATGGACCGGAACACCATGATCAGAAATGCATCATCCGCCAGCCGCGTGATCGCGGCCTGCATGTGAAACACCTCGGTCCGCGCGGTCTGGCCGGGCGGGAACACGGTGGGGCGCAGGTCGATCGGGGTCAGACGGGCCAGCACGGCAGCAGCCCCCGCGCCCTCCAGCCGGACCACGGCCCAGCCATCGCTGATGTCGGTCAGCGCCGCCTGAGCGGCCAGCGACGGATCGGGCGCGGGCCCCATCAGCAGGACATGGGCGCGGCCGAACCAGATCGCGCGGGCGGCATCGGTGCCAGTGGCCCGCCCCGGTCCGGGCAGGTCCAGCCCATGCGCCGCGCTGAGTGCCGCGCCCAGCGCCCCGCCCTGTCGCGGGGCCATGGCGGTCAGGTGGCCGGGGTCAACCTCGGACAGGGTCAGGGTTCCGATCCGCAGCGGCAGCATCGCGCCGCAGGGGGTGGTCGGCGTCAGGGTCAACGCGGGTGTCTTGGCAGGTTCAGCCACGGGCGCGCCCTCCATCCTTGTCGAAGAAAACCGGATCGCAGACTTCGCACAGCGCCTCGATCCCGCGCAGGTGATCGACCATGCGGACAACCTCGCCATGCCTTGCGCGGCCCTGCTTGAGGAAGGCCAGACCAAGGAAGGTGTCAAGCGTCGGCGAGAAGCCGACCGAGGTGACATAACCCTGATCATTCTCGCGCGTCGCCTCGGCGGCGCGGTCGAACAGATGCGCACCAGCGGTCAGTTGTTTCACGGCCCCCACGGGTTTCAACCCCACCAGTTGTTCGCGGTCGGGATCGACCAGACCGGGACGGGCGGCGGCGGCCTTGCCGATGAAATCCTTTTTCGCGGACATCATCCGCTCCATCCCGATGTCGAAAGCGGTGGTGCGGCCATGAATCTCGGCATGGGTGATGAAACCCTTCTCGATCCTGAGCACATTCAGCGCCTCAAGCCCGTAAGCGCCGCCCCCCATGGTTTCCGCCAGACCCACCAGCAGTTTGAACAGGCTTTCGCCATAGCGCGCAGGCACGGCGATTTCATAGGCCTGCTCGCCCGAGAAGGAGATGCGGAACAACCGCCCCGCGACCCCCTGCACCATGACCGGACCACAGGCCATGAAGGGGAATGTCGCATCGTCGATGGGCGCATCAAGAATGGCATTGAGCAGATCGCGCGACTTTGGCCCCGCCACGGCGCATTGCGCCCAGTGTTCGGTGACGGAGCAGATGCTGACATCCAGATCGGGGCGCAATCCTTGATGCACGAAATCCAGATGGCGCATCACCTGCCCTGCGGCGGCGGTGGTGGTGGTCATCAGGAAATGATCCGGCCCCAGCCGTGCGGTGGTGCCGTCATCCATGACATGCCCATCCTCGCGCAGCATCAGACCATAGCGCACACGGCCGACAGGAAGGGTCGAGAAGGTATTGGTATAGACGAAGTCGAGCAGTTGCGCCGCCCCCGGCCCCTTGATGTCGATCTTGCCAAGGGTCGAGACATCGCAGATGCCCACCGCATTGCGCACCATCATCACCTCGCGGTCGCAGGATTGGCGCCATGTCGTCTCGCCGGGTTTCGGGAAATAGCTGGGGCGATACCACAGCCCCGCCTCGATCATCGGGGCACCTGCGGCGATGCTGGCGCGGTGCGAGGTAGTGAAGCGTTGCGGCGCAAAGCCCGCGCCCTGCCCGCCTGCGCCCATGGCCGCGATGGTCACGGGGGCATAGGGCGGGCGAAAGGTCGTCGTGCCCGTCTCGGGGATACCGCGCCCGGTGGCATCGGCCAGAACGGCCAGGGCGGCGACGTTGGAATTCTTGCCCTGATCCGTCGCCATGCCTTGCGTGGTATAGCGTTTCATGTGCTCGACCGAGCGGAAGTTTTCCTGTGCCGCCTGCTTGATATCCTTGACCGTCACATCATTCTGGAAATCCAGCCAGGCCCGCCCCTTGCCCGGCACCGTCCAGAGGGGCGTGATGCGATAGGGCGCATCCTCGGCCTGCGGGATGGTGGTGTCGGCGGGTTTGAATCCCAGATCGACAAGCACCTCGGCGGCGACGCGCGCCCCCTCGGTCAGGCAGCCATGGGTGGACATGGTGCCATTGCAGGCCCCCGCAGCGGTCAGGCCCGGAATGGCGCCGGGGGTGGGGGTGAAACTGGCCAACGCCGGGTTCCACATGGGCCGCCCGTTCATATGGCAGGTCAGATGCACGGTCGGGTTCCAGCCGCCGGACATGGCCAGACAATCGGTCCGCAGCTTGTCGATTCCGGAGGTGGTGGCGATGCTCACCGCCTCAAGCCGTTTGCGGCCATGCGCAGCGCAGACCTGCGCGCCCTTGTAGAAGGGGACATCAAGGGCCGTCGTGGCATCGGGGCGGCTGTCGATCAGGGCGGTGACATGCACCCCAGCCGCCAGCAGATCGGCTGCGGTGCGATGCGCGTCGTCATTGTTGCCAAAGACGGTGACTGCCTGACCCGGTGTCACCGCCCAGCGGTTCACATAGGCGCGCACGGCCCCCGCCATCATCACGCCGGGACGGTCATTGTCGCGAAAGGCGACGGGGCGTTCCAGCGCGCCTGCGGCCAGGATGGCGCGGCGGGCGACGATGTTCCAGAAGGTTTCCTGTGCAGCACCGGGTCGCGCGGCCTCGGCCGGGCTGGCACGCTCCAGCGCGCCGTAGGTGCCTTGGTCATAGGCTCCGGTGACGGTGGTGCGTGTCATGACCCGCACATTCGGCATCGCGGCAAGGTCTTTGGTCACGCCAGCCGCCCAGTCCGCGCCGGGCTGTCCATCCAGCTCAAGCGCTTCCGCATTCAGGCGGCCCCCGGTGCGCAGATCCTCGTCGCACAGGATCACATCGGCCCCGGCGCGGGCGGCGGTCAAGGCGGCCATCAGACCCGCAGGCCCCGCCCCGATCACCAGCACGTCGCAATGGGCAAAGGCGCGGGCGTAACGGTCGGCATTGGCCCGGCCCGAGAGGGCGCCAAGCCCCGCCGCGCGCCGGATCAGCGGCTCGTAGAGCTTCTCCCACAGGGCGCGCGGCCACATGAAGGTCTTGTAATAGAACCCCGCCGACAGGAACGGTGCGGCCAGATCATTGATCGCCAGCAGGTCCAGACCCAGCGAAGGCCAGGCATTCTGGCTGCGCGCCGCAAGCCCCTCGGCCAGTTCAAGGGTCGTGGCGCGCAGGTTCGGCTCTTGCGCGGCCCCCTGCCCCAGCGTGACCAGCGCGTTCGGCTCTTCCGACCCGGCGGTCAGGATGCCGCGCGGGCGGTGATATTTGAAGGACCGCCCGACAAGGCGAATGTCATTGGCCAAAAGCGCCGAGGCCAGCGTATCCCCCGCAAACCCCTCGTAACGATGCCCGTCAAAGCGGAAAGCGATCCGCTGCCCCCGGTCGATCTGCCCGCCGCGCGCCAGCCTCATGCGGCACCCCTGGCCGCGTCCGAGGCCAGCACCGCGCCCAGCACCTCATGCGTGACGGTGTTGCGGGTGACGACCAGCCAGGCGCCGCAGCCCATCTCGTGATACCACAGGTCGCGCGTCACCCCGGCGGGATTGTCGCGCAGATGCAGATAGGCGTCCCAGTCCTCGGGCGTGTCATCGGGGTCAGGGCGGCGCAGGGCCACGGCATCGCCCTGATAATAGAATTCGCGCCGGTCCCTTTCGCCGCAGATCGGGCAGGTGATCCTCATGTCGTCATCCGTTCTTGCCGGGCGTGGCCCCGGTCCTTGCTGTTGCGGCGCGGGATCAGTGCAGGTTGTGCTGCGATCCCGTGCCTTCCTCGTCCATCAGCCCGCGCCCGGTGCGGAAACGGTCCAGCCGGAACCGGGCGGCGGGGGCGTGATGGGTATCCGTGGCCATCAGATGCGCGAAAGAGAAGCCCGAACCCGGCACCGCCTTGAACCCGCCATAGCACCAGCCGCAATTGAGATAGAGCCCGTCAATCGGCGTCTTGTCGATGATCGGGCTGCCATCAGGGGTCATGTCCATGATCCCCCCCCAGGAGCGCAGCACACGCGCCTTGCCGATCATCGGCATCAGGGTCATGCCCGCTTCCATCACATGCTCAACCATCGGCAGATTACCCCGGCTGGCATAGGAGGCGTAGAAATCCAGATCACCGCCGAAGACCAGCCCGCCCTTGTCGGACTGGCTGATATAGAAATGGCCCATGCCGAAGCTGATGACATGGTCGATCACGGGCTTCAGCCCTTCGGTCACGAAGGCTTGCAGGACATGGCTCTCGATCGGCAGGCGCATCCCCGCCATGGCGGCCACCTGACCCGAGCGGCCAGCGACGACAATCCCCACCTTTGTCGCGCGGATTGCGCCCCGCGTGGTCTGCACGCCCTTGACCGCGCCGTTTTCGATGTCGATTCCGGTGACTTCGCAGTTCTGGATCAGATCCACGCCGCGACGATCCGCCCCGCGCGCATAGCCCCAGGCGACGGCATCATGGCGCGCGGTGCCGCCGCGCGGATGCAGCAGCCCGCCATAGATCGGAAAGCGCGTGTTGTCGAAATCGAGGTAGGGCAGCAGTTTGCGCACCCCGTCACGGTCCAGCAGCACGGCATCATCGCCCTGATTGATCATCGCATTGCCGCGCCGGGCAAAGGCGTCACGCTGGCCGTCGGAATGGAACAGGTTGATCAGCCCGCGCTGCGAATGCATCACGTTATAGTTGAGATCAGCCTCCAACCCTTCCCACAGTTTGAGGGAATGGGAGTAGAATTCGGAATTGCCGGGCAGAAAGTAATTGGCGCGCACGATGGTGGTGTTGCGCCCGATATTGCCGCTGCCGAGATAGCCCTTTTCCAGCACGGCGATATTGGTCAGCCCATGTTCGCGCGCCAGGTAATAGGCGGTGGACAGGCCATGCCCGCCGCCGCCGATGATGATCATGTCATAGTCGGCTTTCGGCGCAGGGTCGCGCCAATGCGGCGTCCAGCCGCGATTGCCCGTCAGCCCCTCTGCCAGCACCCGAAGGCCCGAAAAGCGCATGATCCCTGTCCCCTGTCTGTCCGGTCAGTGAACCGGGTCAGGCCGGAGTTTTCAACAGCCAAAAGCAAAAGCCTTGCCCGTTTACGACAGGATGCGTCGCATCCGGCACGAATGGCGCGGGCGGCGCTTCTCGGCCCCTGCGGGCCTCGTCGCGGCGGCGGACGAGGCCCGCAGGGGCCGAGGATGGCCCTGTGCCGTCAGATCCCCTTGGCGCGGTAGCTGGCCGCCACCTTGCCGATGGACACGATATACGCCGCCGTGCGCAGATCCTTGACATCCTCGCGCGCGTGCCAGACCGCGCGCATCGACTGATAGGCCGTGCGCATCGTGTCATCGAGGCCTGAGCGCACCAGTTCCAGCTCGTCCGAGCCGCGCAGATATTGCTCCTTGAACCCGGGCGAAAGGGTCCAGCCCAGCCCGCGATCGGCGCTGAGCCGTTCCAGCTCATTGATCAACATCGCGGTGCGCGCCTCCTCGGCCCGGCGCTGCATCCGGCCGAAACGGATATGGCTGAGGTTCTTGACCCATTCGAAATAGGACACCGTCACCCCGCCGGCATTGGCATACATGTCGGGGATGATGACCACACCCTTGTCGCGCAGGATGTCGTCGGCCCCTGCGGTGATCGGACCATTCGCCGCCTCGATGATCAGTGGCGCCTTGATCCTTGCGGCATTGCCGCGATGGATCACGCCTTCCAGCGCGGCGGGGATCAGGATGTCGCACGCCTCCTCCAGCACCGTGGCGCCGTTTTCGACGTAATCGGCGCCGGGGAACCCCTTGACGCCCTTGTGCTTGGCGATCCAGTCGCGGACCGCGTTCACATCCAGGCCACGCGCGTCCACCAGCGCGCCGTCGCGTTCGATGATGCCGATGATCTTGCACCCATCCTCGTCCCGCAGGAAGCTGGCCGCGTGATAGCCGACATTGCCCAGCCCCTGCACGATGACCCGCTTGCCGTCCAGATCCCCGGTCAGCCCGGCAATCGCCATATCCTCCGGGTGGCGGAAGAATTCGCGCAGCGCATATTGCACACCCCGGCCCGTCGCCTCGACCCGGCCGGCGATGCCGCCCGCGTTCAAGGGTTTGCCGGTCACGCAGGCGCGCGCGTTGATGTCGGTGGTGTTCATGCGCGCATATTGATCGGCGATCCAGGCCATCTCACGCTCACCCGTGCCCATGTCGGGGGCGGGCACGTTCTGCGCGGGGTCGATCAGGTCGCGCTTGATCAGCTCATAGGCGAAGCGGCGGGTGATCAGTTCCAGCTCATGTTCGTCATAGTCGCGCGGGTCGATCCGCAAACCGCCCTTGGAGCCGCCAAAGGGCGCCTCGACCAAGGCGCATTTATAGGTCATGAGCGCGGCCAGCGCCTCAACCTCGTCCTGATTGACGCCCATGGCATAGCGGATGCCCCCCTTGACCGGCTCCATATGCTCGGAATGCACGGAGCGATACCCGGTGAAGGTGTGTATCTGACCGCGCAGACGCACGCCGAAACGCACCGTATAGGTTGAGTTACAGACGCGGATCTTTTCCTCAAGCCCCGGCGGCAGGTCCATCAGCGCCACAGCGCGGTTGAACATCAGATCGACGCTTTCGCGGAAGCTGGTTTCCTTGGGTTCGGTCATAGGCTTCTCTCCCTCTGTCCTGCGCAGCCATGAGGCCCGCCTGCGATAACGTAACGGCCACCTCTGACCCAAGCGTTACCAGTTGCCCGGTTTTTGTGCACCTTTTTATCAATCCTGCCGTGCAGAACAGGCCAGACGCCCGCAGAGCCTTGCCGCTGCGGGACGCGGACCTGCCTGCGCGCCCGGTTTCAGGCATCCGGACATGGACAGGATAAAGCCCGATCCCCGCCATCTTGTTTCCCGGCCCGCAACAATCATGGTTAAACTGAGGAATATATTCCCCAACCACCTGCAAAGGAACGCAAATTTTTGCAGAGGGGCCAAATTTCAGCCATAGTCTTTAGGCATTCATTACCCAGAGCAGAATTTCCTGCGCCCTGTCCCCTTTTTCATCCCGGCAGGTTGATTCGAGGTCAAGTGGTTCATCAGATGGCAGACACTTCCTGGAAGATTCCATTGCCCCGGCCGCAGACTGTGCGGCCCGTGGCAACACCCCCCGTCACCGCAAGCTGGAGCCTTGGTCGCTTCCGGCGGGCGGAGGATGGCAGTCTTGTGGTTTTCTCGGTTTTCATGTTTCTGATCATCCTGTTCCTGGGCGCGCTGGGTGTGGATCTGATGCGCTTCGAGATGGAACGCGCCAAGCTGCAAAGCACGCTGGACCGTGCGGTTCTGGCAGCCGCCGACATCGACCAGAGCCTTGATCCCGAGGCTGTGGTCAACGACTATTTCACGAAATCGGGTCTGGGCGGATCGGTCACGGGCGTGACCGTCACCGAAGGCCTGGGCTATCGCTCGGTCAGTGCCACGGCGCGCAAGTCGGTCAGCACGCAGCTGGTGCATATGTTCGGCATGGACACGCTCAGCGCGCCTGCCGCCGGGGCTGCCGAAGAACGTGTGGATGCGGTGGAAATCTCGCTGGTGCTGGACGTATCCGGCTCGATGGCCAGCAACAACCGCATCGTCAACCTGCGCAGCGCCGGGCACGATTTCATCGACGCGATCTTTGACAACAGCGCGGCCAACAAAGTCTCGTTGTCGATCGTGCCCTATAACGGGCAGGTCAATGTCGGCCCCGATCTGATCGACAAATACAACATCACGGACCGGCACACGAACACCTATTGCGTGGATCTGCCGTCCTCGGTCTATAACTCTGCCGCGCTGTCGCCCACGCTGCCGATGTCGCAGCATGTGTTCGCGGATACCTACAACAGCTCGAACACCTCCAGCAGCTACAGCACGACGAACATGACGCCCTCGTCCACGAACCGCTGGTGCGATCCGAACCCGGCGAACCGCATCCGGGTGCACAACAACAACGTGACCGCGCTCAAGGGCTTCATCACGGCACTGCAACCCGTTGGCGCCACCTCGATCGACGCAGGGATGCGCTGGGGCGCCGCCCTGCTGGACCCGAGCGCGCGCAGCGTGGTCACTCAACTGGTCAGCGAGGGCGTGGTGAATGCCCCCTTCGCCGGTCGTCCGCTGGCCTATGACGATCCCGAGGTTCTGAAAGTGCTGGTGCTGATGACCGACGGGGAGCATTGGCCCAACGAATATGTCAATGACGGCTTCCGCGCCGGCCCCTCGCCTGTCTGGCGCAATAGCAGCAACGGGCGTCTGTCGATCCGGCATGAGGTCTCGGGCAGCAACAAGTTCTACTGGCCCTCCAACAACAGCTGGCAGAACCGGCCCGAGGGCGCATCCAGTGCGACCAATATGGGCACCGCCGTGCAACTGACCTGGCCGGAAGTCTGGCAACGGGCGCGGGTGGCCTGGGTGGCGCATCACCTCTATCGCCGTGCGCTGGGGGGCTCTGTCTCCTACTGGGTGGACACGATCCGAACCAGAGAAGGCACCGTGATCGGTTCCGGCCCGCATGAGGTGTCGATGATGAACAACCGCCTGCTGAGCCTGTGTTCGAAGATGAAGACCGAAGGTGTGGTCATCTACACGGTCGCGTTTGAAGCGCCGACCGCCGGCCGCAACCTGCTGCGCAACTGCGCCAGTTCCTCCAACCACGCCTTTGACGTGGACGGTCTGGAAATCAGCAGCGCCTTCGCCTCCATCGCCACCTCGATCCGCAAGCTGAGGCTGACGCAATGACCCGGTCCCTGTCTGATCAAGCGCCCCGCCGCCGCGGCTGGGTCTGGCCGCTGGGCCGCCGTCTGCGCCGCCGCATGGGCCGCGAGGATGGCAATGCCACGATCGAGTTCGTCATCCTCTTTCCGATGTTCGTCTTTCTGCTCGTCTCGGCCGTCGAAGTGGGCTTCATCACGATCCGCCACACCATGCTGGACCGGGCAGTGGACATGACGGTGCGCGACATCCGTCTGGGCACCGGCAACGCCCCGCAATATGACGACATCCGCGACGCCATCTGCGAGCGGGCGCCGGTCATTCCCGACTGTCAGGACAATGTGAAGATCGAGATGATCCGCATGGACCTGCGCGCCTGGACGCCGCCGCCTGCCGATTACGACTGCGTCAACCACGCCGAAGAGGTGCAGCCTGTGCGCACCTTCACCAACGGCATGTCGAACGAGATGATGCTGCTGCGCATCTGCGCCATGTTCGAACCGATCTTCCCCCTGTCCGGTCTTGGCCGCGATCTCAAGGCCAATAGCGCGACCGGATACACCGCCATGGTCACCGCGACCGCTTTCGTGCAGGAGCCGATATGACACGCCTGTTGATCCGCAGATTGCAGACCCGCCTGCGCGATTTCGCCCGCGACGGGCGGGGGTCACTGACCGTCGAAGCGGTGGTGATGTTCCCGATGCTGTTCTGGGCCATGCTGTCGATGCTGGTCTTCTTTGACGCCTATCGGCAGAGCAGTCTGAACGTGAAGGCGGCTTTCACCATCGGCGACATGATCTCGCGCGAGGTGGACCCGATCAACGCGGCCTATCTGGATGGCGCGGTGCGCCTGTTCGACGAGCTGGCGCGCACCGCCACGCCGCCCCGGATGCGGGTGACGGTGATCTATTACAACGCCGCGCAGAACAAATATTACCGCGACTGGTCGGACCAGCGCGGCGGTGTGCCGGTGCTGACGAATGCCGATCTTGTGGCAATGCAGAACAAGCTGCCGGTGGTGCCCAATAACGAGCGACTGATCCTTGTCGAGACATGGTCGGACTATTCGCCGCCCTTCAACGTGGGCATCGACCGGCAGGATCTCTACAACTTCGTCTTCACCCGCCCGCGCTTTGCGCCGCAGGTGAAATTCGAAGCCTGATCCGTCACGAAACCTGAGCGAACCGGAGAGGGGCTTTTCAGCCCCGGTTCTGGCGCCGTTCGTCCAGCAGGGTCTGGATCGTTTCGGCCATGAATTTGGTCTGGGCGGCGGGGGTCACGCCGCCGACCCCGACACGCCGCCCCACGCGCCACCACAGGCCGGGGTTCCAGTTCCGTGGCTGCGCGTCGCGCGTGGTCAGGACAAAGCCGTTCGAAGGTTTGAACGCAAAGACACCCCGGTTCACCGTCTCGATCTGGTCAAGGGTGGCCAGCACCTGCCCTTCGCTATCGCGCAGCCCCGTGCGGGTCAGCTCCAGCGTCACCACACTGGCACGGCGCATCCGTTCCGTCAGATAGAGCGTGATGACGCCCGCCCCCAGCAGGAACAACTGCCAGCCCAGTGTCGCAGGTGGCTGGGCCAGCCCGGCATAGATCAGCAGACCGCCCAGCGCGGCCAGAACCACAATGCCCATCATCCGGCGCGGGGCCGAGGCCGAGACGGTGGCCAGCACCTCTGCTTTGTTCATGTCCTGCATCTGTCCGCCATCCTGAGGGGGGGTCTGTCCGGCCCCGTCCTAGCGCGGAATGGCCGCCGATGCGAGGGCGTATCACGCCCTCAGGCCGCGACCGCCCGGCGCACCATGTCCCAATAGATCGTCTCGACCTGCGGCACGCTCAGCCGCCCTGCCGCGCGATACCATGTCGTCACCCCCGTCAGCATGGCGATCACGGCCAGCGTGGTGATCTTGGTATCAGTCACAGCGCAGATCCCCGCCGCCACGCCGGCGCGCAGGATGGCCTCCAGCTCGTCCTCATAGCGGCGGCGCAGCCCTTCGATCACCGCGAAATTCGCAGGCGTCAGATTGCGCAGCTCCATATAGGAGACGAAGACGGCATCGGGACGTTCCAGATGGAAGCGGATGTGGAAGCGGGTGAAATCCTCCAGCCGCGCCAGCGGACCTGCGGGCAACGGCAGGGCCGCCCGCGCCGCCAGAAGCTCGTCCATATGGCCACGCATCAGGTCAAACAGCAGGCTTTGCTTGTCAGGCGTGTAGTTGTAGAGCGCCCCCGCCTGCACCCCGACCTCGGCCGCGATCTGGCGCATCGAGACGGCGGCATAGCCATGCTGCGCGAACAGGCGCAGCGCCGCCTGCGCGACGCGCGGGCCGGTGATGTCGGAATGAGAGCCTGCTGTGCGTGCCATGGAGCCTGTCATAACTGAACATCCGTTCAGATCAAAGCCCGGCCTGCACGGCACCGCGCGCGCCCGCGCGCATTGGCCGAGGACGCGCACCGGCGCGCATTGACCGAGGACGCGCACCCGCGCGCACAGACCGAGGGCGCGCATGGCCCGGCTTGCGCAACCAGCCGCGCTGGGGCATGACAGGGCAGGCTTTGGAAAGGGCCCCTGCCATGTCCGCATCTGCCATGTCCGCATCTGCCGTCTCCTGCGCGTCGTTGCGCCTGCCCTCCCCCGGACGCAGGCTTGCCGTAATCGCCGGGGTGACGCTGGCCCTGTCGGTGGCGGGATGCACGGATTTCCCCGACATGACGGGCCGCCTGAGCGAGGCGGATCAAGCCGGCGGCTATCCCGCGCTTGTCCCGGCAGAGCGCCTGCTGGAGGGCACGCAGGATGTGGCGATTGCGCCCGACACCCAGACCAGCCTGGAGGACCGCGTCACGGCCCTGGACCGCCGGGCCGAGGCCCTGCGCGCGACGGAACTGGACAATCAGACCCGCGACCGGATGCAATCAGGCGTGCGCGCCGACCAGCCCTGAGCGCGCGGGATCGCCCCTGCCGCGCAAAAGCCGCGCCCTGCCGTTGCAAGGATGATCCGAACCCGATACATCGCGGCTGATCACCGCAATTCATTCCACCCACGGAGGCCCCGATGACCCAACCCCTGCGCCTAGGTATTGCCGGACTGGGCACCGTCGGCATCGGCGTCGTCAAGATCATCAAGCAGCAGGCCGATCTTCTGGCCGCGCGCACCGGGCGCAAGATCACGATCTCGGCCATCTCGGCGCGCACGCGCGACAAGGATCGCGGCGTCTCTCTCAAGGGGTTCGCCTGGGAAGATGATCCGGTGACGCTGGCCACGCGCGATGATGTGGATGTCTTTGTCGAACTGATGGGCGGCTCGGACGGCCCCGCCAAGGCCGCGACCGAGGCGGCGATAGCCGCTGGCAAGGATGTCGTGACCGCCAACAAGGCCATGCTCGCGATCCACGGGCAGGCCCTGGCCGAGGCCGCCGAGGCCGCAGGCACCGTGATCCGCTACGAGGCGGCAGTGGCCGGTGGCATCCCCGTCATCAAGACCCTGACCGAAGGGCTGGCCGCCAATCGCATCACCCGCGTGATGGGCGTGATGAATGGCACCTGCAACTATATCCTGACCCGGATGGAGGCGACCGGACAGGGTTACAACACCCTCTTCGAGGAGGCGCACAAGCTGGGCTATCTGGAGGCCGACCCCAATCTGGACGTGGGCGGCATCGACGCGGGCCACAAGCTGGCGCTGCTGTCGTCGATCGCCTTTGGCACACAGGTGGATTTCGACGGGATCGAACTGGAGGGCATCCAGCGCGTCAGCCTTGAGGATATTCGCCAGGCCGCCGACATGGGCTATCGCATCAAGCTGCTGGGCGTGGCGCAGATGACCGGGCGCGGGCTGGAACAGCGCATGTCGCCCTGCCTCGTGCCCGATACGTCGCCGCTGGGGCAGCTTGACGGCGGCACCAACATGATCGTCATCGAGGGCGACGCGGTGGGGCAGATCGTGCTGCGCGGGCCCGGCGCGGGCGAAGGCCCGACCGCCAGCGCGGTGATGTCGGATGTGATCGACATCGCGCGCGGGCTGCGGCTGCCGACCTTCGGACAGCCCGCATCCATGCTGCGCACCGCGCGCGCCGCGCGTGCGGCACTCGCGGCGCCCTATTACCTGCGCATGACCCTGCGCGACAAACCCGGCGCTCTGGCCAAGGTGGCGGCGATTCTGGGCAATGCCGGGGTGTCGATCCACCGGATGCGCCAGTATGACCATGTGGATGACAAGGCTCCCGTGCTGATCGTGACGCACAAGACCACCCGCAGCGCGCTGGACGAGGCGCTGGTGGCGATTGCCGGCACCGATGTGGTCACGGATGCGCCGGTCGCCCTGAGGATCGAGACGGTGTGAGCACGCATCCCCGGATCATGGGGGGGCTTGCCCCCCCGGACGCCCCATGGCCGTCCGCCCCCCCAGGATATTTGGGGCAAGAAGAAACGGGTGCGGCATGAGCTTTCTGGGCGTCGATCTGTCATTGGGGGGCCGCCGCTGGGTCGGACCGGACCCGGAAGTGGCGCGGCAAGCCGAGGCGATCGTGCAGGGCACCGGCCTGCCCGATGCGCTGGCGCTGGTTCTGGCGCGGCGGGGCGTGACGGCGGCCGAGGCGGCAGGGTTTCTGGAGCCGCAGTTGCGCGACCTGCTGCCCGACCCGCGGTCCCTGCGCGATATGGAAAAGGCGGCGGCGCGATTCGTGGCGGCTGTCGCTGCGCGGCAGAGGATCGCGATTTTTGCCGATTATGATGTGGATGGCGGCAGTTCGGCGGCGCTGCTGATCCTGTGGCTGCGCGAGATGGGGCTGCGCGCCACGCTCTATGTGCCCGACCGCATCGACGAGGGCTATGGGCCGAACGCGCCCGCCATGGCGGTGCTGGCGCGCGATCACGATCTGATCCTCTGTGTCGATTGTGGCACCCTGTCCCACGAGCCAGTTGCTGCGGCAGCGGGCGCGGATGTCGTGGTGCTGGATCACCATCTGGGCGGCGAGACGCTGCCTGCGGCGCTGGCCGTCGTCAACCCCAACCGGCAGGACGAGAGCGGCGATCTGGCGCATCTCTGTGCCGCGGCCGTGGTGTTTCTGATGCTGGTCGAGGCGAACCGCCAGCTGCGCGAGGCCGGGCGGCAAGGCCCCGACCTGATGGCGCTGCTGGATCTGGTGGCGCTGGCCACTGTGGCGGATGTGGCGCCCTTGATCGGCGTGAACCGCGCGCTGGTGCGGCAGGGGCTGCGCGTCATGGCGCGGCGCGAACGGCCCGGTCTGGTGGCGCTGGCCGATGTTGCGCGGATGGATGGCCCGCCCTCGACCTATCATCTGGGCTTTCTGCTGGGACCGCGCGTCAATGCCGGGGGGCGGATCGGCAAGGCCGATCTGGGGGCGCGGTTGCTGGCTTGCGACAATCCGGCCGAGGCGCAGCGGATGGCGGCCGAGCTGGACATGCTCAACACCGAGCGGCGCGAGATCGAGGCCGAGGTGCGCGCCTCTGCCCTGGCGCAGGCCGAAGCGCGCGGGCTGGACGGCCCGCTGGTCTGGGCGGCGGGCGAAGGCTGGCATCCGGGCGTCGTGGGCATCGTGGCTGCGCGCCTGAAAGAGGCAACGGGCCGCCCCGCCGTGGTGATCGGGCTGGACGGGGCCGAGGGCAAGGGATCGGGGCGATCCGTGGCCGGTGTCGATCTGGGCGCGGCGATCCAGCGGGTCGCGGCCGAGGGCCTGTTGATCAAGGGGGGCGGGCACAAGATGGCCGCTGGCCTGACCGTGGCGCGTGACGCGCTGGAGCCTGCCATGGCGCGGCTGAGCGAATTGCTGGCCCGGCAGGGCGCGGGCACCGGCGGACCTGCGGACCTGCGGCTGGACGGGATGCTGATGCCGGGCGCCGCCACGGTCGAATTGATCGAGCGGATCGAAGCCGCCGGCCCCTTCGGCGCAGGCGCCCCTGCCCCGCGTTTCGTTTTTGCCGATGTGGCGATCCATTTCGCCAAGCGCTTGGGCGAGAGCCATCTGAAGCTGAGTTTCGGTGACGGTCTGGGCGCGCGTCTGGAGGCGATCATGTTCGGTGCCTTCGACACCTCGCTGGGCGCGGCCCTGGAGGGCCATGGCGGCGCGCGATTCCACCTGGCCGGTCGGTTGGAAATCAACCGCTGGGGCGGCCGCCAGAGCGTGCAACTGCGCCTCGAGGATGCCGCAAGGGCCATCCGTTGACCCCCGGCCGTCCTTGCCCCACGCTCTGCAACGGAGTGCGCGGGGCGGATGCAAAAAATCTGACAAGACACGAGAATTTCTGCTTGCACCCGCACGGCGCTTTGCCTAAACACCGCCTCACGCCAAAGCTGGCCCGTTCGTCTATCGGTTAGGACGTCAGGTTTTCAACCTGAAAAGAGGGGTTCGACTCCCCTACGGGCTGCCACTTTTCCCCAAAAATTATTGATTTTACTGAATTTTAAGGCTTGCGGATGGTTCCGACCTCCCAATAACCTGCCCTTAGTAAGTTGCTGCGACGCAAGGCTATGAAAGGTGGTCACGCCACAAAAAATCTGAGATCGCCTTCAGCGCAATCGATGTAGGGACAGCAATGCGGGCGATTGTAGAGAGTATTTTGCGAGCCATTCCCAAAATGCCACGATGCGATCGCAGACTGCGGAGCACATGACTTCATCCCGCCCCGTAAGAATAGGGAAGCCTTGGAAGCTCATCAACTCCGGAGCCATAGCCCGAAACGAAGCCCTGCGGGCCACGAAATAGCTAAGCCGCGCGCTCTGGCAGCGAGGGAGCGGATACCAACGCCGGAGCCGAGTCGAAACGAGACGACACGATACGATACGATACGATACGATACGATACGATACGATACGAAACGAAGATGAACTGTGTGAAACTGCTGGGCCAGAGGCTCGTGGCACGGGACTTCGACCGTCAGGTAGCCGAACTCCAAATCCGCATCACGTCCTTAACCGCTGCACCGCACTCAGCATCCCAGTCAAAAAGGCCGAGGGATAGGTCTGTATGGGGAAAGGAGTCTGCCAATCAACAAATTCACGCATCAAACCCCTTTTGAGTTTAAATAGACCAACAAGCCTAATTCTGTGTATCAGAGTTGCATTTCTCAAGAAGCGATCTTGGCGGCTTTGTTGTAAATAAAGCCTCATGGCGAAGTGGAGCAGTCGCAGCGCCTTCCGTAAGCGATTAACGGTGACAATGGCCTATATGAGCCAACAACGCCCGAAAGCATAGGAGCATGGCCTACTCTTGGGCATTTAGCACAAAGCCGAAGAAGACTGTGCTGTTGAAGAAATGAACGCCCCGGCTGCTTGACGCTGCCACCTGCCCTTAGAAGGACTCTAACGTTCGGCCACTTTCGCAAGTGATCATAAGCAGCTTTGTTGGTTTCTGATCCATGATGCGGCGCGGTTGCTACCATTGGAATCCAGCGTGTCGACGGAGGCAAGGTAGGTAAAAAACAGTGAACATACTGCGGGCCGTCCCCTAGAGGCGAGTCTGCGCAGAACAGCACACCGAACCGTCGTCTTGTCGGCGGCGCAAGAAAAACAAGACTTTCCCGGTTAATCTTGGTCAGATGCATCCATCGGGCCAGCATCGTCAGCGGTGTTGCCTGTTCGACGGCGTTAATCGGCACAAGGAAACCGCGAGCACCTCCCTTCGCTTGTCGCGTTTCCGCAAACTTTTCAAAATCGAACCAACGAGTTCGTATCCCATGCCGGATAGCTGCAATGGCGAGATCGCGGATTGCTTGGGCTGTCTCAATCAGTCCCAACCAGTAGCAGGCAATCCGCGATGTTAGTTCTGAGGTTTGCCGGTTTTGCCGATACTTTACCTTTCGACATGCCGATTTTATGGCGCGTGAAGCTGTATGGTCGCTCGCCAATTTTTCCTTATCTCGACGAAGTCTTTGAAACCACTCAGGTTCATGCGGGAGATCCCCGTGATCAACTGGTGCGTCGACGAAGTCGTCCAGCCATTCGTCCGCCGGGTTAAGAACATTGTTCACGGATGGAGAAGCGATCTCCTGCTGATAGTCTTGACTGCCGTGCTCATCATCGGCGTGGCGGATTACGGAACAAACTTGCTTGGAGGGCTCCTTCAATTCGGCGTCCAATTCGCTGACTAGGTTATTGAAGAACTCGACAGGATCGCGCATGAGTTGCGGAACAACATTCACCCAACGACCCGGCAGCCACAACTGACCAACGCGACCACCCCAATTGTCGAGCAGAGCGGGGAGCCCGCCTACGTGGTCACCGTCCCCGTGAGTGCAAACCACAATGTCCAGATACTGCACGTCTCTAAATTGTTGCTCTAACACATGGGCTACTTTGTCCTTCCCGTAACCTCCATCGACTAGCACAGTCTTACCTGCACGTCGGAGTAGGAAAGACTCGCCTTTTATTGGTAATGCTAACAAAAAATCTTGTCTGGCAGGCAGAGCAGCTAACATTTCTCTCTATTTCTCTCTTTGTTTATTTGTTCACCTTGCCCCTGCACTTAATTTGAGTGCTGCATGCAATTTAGGGATATAATCCTTAAGGTGCCACAACCATTTTGTAGAGCAGCACGGATCCGAAGCACACCTCATGCGAATTCATCCTCACCGCGCTGCACGCAAGGCTCTCGGCGCAAGCAGGGCAACAAAAGAGCAGATTGCGGGCAATCAAATACCTCGAAAAAAGATTCAGAGTAATAGCAGTCGTTGGGGGCAAGTGCCCCCCTGACCGAACGCTTCTGATTGCACCGCGAGCGCCAGCCAACTAACAATCGCATCATTTAACTTGCCAAGGAAGACAACACCTCATGAACGCCGTTGAGCTTGAAGAAGCAGTATCGGCCCTTGCTGAGCAGGCCTTTGATCCCGATGAATTCCCTTATGCCTTTCTCGAAGCCTTCGGGAACACGCAAATCACGATCAAGCGTCTACGCAGCGGCGTGTCGAACAAATCCGACTTGGGCGGTGTTCTTCAGGTGAACCATATCCACTTCGCGATAGCACCGATCGGTGCGGCGACGCAAACACTTGCCGCACTGCGCGACAGCCAAGCCACTAAACGCGCCAAGGCCAAGTTTGTTGTTTCAACTGACGGGCACGCGTTCGAGGCCGAGGATCTGAGCACCTGCGAGACAATTGCCTGCGACTTCAAGGACTTCCCCGATTGGAGTGCCCCCACTGAATTGGTCCATCAACCTAGGATAGTGTTGTCCCGCTTCAGGAGGATCAGAAATGGCTGGAAAGCGAGACAAACCCGAAGACGTGGTGTTGAAGCTTCGGCAAGTTGAAGTGCTGCAAGGACAAGGCATGGGGATCGCAGATGCGGTGCGCCAGATCGGCGTGTCGCAGCAGACCTATTACCGCTGGCGCAAGCAGTATGGCGGCATGAGCCGGGATCAACTCAAACGGCTGAAAGAGCTCGAGACCGAGAACACGCGGCTGAGGCGCGCCGTGTCAGATCTGACGCTGGACAAGATGATCCTGACCGAGGCCGCTCGGGGAAACTTCTAAGCCCCGCCCGCCGCTGGCGATGCATTGAACATGTGCGGCAGACCCTTGGCGTATCCGAGCGCCGGGCCTGCCGCACATTGGGACAGCATCGCTCGACGCAGCGCAAGATACCCCTCGGTTTTCCGGACGAAGAACGGCTGACCGAGGACACTATCGCACTGACGCGAGAGTTCGGGCGCTATGGATACCGCATGATCACCGGGATGCTGAACAACAGCGGCTGGCATGTGAACCATAAAAGGATCGAACGGATTTGGCGGCGGGAGGGGCTGAAAGTCCCGCAAAAACAACCAAAGAAGGGTCGGCTTTGGCTGAACGACGGATCGTGTGTTCGGCTGCGGCCAGAGCGCCCGAACCATGTCTGGTCCTATGACTTCCTTCAGGATCGGATCCACGATGGGCGGATCTTCCGCACGCTCAACATCATCGACGAGTTTACGAAGGAGGCGCTGGTGATCCGCGTGAAACGCAAACTCAATTCTGTCGACGTGGTTGATGCCTTGACCGATCTGTTCATCCTGCGCTGCCCGCCGGAATACATAAGATCTGACAATGGCGCGGAATTTATCGCCGAAAAGGTGTGCGCCTGGATAGGCGCGGTGGGCGCAAAGACGGCCTTCATCGCGCCAGGGTCACCATGGGAGAACGGCTACTGCGAGAGCTTCAACGCACGGTTCAGGGACGAACTTTTGAACGGTGAGGTCTTCTACTCGCTACGCGAGGCCCAGATCCTGATCGAGAGGTGGCGCCGTCACTACAACACTATCAAGCCGCACAGCGCTCTGGGATATCGTCCCCCAGCGCCCGAAATCATCGTCCTGATAGACCAAGGGTCGACCATGCACTAACATTCAAACCGGACCACTCGATGGGGGTAGACCAAAACGGCGACCTTAGTCAAACGAAACCGTGAACAATAGTTTTTTCAAACTTCCTGTGTGGCTGAGATTGTTTAGAAAGAACATCCTGAGCTACTTTGGTCAGATTAAGGCGGAGAGGAAACCAACGGACTATGGTGAAAACACAAGACAAGATTTGGGACGAAATACATGCAAAGGGGCCGAAGGAGTGGAAGGAGCGAAGAGAAGCATCGCGAAATAGCTTGCTTCGCATACTAGCTCCTTCATGCACTGTTTGGGAAGAAATGACTTCCGCTCAACGCGAAGAGTTGACAGAAGAACAGAAAAATCTCCTCAACGATTATTTTCGCTTACGGGATAGATTGGCCCCGCGCTTTATTGGAAGGGAAGAAGTATATTGTGATGACGGCGTAAACTCGAAGGAGGAATTTAAAGTTCTTCTTGGCAAGTTTGAAAGTATTATCGAAGATATACAGTCGAGAGCTAACGTGGCAGAAATGGGAGTCGATGAGCGGGAGTCATGGGCAGAGGAAGAAGCTGACTTCCGTATTGAGATCAATCGTGCGCGAGAAAAGCTTCGGCTCCTTTCTAGACTGCAAAAAGATGACCCTAGGATTGCCGAACTTCTATATCTCTATAAGGAGTGGGACGAGTTAGCTAAAATGCGAAGAGAATCATATGAAAAATCGCGAATGGGTTGGTGGGGTTTGCTTTTTTCTATCTTAGCTGACCCCAAGGCAATTGAACACGAGAAGAGTATATTTCAGGACGTCATTGACGCCGAGGGGATACGGAATGGCGTCATGATGGCCTTGTGGGCCTTCGACTACGCACCGGAGAATATAAAACATATATCTGAGAACGGCGACTTTATTCCCCTTCCCCATTTAGGGCGGCGCTTCCTGCAGAAAAACGAAAATATCTGATCTGATCCCCACGAACTGGACCGTTTGAAAGTGGAGTTTTCCGCTACGATTTCCCTGCTGGGAGAGGATCGGAATCACATGAAGGCATCGAAGTTTTCAGACGCGCAGAAGGCGTTCATCGTCAAGCAGGGCGAGGAAGGCACACCGGTTGCCGAGATCTGCCGCAAGGCTGGGATCAGCCAGGCGACCTACTTCAACTGGAAGAAGAAGTATGCGGGCTTGCTGCCGACCGAGATGAAGCGGCTCAAGCAGCTCTAGGATGAGAACAGTCGGTTGAAGAAGATCGTGGCGGACCTGACACTGGACCGTGAGATGTTGCAGGATGTCATCCGGCGAAAGATCTGAAGCCCCCCTCTCGGGCATGCACGCATGCCCTGCCGGTCAGCGGATCGTTTGCGCGAATTGGTTCGCGGGATGTGCAGCGATTGGGCAGTCTCGATCCGAACGGCCTGTGGGGCCATCGGATTTGACCGTTCGACGTTTCACTACAAATCCCGCCGCGTCGATCAGGCAGCTGTTGAGACTTGCTGGCCCACATCGGAGATCCGGTCACTTTAGGTTGAACGGCAGCTCTGGGCGGAGGCGCTAATTCGCTCCGCCGTATTGGCGCCCGGTTGCAACGATGGCGCACTCTTCATCCTTTTGCGATCATGAACACCGATAGGGATCTCAGTTCACGACTTTCGCATCGTCGCCCCCCCTTGCTTCGGAGTGACGTGCGCATCTCGTAGGATTTGTAAGGCCCTAATTCTCGAAAACTTCTTCATCGAGCGGCTTTGGCGGACGCCTAAGGATCCAGTGAACAGGATTGACTTCAGCATGATCAGTTGCCTTCTGTGTTCAGAGCAATAATCTGGATTTCAATTTTAGCGGTGATGTCACAGCCCGTGATCTGGTCTAGCACTTTATTCGCAAACCGCTCGGCAGCTCGCGAGTGGGTAACGAACCGTCTCGCGAGCCATGACAGAAGTATGAGTTTTGGATTAAGTGGGACTTTCTGAACGGTGTCCGCAATGGCTTCATCAGCAGTCAAAGCATCCAAGTAGGCCTCTTCCTCAGGCAACAGACCAGTGAAATCGCCGGAAAGGAACCTGTTGCTTTGGGTATCCCAATCGATCCCTTCTGCAAGCGACGCAAGCTTCTGTAGACTAAACCTTCCCCGCGGTTTTGAAGCAGGATCGGCATAGGCGTCACCATCGAGGAACGACCGAAGCTTTCTGGGTGCCATAAGACGTGGGTTAACAAAATCAGCCATATGCCTTCGCTGCTGTGCCTGAGTTTCAGATCTTAGGGCCATTTGCATCTTGGTTGCATCTGGGGCACTTACACGCTTCTTGAGACGCATCCTCGGTTCGCTGTTAGCCTGCAGGCTGGAAATTGGCATGAATGATGCAGCCTCCATCATCAGCGGCACCTTCCTCGTTTCAGAGAGGCCATTGCTTGTCTCGCCAGCTTCATCAACAAGGATCAAGCTCGTTACCTGCGAGCAAAGACCCTCGGTCAGTGCAAGGCAGGTGGCAGCGTTTTCTTCCATCTGGCCAAGGCAAAGCGATGCTGCGAAACGGCCTATGTCGCTGCCGGTAGAAACTTCCATAGCGGCACTCCAGCTGGCGACGATTTCAACACCGCCTGCAATGCGGCGCACCTGGATGGGACGCCCCTCCAATAATTTGATGTCGCGCAAGACCGTAGAGGATCGCTTGGAGTTCAGAGCATCGCGCACGCATGAGCCTACCTCAGCGTCAGGAGCATAGAACAAGTCTCCACCGGTCTCTGTGCAAAGATGACCGATGTTCGCATCAAGGCTGGCTTTTCCAACCAAGACGGCGCTGACTCGGGTATTGAGCTCAGCGGCGAGGCATGGATCTATGTCCCAAGTCTGTCCGTCAGTAAGAACAAGAATGTCCTGAATGCCGCTAGCTGCGACCTTTTTGATGGCCGCACCCAGCTTTGTGCCGCCGCCGGGCTTGTTTAGCTTTTGCAAAATTTGAAGGATTTCAGTGCCTTGGCCCGTGCCAAGCCGCTGGCATTCGTCGTTGAACTGCCAAACCGGAATGTGATCATCATTCTTAACTTCGGACAAAGCCGTAGTTAGCCCGTGCCGCATCGCCGAAAGCACTGTTTCCGTGCCGTCCCCGAGGGAACTAGAGGTGGAACCCGAACGATCCACCAAGACGGCAAGCTTGAGATTAGTCTCGCCAATCCGCTGCGGACGCAGGTCAACTCGAACCTGATGACCTTCGGCTGATACGCCTGTCACTGTTCCGAACCGACCACCCTTCACGACAAGTTCAATAGCCCGATCCAAGGATACGTTGATGACCGCTTCAGGGTCGATGGGGCCCTTCCCAAACAGCTTTGGAGTTCCAGAATCCGCACGCACCTTCAATGTTGCGACATGACCAACATGGGCATCGGCAATCAAATCGTCAGCAGGCCGCAGAGGCGTTGATCCATATAGTTGCCCCGCTGTCATCGGTATTCGCAAGAATGGTCCGGCTCCGGACATGGCTAGTGGCACCACCATTCGCAGTTCGACTTCAACTTCTTTGCTTGGAGCAAGCTGTCCTATCGAGAGGACATGGATGCCACGAATGGCTTCTTCATGTAGGACGGCCGTCGTTCCTTCATCAATGCTATCCTCATAGATGTCCCGAGCCTCATCCTTAGGTTTCGCAATGGCCCGCAGCTTTCGACCATCAATACTAGCAAACAGGCCAGTCACGGCTGCGTTGAAGCCGACCGGCATGGTCAGGATTGCTTCAATCGGAACGTCTTCCTTGTTTAAAAACTTGCGAGTTATCACTACCACAGCAAGCCCAGAAAAAATTTCGATATTAATGGCGGTAGATAAAAGCGGCATCGGCTTTCCGAGACCCTCTCGAAATACAGTAACCCCGTCTGTCAATTCTTCGAGGTGGTGACCGAAAATCATAGAGTTCGCCATTCATCATCCTTTCGAAACATAGGTTCTTAGGGCGGCAGCAATTTCATGGACGATCGCGTCTACATCGATTTTGTCAGGTGCTATGTCTGGCGACACTCGCAACTCAACGCCACGTGACTGAACGATCGGCACCGCGTCATCAAAAGCCATGAGCACCTTGATCGAAGCTGGCTTCATACCCATCCTATGCAGGGCAAGGTATTTTTGGGCCTTGATTAGATGTTCTTCACAATATGCATCTGCCGCACGACCCGTCTTGTTAGCCGGGGGCAATATACCCTCAGCGATGAGAAACCTGATCTGACGTGGTGCTGTGCCGATGCGATCGGCTAATTCTGCGAGCGTCATAACTCCCCCTAACGTGACATGAAGTATGTCATGAATATCATTGCGTCAAGTAACGCGGCAAAATTTATGTCGCGTTCATAGGAGGCCTTTGGAAACCCGTCGCCCCGCCATTCACGGAACCACATGAGAATGGCGAACCTCCCGCACCCCGTCACGGGTAACGCCGAGGGCCACTTAGACCGACTTGTTTTTGGCCATTCGACTGTCAGCATCGCGGATTTTGACCCTGAGCGCGTCGAAGATCACGAGGGGATACATGCGCTCCAGCGCCCGGCTCTGCCAGTCCCGCACCTCGTCCAGAACGGCATCGGTGACGCGGCTGATGAGGTCAGGCGAGACCTGCAGTCCGTAGACATCCTCAAGGTGAGCCCTAGTGTCGCGAACCGATAGGCCGGCAGCATAGAGCCCGACGATCTTGTCGTCGATCCCATCGATCCGGGTCTGGCCTTTCTTTACCAGCTCAGACTGGAAACTACCGTCCCGATCACGCGGCACGGCAATTGGCACCTCGCCGTCCTGCCCCTTCAGCCGCTTGGAGAATGTGCCGTTGCGACGGTTGCCCTGTCCCACGGGCGCGTCCTTGCCATCCTCATAGCCAAGATGCGCGGTCAGCTCAGCCCCCAGCATCCGCTCCATCAGCCGGATCTTCAGCTCCTTCATCGGTCCGGCATCGCCAAGAAAATCCTCAGGCCGCTCGCAGCCCTTAAGAAGTTCGTCCAGCAGTTCCTTGGAGATCGTCATCGTCCTTGCTCCTCTCAGGAAGCATGGACCAAACCGCAGTTACACAGAAGATCGGACACTCTCCGGACGCCTGATAGGCCGAACCAAGCGCGGCATGAAGGGCGTGTATCAGCACTGCGGCAAGCAGCACCTGCACCGCTACGCAGCGGAGTTTGACTTCCGCTACAACAACCGCAAAGCAAACGGGATAGATGATTCTCAGCGCGCGATTAACGTGCTATCATGCGCGAACGATAAACGACTGACCTATAGGTTGCCTGACTGATTATGGCCCCACCCGGCGGAAAAGACCTTAGTTACAAGATATTCGGCCTCGACCGCATGCAGGGCGAGGTCGTCGCCGACGTGTTTGCTAAGCAAATTTCCTCGATTATAGGTGGGCTTAAGAAGGCTGACAAATCCGCAAACGGAGGTAGTCGCTTCGAATATGTAATCGCGGGCCTAAAAACAGGCTCTGCCGAGATCGAGTTCCGTGAGAAAGTTGTTTCAGAAAAGCCTGTGAGGGCTTCACCTGCCAGCAAGTTTCTTTCAGTTGGAGCTACTATCTCAAGTGGTGTAGCCTTCGCTCCGGAGAGCGAGGTAGACGAGATAATGCTCAACCTCTATTCAAGCCTCAGTAAAGGTGCTGAAGAGAGTTTCAAGTATGCCACGGCTGGCAATGGAGGCGAGCCTATTATCCGCGTGGACAGGTTTCTGAACAAGCAGGTGTCAAGACTAATCGCTTCTGCAAAGGCTGCTGCTGACGCGGCTCCCGCAAAGTTTTTTTCAGGCAGCGCCATTGGGACATTTTTCGGAGAAATTCAGGCTGTCGATCTTAAGGGCGATGTTCCGGACGCAAGGCTTATTCTGTCGCCAGGCGGAAAGCCGATAGAGTGCGTCCTTTACGGAATGGATCTAAGCGAAGTCCGGCTGGCACTGGGGAGTCGGGTATCAGTGACGGGAACGGCTATTTATGAAGGTCAAACTGGACTTCCATCTAGGATTGAGATCAGGAAGATACAGACCTTTGAAGGGTGTAGTATTGAGAGACTGGCTGGGTCGCTTAAGCCGATGAATATCATCAATGGCTGAAACTAAAACAATCCTGTGGGACACATGCGTTCTGTATCGCTGGCTGACAAAATTTCCCACCGATTATGTTGATCACATTCAGGCGCATGTGGACGACGCCAAGGCTGGGAAATCCGATATTTTCATTTCGACGATTTCCCTAGCCGAGTTGCGCCCAAGTATGGTCAATCAAGCTAGCGAAACGCCGGTAAGCATTCTCAGAAGGCTGTGCTCTTTCATCACGCCAGTTGACACCCTTCCAGACATTATGTCGTTAGCAGGTGAACTCCGGGACAATGAATACTTGCATGTGGATGGAGACCCAAAAAGGGCAAAAGTGACCCTCACTTTAGGTGACGCCGTGCATCTTGCTACTGGGATCTGGATGCGTGAATACTCTGGCGCTCAGAATGTTGAATTCCATACCTTTGATGACGGAAAAGGAAAAGGGAACGCTGAGGGGCGCGGGGTTTCCATGCTGTCTTTTCACAATTGGACAAGAAACCTCGAGAATTCAAACTGTGTTCAGCAAGCTATTGAATTAAAACGCAAGTTACCGGATCACGCATTATGCAAACTACCCCCAAAAGGCCAATTAGACCGCTTCAAGGAAGCCGCCCGCGAAGTCGCGACGGACGACGACGAAGCGCGCTTCAACGAAAAGCTGCGGAAGTTGGTGCGGCAGAAGCCCGCTGATAAGACTGACACCTCAGATGATTAAGCGGACCGTTGCCGCACTGCTGATGCCCCCAATGGTGGCTTATGCGGATGATGTGCCTGATTGCGGCCTATACACTTATGCCGCAGAAATTGTGCGTGTGATCGATGGTGATACGGTTGTCGCCGACATCGATCTGGGCTTCAACACATGGCGTCATAACGAGCACCTTCGGCTCTTTGAGATTGAAACGCCGGAACGCGGCGCCGACGGTTACGATCAAGCGGCAGAAGGCTTGCGAACCCGTATAGATGGGCAGAGCGTCTACATATGCACGGTGCCTATGGTCCGCAGCGAACGTGAGGCACGCGGTAGTTTTGGGCGCTACTTAGCTGTCATTTATTTCGAGGGTGAGAACATCAACGAATGGATGCTGTCTGAAGGATTGGCGCGGCCATACGAGTAAAGGGTTTGTTAAATATACAACCGCCCTAGTTTATATAGAAAGCATTCTAAAAAAAATGTAGATGATGATTGCCGGAGGTGCAAGCACCATAGCGGCCAATTTTAATTCCCTTAAGGGTGAACTCTGAGCGTTCCACCACGCTTGAGAATCTTCTAAGTTTTGTTTTCTTATTTGTTCAATTAACTCATTTTCTTTTTCGTCTAAAATACTCCAAAATGGATGATTTTTTGAAGAAAACACTGACTGAAGCTCGGCGCGCGCCTCGTCAATATCAGCCCTAGGCGTTTCGCTATCGGCACCGGCAAGAGCTAGAAGTTCATTGATTTCGATGTGACAGTCCTTTCCTCCAGCCATCCCGACCATCGAAGCGATCCCACGCGTCCTATTTTGGAGCAACTTGCTCTTAAATTGAAACCGACTTTTTTGTCCCATTCTAATCCCAAAATAAATCAATACAGCCAATCAAACTCTATGAATTCACAATTCATCTCAACTGCTGTGCTGTCGTTGCTGTAGCGAGTTTCAACACCGTCATGCCTCTGTGCGCAACTCTGTTCTAAAATAACTTCATTTGGGTTTGATGATATAGACCGCTTCACGTAGTCCCAGCCAAACAACTGATCTTTCTTTTCCAGGCGATCAAGCGTTACAACCCCACAAATCCCACCATCTTTGCTTTGATCTGCAACTGCAGTCCAAATTGTGTCAGTATTCCTCCTAAAATTCCTCTCCCAGCTCATCGACTTGACGACACACGTCTTTGTTTCAATATCTACGAAATGTTGGATATGAGCCTCAATACTAGGCATATCTTTATTAGTGCAAATATTTTGCAACCGAAGAAGCACATCCTCAAGAATAGCAATCTGCTTTGGTGAAAGGTCAGATAACTCTTGGTCGTCTGCCTTGATACCCTCACCAATTCTATCCTCAATGTCCGGCAAGACCTCGCAAGCGTCATCAATAAACTCAGCCTTCTCTTTTTCACCTGATAGGCTGGCAACAATATCAGATACCGTTTTCTCTATCTGATTGGGGTTTGATTTATACTCAACCCAAGTTTCTTTGATTTCGCAACTTACCTCAACGGCATCTATGGCCCGGCAGGCGAAGGTCAGCTCTGAAACAAGGTCACGGTTGTGAGTGGTTCCAATGCCTGGAGCCTTCTGTGCCACCGCTGGCCCCGCCAGCGCACACACAGCACCAATGATCAAACCACTTGCTGCAAATCGCATCGAGAAAAACTCCTTCAGGTTGGGCTGAGACTAGGACAGCTCACTGCACCGGGCAACAAAAAGACCGCATTGCTGAGGCCTTGTTTGTTGTGGCGATATAGGCGTCGTCCTTCTTCGCCGGTGCCTTCTTCTTCTCGTCCTTCTTCGCCGGTGCCTCCTCCAATGCAGCGGTATCATCCCCGACTGCAATGTTCTTGCCACCCTTGAGAACTTGGCTCAGGCCAAACGTTGAGGCGGTTGACTGCAACAGTCTCCTCCTCAACAAGTGCTTTGGTCTTTACCCAGGCCGTGAAGTGGGTGAGGCCGTTATTTTTTTTAGCGGATCACCTTAGCAAACTGGCCCGGGAAGCTCTCGATAATTGAACCAGGCTTCATACGACTATGCTGGTGTTAACGCATCGATAACCGTAGCAAATGAACCAGTGCGGAAGGCTCCATCATCTCCTCCATCTCCTCATCAGTTGCCAACTCGTAGCCAGCAACGCCTATCGGTGAGGAACACAGATCCCAACATGACGCAGATCGCAGAAAGGGACCTTCGTCACTTTGGCTCAAACAGCCCAAAGGGTGCTGCCAGCGTGACCGCCACTGCCCGGGTGCAGGCTATGGGCGAGGTTATAGCCACAACACTTGATTATCCGGGCATCCGCTACCAGAAGCTTGCGGTGCGTGTCGCCGAACGCGATCTGCGCGTCCCTGAACTCCAGCCGAACGCGTCGGTCGAAATCAACGCGATCTGCCCGCTGCAAGTCCGCACCCTCTGGGTGATACATGAAGCACGCCCATTCGCAGCCATCAACGCCATAATTTTTATACACAGTAACGCCATCCGGGCAGCGAGATCCCCGGATTACTTGCGTATTGTGGGCTTCAGTTTATCCGGCAAGTCATTCGGCGCTGACGCAGAACCATCGCTACTTTGACCCGGACCGTCACCGTCCGACAAAGAGCCACTACGCCTGCCACTGCGTTAGCGAGGTCATCGTGTCCACCGGGCGGGTGATCGATCGTGTCGCGGCCGCCCCGGCTCGTGCGCCGTTCTAGAGCGACAAGCTGGCGGGCAAGTGCATGATCTGGCGGTAACTCGACACAACCCGAGTTCATCGCTGCCAGCATTTCGAGATACAGGCCGCTGCGGTCGAGTTCCGAAACTTCATAATGAATTCCATGCTTCTGGAATTCATCGCGCGGCCAACGGCCCGCGTATCTGTCGCCAGTCACGCACGTGATACCGTAAGACTTCAACAGGCAAGCATGTTCACCGGCAATTGCGGCAGGGCTGCCGCGCAGCCCCCGCACCGCATCGATGACAACCGCGTCACCGTCTTTGTGACCAATGGCGACCGTGAATTCGTCCTGCCCTCCCCCAGCGGGGTCGGTGAAGGCGTAGTATTCGATTCCTTGCGCAAAAGGCAGTTCCTTGGGTTTGGGGCGGGTCGCCTGCTCTACAAGAGCCGGATTGATCAAGGATGCAATGTCAGTGCGGAACTGTGCAAGATACTCCGCCGCCGCGCGCGCTGCATCATCCTTCATCGCATCATCGACAACACGCGCAGGCAAGCTCGGATTCATAGTCCGGCTTGGAGCTTGGGCGACCAGCACCGGGCCAGTCTGCCCAAAGTGCCGCTTGTAAGCCGTCCAAAGAACGCCACGCCGCGCGTAAGGCGATGACAGGGCCACTAACTTGCCGCCCAACGTAGCAAGCGCAGGACGCAGTGCCGCGATGATCTCCACATCAGGGTTCGCGCCCTCAACATGCCAGAACGCGATTTCGTCCAAGATCGCAGCGGATAGCGTGTAACCTCGGACAGCCCTATGTGATGCAGTGTGAACCTCGATCGCCGCCCGGTTGGTGAATTCGATTGCCTCAGAATTCTCGCGCAACACCATGCGTCGCAACATCGCGTTCTCATTTACAAGACCGCTGATGTAGCGCATCACCGCCCGCGCCTGTCGGCGGTCGCTGGCAATGACCATGCAGGTTGCTACCTCGCCCGGTGCCAGCTGGTCACGGTAGTCTGTAAAGCAGGCTTCAAAGATTGCCAGCAAGCCCGCCACTTGGCTCTTGCCGCCGCGCCTGCCTACCGCAAGCCATAGCTCATCGTGCGGCACTGTCGGCGCTTCTGGGCGGCCGGTCAGTCCCTTGAACGTGTCCGTCTCTGTCGTGTCGAGTTGCAGTCCATAGAAACCTGACAACAGCGCCCGCCATGCTGTGAAGCTGTCAGCGCCAAAGGTGCCGCCGAACAGGTGCGGGTCCGTCATGGTTTGGCGAATATCAACGGCCATCGTCCGCTGTCCTTCCTGCGATGTAGGACGCAAGGTCAGGGGTCACATCGCGGGCCCGGCGATCAAGCCCAAGATCAGATAGCAGTCGGCGCTGCGAATTGCTGACGGTGCTGTATTGCAGCGGATCGAACTCCTCGCCCCTCGCAAGTTCGGCCTCTCGCTCCTCAGCCCATACCGCCATCGTCGCCGCTCTTGCGACAAGCTGGCGTTGCGCTTCTGTCAGGCCGCCGCCAAGATCGCTTTCGATCCCGGCTGTAATCTCTCGAAAGCGCCGCGCCATGAAGGACCGACCATCGACACCAGACAATGAGACAGCACCGTTTCCCCTTCGCGTTCCAGCTTGGGGCAGGACCGGGGCTTTGCGGCGTCTTTCCGGGATCATCCTCGCTCCTATAAGGGCAGGTTGAAGGGTGGTTTTCTAACCAGTAGCATTGCAAGCATCTGCTTTCATTATTTCATTCCGTTTCATTGGGTCCCTACATAGCAGCCAACCCCCGGAATCGCCCGCTGCGCAGAAAAGAAGGTCGAGAAGGTCGAAATTTCTGCCGGGCTTTCACTCCCCTCCTTGGGTCGCACCCACCCCGAGGGGGTGCGAAACCCTTGGGGGTATAAGGGGGTTGCGCAGCACCCACGTTCAGCAGGGGTTCAGCAGGGGTTCAGTAGGGGGTTCAGCAGGTAGTCTGGCAGGGGGTTGAGCAGGGGTCACGTTTCGTTGCTCCCCATATCTCGTTCATCCCTCAACACTGGACCGCATGATCCGCATCGTTTGTTTGGAAGGTGAGGTATGCCCTCCCAGCGCCTCGATAATTTCGCCCTTGTGGAAAAGGCGTTCCATAGCCGCGTGTAGGGCATCCTTGCTTAGCCCCTCGGCTTGCCCGCTGCCCGCGAATGCCTTGGGCGCATAACCCACTGCCTTGGCCGATTTGACGGGTCGGTTCTGGCGGGTAAAGTCATCAAGCAGGCGCAGGAATACGCGCTCGGCCTTGTTGTCCAACGCCGTGCGGTCCAGCCCTGTCGCTCCCATTTCAGTGGCGAAGACGCCTTCTTTCCAAGCCATATTAAGCTCAGCACCAATGCGCGCATGGTTGGCTTTCAAGCCCCTCAGTATACGCAGGTCTGGGTTGTCCTCGATCCTATCTTTCCCCTCGCCCTGATACACACGCTCCAGATACAGGCGTGATCTGACAGAGTTGTGCCAGGCGGTCGAACCGCTCAGGCCAGAACCCGATGACATGCCGGCAAGGGACGGGTGCGATAGCAGGATAACCGCGCAGCTATGATTGATCGCCAGTTTTTTGAGCATCCCAATGAACTGCCGAACTTGCGCCCGGTCGTTTTCATTGCCGGGAAACAGGTCGGCGCTCGTGTCCAGAACCAGCAGAACAGGCTTCTCTGCCGTCATGGCCTTATCGAGCCCGCGATAAAGCGGCGTGGGCTCCAGTTTTCCGCTTGGGTGGAGGATGGCAAGCAACGCATCCTCGCCTGCCATCGATTTAAACATGAAGCGGCTCAGATCCGCGAATGAACCACCCTGCGCTTGCACAATATCAAACTGTCGCCTGTGCAGCTCATCGTCATCGTCCTCCGCAGACAGCATGGCAGCTTTACCCTCCTTTACCTCCAGCCCCAGCCACGCCCCCCCTTTCGCTGCCGCTATGGCCAGTTGCAGCGCCAGAAGAGACTTGCCGGTGCCGCCATCACCTGACAGCAAGGTGACGGTTTTCATCGGGATAAGGTCTTGCACCAGCCACTCCCGAGCCGGGACGGGTTTCCCATGCAGCTCAGAGCCGCGCTTGAAGAATGAGGCATCCTGTCCAGGTGCATGAAGAGACTTCGCTGGCGCCTGCGCCCGGTCTGCCCGCACTTCATCCTCATAAGGCGGAAAGGGCATGTCGGCACCATCAAGGGCGATAGCCTGCCGTGCTTGACCGATCGGCTTCAGGTCATTGAAAGGATCATCCTGAATCATACCGCCCCCTTGCCACCGGATCGGCCGTTTGGATCCACGCGGCGCAGGAAAGACGACCTTGCCGCGTTGTCGAAAAGCTCCCAGATCGCAACGAAAACGCGCTTGAGCGTCCCCTGCGGCACATATCGCTTTGGAAGCTGACCAAGACCCGCAACCGTGTAAGCCACAACCTCGTGCGGCGGGGCAACCTCGGCCCAAAAGCGCGCATCCGAATAGAGTGTGCCGAAAAGATCGTTCTGCGGACCTGGTGTGCGAGATTGTTCCAACCATCTTAAGCACAGCGCATCCGCTACTTCTGGCCCGCAAGCTTCAAGAGATTCAATCGCCCTCTCAGCCCATTGCACCCGTGATATTGGCTGCTCATCAGCCAAGCGGCCTTGATGTATTGGCGCTTCACGACTCATGCCGGCCCCCGTGTGACCAAGACAAGCTGGGTTTGAATGTGCGCTCGCGTAATATTTCTGACCCAGCGGCCGACGTTGAAAATCAGAATTTCCATACGGCAGCCCTCGAAACTTCGAGAGGATCAAAGAACCCTGCGCCTGCTACATGAGCCAAAACATGCCCGCTTTCACTTTTTAGTAAGCGGTCAGGGTTACAATTGCAGAGGCGCACAGGCGAGAAGATCGCGCAGCAATGATCGTGTTGATACTCGGCGTGATAAACCTTGCCTCGGTGGCCATGGCGGCGCAGCGCCCGTGCCCAGGCCCGCCTTGCTTTTCGATTGCCTTGTGACATGCTCGTCGCCTCGTTCTTGAGCCGAAGGCGCGGCGGTGCTATGGTGGTCTGTGATCCGCGACGATCTCGAATACCCTAAGCCTGCGCCGTGCCCGGCGTGGGCTTACTCTTTGGGAATGGACGGTTGCGGGACGCCTTGAACGTCGAGGTCGGGAAACGCTTTGCGAAGATCGGCAAGAGCCGCCACCAGGTGACCGGCAAGAGTGTGATCAACCTCGGCGCGATTTGCCAGAAGTTCGACAAAGGCCGCGCCTTGATCGGTTATCTGCATGAGCAAGGGTCGAGTGAATTCACGATGAAAGCACATCATGCCGCCTCCCGCTTGGAAGCCTGCGCTTCCTCCCAAGCCTCAAGCTCGGATAGCCGCCAGTAGTTCAGGCGGTTGATCTGGATCGGCTGGGGGAATTGTAGATCCGCATCCCGTACCCAGCGCCAGATGGTGACGTGGCTTTTCTGGTAGCGGGCTCTGACCTGCGGGCCAGTCAGGAACTCTTGCCGCTTTTCAGGTGCTGATCGCGGCTGATTGGATTCTGTTGCGGGGTTCATGGCGCATCCTTTTGTTTCACTTGGATGCTAAGGAAATGCCGTGAAGCGAGAGAGAAAGATTGATGGTCTAAACCATGGGGGGTTTAGACCACTAAAGGCCAGTCATATCCGGCGAAAGACTTTCCGCGTCACGTGCGCTCCGCGCTTGCCAGAAAATTCGGGCAATTTCAGCCGGATTTATTGGCCTCTGGTGCAGCTTCCGCATCACCTCGGCCACAATCTCAAACGCTACTTGCTGTGTCGTTGCGTGACCTAGCTGGGGGCAACCGTGCTCGCTCAGCATCTCGACCGCCTCAAGGATTCTGCGATTGCGATGGAACAAAAACTGATCTGACGGCCGCCCGCCCGGGTTGCCAGAAGTCTTGCCGTTCAAGCTCACTGACAAGATCCTGCCAAGGTCAGGATGCACGGCCAAGCCCTTTTGAACTATGAAGCCGCCTGCAATCACTGCGGCCCGCCGCCAGATCGGATCACGCGCTGCCATTTCTGCAAGCTCGGCTTGCATTTGGTCACAGGTTGGACGGGAGGCGCCAGTGTCCAGAACTACCTGACAATAGACCCATGCTCTTGCCTGCGCCTCACTTTCAATCATTGCTTTGGGCGAAAACTCACCTTCCGCGATAGATTCCTGAAAGAGTTTGAGCACGTCTGCGACAAGCCTTTCGCGCAGCTCCTGCTCGATCATGCTCTTGCCCCCAGATGCACAACCTTGCCCGCCTCGCGGCCGCTTAGAAAGTCGCCCCAAGCCGCCATCATGTGCCGGCGCTTGTCCACCTGGTCGGCGCGGTTGTATGCCTGCGCGACCTTGCTCCCGACTTTGTGGAACAAGGCAACCTCGGCCATGTCGCCATCAAAGCCGGTGCGTTCGGCCACCCACGTTCTAAAGGTGCTGCGCAGGCCATGAGGAACGGCGGGTTCACCTGTTTTGGCATCAAGATAGCCGCGCCCGTCCACGTTCACTCTCGCCTGGTGAACAACCCGCATCGTTTTGCCCATCGTGGCATCCGACAATGGACCGCCTCGAGGTGCCCAGAATACCAAGCTTGAATCATTCAACCGCGGCAATGCTTTCAGCAATTCGATCATCGCATCAGTGAGGGGGATGCGCTTGGCGGTTTCGTTGGCCGGGATCTTCGATGCCTTCCGTCCAGGCTGAATTGTCCATACCGCTTCTTCAAGATCGATCTCGTCCCAAGTGGCAAAGCGGATCGCACCGGATCGGGTCGCGGTCATTGCTTGGAACTGCAAAGCCTTTGCCCCCATACCGTCGCGGCTCAGCAGATCATTCCACCAGCTTTGCACTTCATCCAAACGCAAGGCGGGCCAGTTCTGCGCACCTGAAACCTTCGAGGGTGCAGGCAGGATCATATCCAGGTTGCCGCCCCACCGGGCGGGATTGTCCCCTGTTCGGTGCCCCTGGACAGTCGCATAGGCCAGCACCTTTTCGATGCGCTGGCGCAGCTTAGACGCCGTGACGGTCTTTTCGTCCCAGATCGGCTTGAGAACGCGCAGCACATCTTGAATACCAATGTCCTGCACCAGCATCGGGCCCAGCGCCTCGAGGGTATAGACCTCCATCGTGCGCCGCCATTGGTGGCGGTATTTCTCGCTCGAGAACTCTTTAGTTTTTTCGGTCGCGTATCGATCGAGTGCGTCCTTGAACGTCAGGCCACGGCGCGCAGCAGCGATGACAGCCGCCTGCGCGGCCTTCTTCTCGGCAATCGGGTCAATCCCCTGCGCCAACTGATCCTTGACGCCCAGCGCCCGCTCTCTCGCCACCTTGAGCGATATTTCAGGATAGGGGCCAAGACCGATTTCACGTTTCGCGCGCCCCCGCTCTTTCTTGCCATCGGGCAAGGCGCGCTCCTGCCAGTCACCGAAGCGGGCGCGCAGCAGCCAACTCTTGTGCTCTGTTTTTGGCTGTATCTGGAGGTATAGGCCGGCCACTCCTCCAACAGGAATTTTGGCCGGAACTGCGCCGCCCGGGTGACGCAGATTTTTAACCTGCATGGCATTCAATTCTTTCGCACGCGGCGGCATTCCAACACCCCTTCAACCTGCCCTTAATCACTTACCATCACTTAAGGCGATGTAAGGCGCTGAACAAGTAAAATCTTGCAAAACCATTATTTTGTTGGATTTTTTTGCATCGACCAAAGCCCATGAAAGCGCAAGTTTGCGGCCCTACGGGCTGCCACTTTGGGTTCCATCCCCCCGTCATGTCCACATCAGCTTGCTCCGTGCAATCCGTCGCGGTTTGCGATCTGCAAGCCGCGTTTTGCGCCGCTATGCGGATGGGTCGCGCGCAGCGCGGTGCGCTCGGGTGCTTGTGAGACGCGTCGCTGCAAGCGATCAGGCCGGGAACGGGCCTTCCAGCGCGCCGGTGATCGAGGCGATCAGGTTTTCCAGCGCATGAGGCGAGGACCAGAGTTTGCCGCCGGTCGGATCGTTCTCGAAGGCCGCTTCGCGCGCGGCCAGCGATGTGGTCAGGATGATATACATGAAGATCAACCGCTGATTGACCACATCGGGCGGCAGGTCGGGCATCAGGCGGCGCAGATAGGCCAGGCATTTGAGATAGGCCGTATTCTGCTGGCCATCCAGCACCGTGCGCATCAGTTGCCGGTGGCTGATTTGCAAGGCAACGATGAAACGCATATGGCCGAGGCCTGCCGGGGCGCTGCCTTGCGCCGCAGTCGGAACACCCGCCTGCGGCTCGCTATGCTTGCCGGTCTCGACCTCGACCAGCAGGCGGACGATGTCGGCCACGCGACGCGGCCCGCCGGCCCCCTCGAGCAGGTCCAGCGCGCGGCGCCGCCCCTCCTCGCTGCGGCGGGCACCGTCCAGCACCAGTTCGGTGATCAACCCTTCCTTGGAGCCGAAATAATAATGCAGCGATGCCCCGTTCTTGGCCCCCGCCGCCTTGACGATGTCGCGCACCGAGACCCCGTCCAGACCATGAGTCGAGAAGAGCCGCTGGGCCGCGGCCTTGATCTTGTCCCGTGTGGGATCGTCGCGCTGCGCGAGACGGTCCTGCGTCGCGTCCATCTGTTCGGTCATCGGCCTGCCTCGTTCATGATCCTGTCCTAGCCTAAAACCGTCGGTAGAAACAGAACCAGATCGGGCCACAGGATCAGAACCAGAAGGATCACCATATCCATGGCCAGAAACCATGCAATCCCGCGAAAGATGGCCGAGGTCGAGACAAGATCACCGACCACGCCCTTGATGACAAAGACATTCATGCCGATGGGCGGGGTGATCATCCCGATCTCCAGCAGCTTGGTCAGGATGATGCCGAACCACAGCAGGCTGAAGCCCGCGCCGTCGATCAGCGGCAGGACGATAGGCAGCGTCAAGAGCATCGCCCCGATGGGTTCAAGGAACATGCCCAGGATGAGGTAGAGCACCACGACACCGACAATCACCGCAACCGGCCCCGCGTCCAGCCCGAGAATGGCCCCGGTCAGCGCGTCACCCGTGCCCGACAGCGCCAGAAACCGCGTCAGCAGGCTGGCCCCGATGCCGATCACGATCAGGGCGGATGTGGTCTGCACGGTTTCGATCACCGCATCGGCAAAGGCGCGCCGCGTCAGCGTGCCCTTGAGGGCGGCGATCAGCACGGCAAGGGCGGCCCCTATCGCACCGGCCTCGGTCGGGGTGAATACGCCCGAGAAGAGCCCGCCGAAGATGCCGATGGCCAGCAGGATCACGGGCCAGGTATCCGACAGGGCGGCCAGACGCTCGGCCCGCGTCACCTCGGCGTGGATCGAAGGGGCCAGCGACGGATTGTGCCAGACACGCAGCAGGATCACGATGATATAGCCCAGCGCTGTCAGCAGCCCTGCCGCGATACCGCCCAGAAACAGCCCGCCGACCGGCACCTGCGCCACGATCCCGTAAAGGATCAGGATGATGGAAGGCGGGATCAGCGCGCCGATGGTGCCTGCGGCGGCCAGCGTGCCCGTCGCCAGTTCCGGGTGATAGCGCGCGTTCAGCATCTCGGGGATGGCGATGCGGCCCATCGTGGCGGAACAGGCGACCGACGATCCCGACACAGCGGCAAAGCCCGAAGCCCCGAAGACCGCCGCAATGGCCAGCCCGCCCGGCAGCGCCGAAAGCCAGAGGCGGGCCGCGCGAAACAAGCCCTGCGTCAGGCCGGTGTGATAGGCGATGAAGCCCAGAAGCAGGAACATCGGCACCGAAGAAAGGATCCAGCTGGCCGAAAACTGATAGGGGATCACGCCCAAGGCGCCCCAGGCAACACGCCAGCCCATCAAGGCCCAGAGACCGCAGAAGGACACGCCGATCAGCGCCGGGCCGATGGGCATCCGGATGGCGATCAGGATGAACAGGACCGCCAGCGCGATCAGGCCGATGTCAACGCCGGTCATGCCCGTGCCTCGCGGCCCGACAGGGCGGTGACGATCTGCCAGAACAGCACCAGCGTCATCAGCCCGGCCCCCAGCGGAATGGCGAAATAGGCGGGCCAGACCAGGATTTCCGTATCACCCTGCACCTGCGCCAGCCCCTTGCGCATCGCTTGCAGCGCGGCATCGCCGCCGCGCCAGGCCAGCAGCGCCATCACGGCCATGGTCAGAAGCCCGGTGACAACCGACAAAAGCCGCGTCACCAATGGCGGCATCATCGCCGTGAACACCTCGACCGAGATATGCGCGCCGCGCCGTTCGACAAAGGCCAGCGGAACGAAGGCGGCCAGGATCATGTAATAATATGTCACCATGGTCAGCGTGCCGGCCAGTGGCCGGTTCAGCACATAGCGGAACAGCACATCCAGCGTGACATGGACCATCATCAGGGCCACGGCCAGACCGCCGATCAGCGCCACTGCCCGGCTGATGAAGGTGACAAGGCGGTCAATCGTTTCCATGAAGGGGCCTTTCGTGGATCTATGCGAATCAAAAGGGGCGCGGGATCGCTGGTCCCGCGCCCGGATGCAGTCTCAGTTGCCGTGGGTGGCGACATCGACCTTGCTGTAAAGCTCGCTCCAGTACAGATCGGCCAGGGCATCGGCCCCGGTGATGCCCTGTGTCAGCCCGACCCATTTCTCCAGCAGCGCCTGAAACGCGGTCAGCATCTCCTCGCCGCGCGTCACGCCCTTGTCGGCATAAAGCCCGACCAGCGCGGTGCGATCCGCGGCGGCGAATTCAGCCGTCTTGGCGATCACGGCGGGGTCGGCCTGATGCACGGTCACGCCGTCGGCCGCGACCTTGGACAGCACTTCCTCCTGCCCGGCCTGATAGGCCCAGGTGCTGATGGCGGCGGCACGGGCCGCGCCCTTCATGACGGCGCTGCGCTCCTCGGCGGTCAGTTCCAGCCAGGTGTCGCGGTTCATGTTGGTCAGCGAAGCGACATAGACGCCACCCGGTGCCCCCATGGTGATATGCTTGACCGAGGCCCCCATGCCGAAGTTCTGCACATCCGGCACCGACAGGATGATGCAATCCAGCACGCCCTGCGCCAGCGCCTCGAGCATCTCGTTGCCCGACATGGTCACGGGCGTCGCCCCCACCGCGCCCGACCAGCGCGCCCAGTTGGCCCCGCCGATCCGCAGACGGGCACCGGCCAGATCCTCCATCGTCACCACCGGCTTGGTGCAGTTCAGCGCATAGCCGGGCGTGCCGGCAGCACCCGTATAGACCTGATTTTCCGCCGCGAATTCCGCGTTGCATTCGGGGCATTGCGTCAGGATGAACTCCGCCATCGCCGCCGCATAGGCCAGACCCGCGACCTTTGCCGCCTCTGGCCCCATGCCGCCCAGCATCATCGAGGCGTCAAGGATCATGTTCGTATGCGGGAATTCGGCGGTGAAATAGGTGGACATCACCGTGCCCATATCCGCCAGCCCCTCGCGCAGACCGGCCGAGGTTTCGGCCATGCTGAGCAGCGACATCGGGAAGACCTTGGCGGTCAGGCTGCCGCCGGTTTCCGCCGCGACGGTTTCGGCAAAGGCCTCGCCGCCCGTGATCAGATAGCTGCCCGGCGGGTGGCCGATGGCAAAGGTCAGCTCGCGGGCATCCGCAGTCGTGGACAGCGCCAACAGCGCCGCCCCGCCCAGTGCCGTCATCATCTTGGTCTTGCGTGTCATTCTGGTCTCCTCCCTGAATGTGGCGCGTGGCGCCGGTTTACCTTGCCCAGAAACCGGGCGAGTTGGTGCGATAGCCCAGCGCGCGATAGGTCGCGTCGATCAGGCTTTGACCGCGCGGGTTCAGCAGCAGACCTGCCCCCTGCCGGTTCATCGTGTAAGCAAAGCTCAGTTCCACCTCGGGATCGGCAAAGCCGACCGACCCGCCTGCGCCCACATGGCCAAAGGCGTTGCGTCCGAAGATCAGGCTTTCGCCGCCCCGCGCCGGATGGCGGTTGTCCATGCCCAGCATGAAACCGGGGCCAAAGCGCGTGGGCATCTGCAAGGTAGCGTCCCGCCCCGTCGCGGATGAGGCGCGGGAAAATCCCGCGATGTCATCGGCGCTCAGGCCCAGTTCCGCGCCGCCCGTCGCCAGCGCACCGAACATCCGCGCCAGCGCGCGGGCATGGCCCACGCCATTGGCGGCCCCGATCTCGGCCGCGCGGCCGGCGCGGGTATTCACACCTTTGGACCCCCAATCGCCCGAGTTGAAGACGAACAGGTTGGGGGTCGACCCCGCCTCGCGCGCGGCCAGCAGAAAGGCGGTGGGCTTGTCCCCCGGCCCCGGCCGCCACAACTGAATGGGGGCAACCCGCGCCTCGACCGCTTCGGGCAGGCCGATGTGGAAATCAAGACCAAGCGGCGTGGCGATCCGGTCGTGAAACACCTGACCCAGCGACTGCCCGGTGACGCGGCGCACCACCTCGCCCGCCAGAAACCCATAGGTCAGCGCGTGATAGCCGACCCGCGTGCCCGGCTGCCAGAACGGGGTCTGGCGCTCCAGCGCGCGCAGCATCCAGTCGGGATGCACCAGCGCCTCGGCGGGGGCCTTCTCGGCCACCGCAGGCAGGCCGATGCTGTGATCCAGGATCATCCGCGCCGTCGCCCCATGCTGCGAGGCGGTCAGTTCGGGCCAGATGTCACGCAACGGCGCGTCCAGATCCAGCGCACCATCCTTGACCAGCAGGTGCAGCACCAATGCCGTCGCCGCCTTGGTGCAGGAAAAGACGACATGGACCGTGTCCCGCTCCCACCGGGGACCATCCGGGGCGACATGGCCCCCCCAGAGATCGACAACCGTCTGCCCGCCAATCTCGATGCAGAGCGATGCGCCCAGCTCGCCCCGCTCGGCGAAATTGGCGGCAAAGGCTTCGGCCACCGGGGCAAAGGCGGGCTGATACTGGCCCGAGATGCCCGCCAAAGCGGCGGTGATGGCGTTTTCCTGCGGCACGCGGCCCTCCCCCTGCCGGCTGAACCGGCCCTTTCGGATCATCGTTGACAGGTTTGAACAGTTGTCTAAACCTATCGACTTAAATGATCGTTTTAGTTACGCTAGACAGATTGTCGCAGCCGGTCAAGAGGGTGGAGGAGCCCCGCACCGGACGCGGAAAACACAGGGAAAATTGGGGAAAACATCATGGAAAACAACCAAAGCACGAGGACCGAATCGCTGGACGAGACCCGGCTGGCCGAGGCTGTTTCCATCGCGAACATCCCCACGCTTCTGATGCTGCTGGTGCAGATGACCGGCGACATGCGCTGGCTGGATGATCCCTATCGGCCCCGCCGTGCGCGCGGGCTGGAGGATAACGACACCGGCGGTCTGCCCGATGACATCCAGACCGAGATACGCGCAGCCGCCCATGACGCCATCCTGGCCTGGAGCAAGGGAGAGCCGCTGGCCCTGCCCAACCCGGACCCCGAGATGCTGGTGCATATGTTGCAGACCGCGATGGATGAGCCTGTGCCCGAGGCCTATGGCGAAAACATCGCCGCCGGGCTGGGGCTTGACCCCTTCGGGCGCAAGCCGCGCAAGCTGTCGGTGCCGCAGGGCACGCGGGCGCTGATCGTGGGTGCGGGCGTGTCGGGCATCTGCGCCGCGATCCGGTTCAAGGCGGCGGGCATCCCCTTCACCATCATCGAGAAGAACCCCAGCTTCGGCGGCACCTGGTATGAAAACTGCTATCCGGGCTGCGGCGTGGACACGCCCAACCACCTTTATTCCTTTTCCTTCGCGCCGAATGACTGGACTCATTACTTCGCCCTGCGCGACGAGCTTTACGCCTATTTCGTCCGGGTCGCCGAAAGCCACGGGCTGGCCGCGCACACCCGCTTCGGCACCACGGTCACTGAGGCGCGCTGGGACGCCGCCACCCATCGCTGGCAGGTCAGCATCGACGGGCCGGACGGGGCCGAAACGCTGGACGCGCCGATCCTGATCAGCGGTGTCGGCGTGCTGAACATCCCGCTTGTGCCGCAGATCGCGGGGCTGGACAGCTTCCCCGGCCCGGCCTTCCACACCGCCCATTGGCCGCAGGATCTGGACCTGACAGGCAAGCGCGTGACCATCGTGGGCAATGGCGCGACCGCCATGCAGGTGGTGCCCGCCATCGCGCCGCAGGTGGCGCATCTGACCGTCGTGGCGCGCTCGCGGCAATGGGCGGCCCCCTTCCCGCAGTTCCGCAAGGAAGTGCCCGGCCCCGTGCGCTGGCTGTTGCAGGCGGTGCCGCTCTATCAGGCGTGGTATCGGCAGCGTCTGGCCTGGACCTTCAACGACCGCATCCACCCGACCTTGCAGGTCGATCCCGATTGGCCGCATCCGGAACGCGCGCTGAACGCGGTGAACGACTCGCACCGCCGCCAGTTCACCGATTACATCAAGGCCGAGCTGGGCGACCGGCAGGATCTGCTGGACAAGGTGCTGCCCGACTATCCGCCCTTCGGCAAGCGGATGCTGCTGGACAATGGCTGGTATCGCACCGTGGCGCGGGACAATGTCACGCTGGTGACGGAACGTCTGGTCAAGGTGGATGGCGACACCCTCACCTGTTCCGACGGATCGACGCATCAGGCCGATGTGCTGATCCTGGCGACCGGGTTCAAGGCGACGGCGGTGCTGTCCTCGATGACCGTGATCGGCCGCGACGGGCGCCCCCTGTCCGAGGTCTGGGACGGCGACGATGCCCGCGCCTATCTGGGCACCACCGTTCCCGGCTTTCCCAACATGTTCACCCTGCTGGGGCCGAATGTGGGTCTGGGCCATGGCGGCAGCATCATCTCGAATATCGAGAACCAGATGGATTATGTCATGAGCGCGCTGGAACAGATGTTCGCCCATGGTGCCGCGCAGATCGAGGTGCGGCAGGACGTTCATGACCGCTATAACGCGGCAGTGGACGCGGCCCATGCCAAAATGGTCTGGACGCATGAGGGCATGGACAACTGGTATCGCAATTCGCGCGGCCGCGTGGTGGCGATCACGCCATGGCGCAATGACGATTTCTGGCGGATGACCCGCCGCGCCGATCTGGCGGATTTCATGCTGGACGGGCCGGATCAGGCCCGCACCGACGTGGCCTGACCGGCCAGCCAAAACGACCGGACGGGACGGGCCACTGTTGGAGGACAGACCGCCCCGCCAGACACCATCAGGGAGAAAATGAATGTTCACCGTCGCACCCAGCCCCGACCGACCCC
>JAMWZG010000070.1 GCA_024304855.1 Paracoccaceae bacterium
ACCATGACCCAGGTGGGGATGGTGACGCGGTCGGCGGTGCCGCCATCCTCGATCGCGTGGACGATGGCGGCCAGCGGCCCCACCGCATTGGCCACGTCATTGGCACCATGGGCGAATGAGAGGAGTGCGGCCGAGAAGACGAGCGGCAGGCCGAACAGCACCTTGAGGGATTTGTTGCGGTTCTCCATCCCGCGCGACTGATGGCGGATGGCGGGCACGCAGATCGCCCATGTCGCAAGGCCGATGCCAAGCCCGATCAACAGGGCCAGCCCCATGTCGATCTTGATGACCTTGTTCAGTCCCTTGAGCGCCAGATAGGTGCCGAATGTCCCTGCCATGATCCCCAGCAGGACCGGCACCCAGACGCGGGCGGCCGCGATCTTGTCCTCTCGGTAGATGATGCGGCTTTTGATCAGGGCCAGGAAGGCCGCAGCGATGATGCCCCCCATCAGGGGCGAGATGACCCAGCTTGCCGCAATCGCCCCCATGCTGGGCCAGTTCACCGCACCAAGCCCGGCCGCCACGATGCCCGCCCCCATGACGCCGCCCACGACGGAATGGGTGGTCGAGACCGGCGCGCCGATCCATGTGGCCAGGTTCACCCAGAGCGCCGAGGAGATCAGCGCCGCCATCATGGCCCAGACAAAGAGCCGTGGATCAGCGATGGTGCTGGGGTCGATGATCCCGCGCGAGATGGTCGAAACCACGTCCCCCCCTGCCAGCAGGGCGCCCGCGCTTTCGAAAATGGCGGCAATCAGGATCGCGCCGCCCATGGTCAGTGCATTGGCCCCCACAGCCGGGCCCATGTTGTTGGCCACGTCATTGGCCCCGATGTTGAGCGCCATATAGGCACCGAAGACAGCGGCGGCGATGACGACGAAGTTCAGATCCGCCGTGCCCATCAGCATGGCGGCCATCAGCCCTGCGACAACGATGAAGGCCAGCGCGATGCCTGGCCCCACCAGCGGCCGCGAGACATAGGCGGTGGCATATTCCACCCGCGAAATGCGGTTGAGATCCTTGTCGAGCGTGGCCCAGCTCTTGTCCTGGTCAGACATGGTCGCGCGCGTCCCTCTCTCCGTGCCGCGTCCGGTCAGGGCGGCCGTTGAAATCCGTTCACGGCCCTAGAGGGGTTAGCCCGCCATATCAAGCAGGCTGTCATGGATTTGTGATGTTTCTGTTACAAAAGCCGCAGGATGTCGCGCAGGCCGGGTTCGTCCACAAGTGTTGCCGCCTCGGCCGGGGGCATCCAGCGGCGGTTGCGTTCGTCCACTTCGGGATAGTCGTCGGCCATCTGCACATCGGTGACGGCATAGACCTTGACCTCGACCTGAACGGGCACGCCGCCTTCAAGGCGCTTGTCGTAGTCATAGCTGCCCAGCGGGTCTTCGGTGATGGTGCCCGATTGCACGCCTGCTTCCTCCCAGGCTTCCTGAAGGGCGGCGCCGGGGGCGGTCAGCCCGTCGATGGGCCAGCCCTTCGGCAAGATCCAGCGGCCGGTATCGCGCGAGGTGATCAGAAGGACTTCGCGTGCAGGGGCGGTGCCGCGCAGGCAGAGGGCCGCGACCTGCAACCGTTTCGGACGTGCGAGAAGGGGTTGAACCATGCTGGTCCAAGCGGCTTTGAGCGGGTTCATCATCTGCTGGGTTCCATGCCTGTTTGGTCCGCGACGGACCTATTGTTTTTGATTATTCGGCCAGTATACGCCTTTTGCGCGAAAACGCAAAGAGGCAGTCGAAGGCACTGCCGGGCAAGGTTTGCGCGGCCAAGGCGCGCGCGGGGGGTAAGGCACGCGCGGGGGGCAAGGCTTGTGCGGCCAAGGCGCACGCGCGGGGTCAGGTGCCGCGGGGTTTGGCGCGCAGGGTCGGGTCGGCTTCGCGCGGGTTTTCGGGCCAGGGGTGACGCGGATAGCGGCCGCGCATGTCGCGGCGCACATCGGCATAGGAGCTGTCCCAGAAGCCGGGGATGTCCATCGTGACCTGCACCGGGCGCTGACCGGGTGACAGCAGCGTGACGCGCAGCGGCTGACCCGCTACCGTGGGGTGGGTGGTCTGGCCGAACATCTCTTGCAGGCGCAGCTCGATGGCGGGCACTTCGCCGTCATAGTCGATGGGGATCTGGCGGCCCAGCGGTGTGGTGAAATGGGCGGGCACGGCGCGGTCAAGCGCCTGCATCTGCGGCCAGTCCAGCATGGCGCGCAGCGCGGGCAGCAGGTCGAAGGCTTTCCAATCGGCGGCGGTCTTTACACCTGAGAGGTGAGGCAGAAGCCAGTCGTCGAGCGTCGCCATCAGCGCGGGGTCGGACATGTCGGGCAGGTCCAGCCCCCCCTTGCGCGCCAGTGCCACGCGGGCGCGGAAACGTTGGGCGGTGGGCGCGGGCGAGAGGCCCAGATCGCGCACGCCGTCGAGCATGGCACGGGCAACGCTCTCGGCCGGGGCGTCCGACCAGATGCGATCATCCAGCACCACCGCGCCGAAGCGTTCCTGTCTGCGGGCCATCACGCGGCGGTCGCGGCGGGACCATGCGCAGACATCGTGCCAGCCGATCTGATCGACAAAAAGGCTGCGCAGGGCGCCTTCTGTGATGGGGGTGGCTTGACGCAGCTTGGCCTCACGCGGGTTGCCGTCGAGGTCGGTGGCGACGATCAGTCTGGCCGAGGCCAGCGGGTCGTGATCATCAAGGATCGCGCCCTTGCCGCCGGACAGGATGAAGCGCGCGGCATCGCCCTTGCGGCGTTGGCCGATGCGGTCCGGGTAGGCGAGGGCGGCTTGTTCGGCCGGGCTGAGCGGGCCAGTGGTGCCTTGGCCCGTGCCGCTGGCAAGGCGTTTCGCCTCGGCCCTGATGCGCTCCGCCGTGGCGCGGTTGGCGGGATGCGGGCGGGTGTCGGTATAGCGTTTGAGATCGGTAATCGCCTCGATCCGCAGGGTCAGATCGACGGGGGCGTTGCGCGGCAGGGGGTCACGATCGGCCAGAAGCGCGGCCAGCGGGGCGGCCTGTTTGCCTGCCACGGCCAGCATATGCGCCAGACGCGGATGCAGCGGGAGGGCGGCCAGGGCGCGGCCATGGGCGGTGATGCGGTTCGCGGCGTCCAGCGCGCCCAGCATCCGCAGCAGGGATTGCGCCTCGGCGTAGACGCCCGCGTTGGGGGGAGTGAGGAAGGCCAGTTGGTCGGGGTTGGCCCCCCAGAGGGCGAGTTCGAGGGCAAGGGGGGAGAGATCCGCCGCCTCGATCTCGGCTGGGGGATAAGGGGCAAGTGCCCCCTCCTCACCCCGCGTCCAGAGGCGGTAGCAGGTGCCGGGGGCCACGCGGCCGGCGCGGCCTGCGCGTTGCGTCGCCTCGGCCCGGGTGACGCGTTCGGTGACAAGCCGCGACATGCCCGCGCCGGGATCGAAGCGGGCGCGGCGGGCGCGGCCGGCATCGACGACGGTGCGGATATCTTCGATGGTGAGCGAGGTTTCTGCGATGGCGGTGGCCAGCACGACCTTGCGGGTGCCGGGTTGGGTGACGGGGGCGATGGCAGCGCGCTGCGCGGCGAAATCCATCGCGCCATAGAGCGGGCGCAGGGTGCAATCCGGCGGCAGGCGTTTGGTCAGAAGGGATTCCACCCGCTTGATCTCGCCCTCACCGGGCAGGAAGACGAGGAGGCCGCCTGTGGTCTCACTGACCGCTTTGGCAACCAGATCGGCGCAGGCGTCTTCCAGCCGCGCGGTTTTGGGCAGGGGTGCGTCCAGCCAGCGCAGATCGACGGGAAAGCTGCGGCCCTGCGAGGTGATCACGGGGGTTCCCTCGCCCATCAAGGCGGCGACGGGTTCGGCGTCCAGCGTGGCGGACATGGCCAGAAGGATCAGGTCATCGCGCAGGGCACCGGCGATTTCAAGACAAAGGGCAAGGCCCAGATCGGCATTCAGGGATCGTTCGTGGAACTCGTCGAAGATCACCGCGCCCACCCCTGCAAGGCCCGGATCGGACTGGATCATGCGGGTCAGGATGCCTTCGGTCACAACTTCGATCCGCGTTTGCGCACTGGTCCGGCTGTCGCCCCGGATGCGGTAGCCGACGGTCTGTCCGATGGTTTCGCCCAGCGTATCCGCCATCCGCTCGGCGGCGGCGCGGGCGGCAAGGCGGCGGGGTTCCAGCATCAGGATGCGGCCCCGGGTGAGGTTCGCCTCCAGCATCGCAAGCGGCACGACGGTGGTTTTGCCCGCGCCCGGTGGCGCTTGCAGCACGGCGCGGCCATGGGTGCGCAGCCCTGCGATCAGCGGGTCCAGCGCGTCATGGATGGGAAGCGTCATCTGCATGGGGGCCTTATCGGGGATTTCGCCTGTCCCGTCCATCGCCTGACTGGACAGGCCCGGCCCGCCAAGGCATGAAGTCCGGGCCAAACGAAGGACAGATCCGATGGACATGACCGAGCTTGCCCGGCGTATCATGGCGCGGGACCGCCGTGCGCTGGCCCGTGCGATCACGCTGGTCGAAAGCAGCCGTGCGGATCACCGCGCGCAGACGACCGAGTTGATCGAGGTGCTGCGCGCGCAGTCGGACGCGCAGGCCTTGAGGATCGGGCTGTCGGGCACGCCGGGGGTGGGCAAATCCACGTTTATCGAGAGTTTCGGCCTGATGTTGCTGCGCGAGGGGTTGCGCGTGGCGGTGCTGGCGGTCGATCCCAGTTCGGCGCGGTCGGGCGGGTCGATCCTGGGTGACAAGACGCGGATGGAGCATCTGAGCCGGGAACCTGACGCCTTTATCCGCCCCTCGCCCGCGCAATCGCATCTGGGCGGCGTGGCCCGGCGCACGCGCGAGGCGGTGGCCCTGTGCGAGGCGGCGGGGTTCGACGTGGTGTTGATCGAAACTGTGGGCGTGGGGCAGTCCGAGACGGTGGTGGCGGAGATGTCCGACCTCTTCCTGCTGTTGCTGGCCCCGGCCGGGGGCGACGAGTTGCAGGGTGTCAAGCGCGGCATCATGGAGATGGCGGACCTGATCCTTGTGAACAAGGCGGATGGCGATCTCAAAGCGGCGGCGCAACGGACCTGTGCGGATTATGCCGGGGCGCTGCGGCTGTTGCGCAAGCGGCCGCAAGATCCGGAAGGGTTTCCCAAGGCGATGACAGTGTCGGCCTTGCAGGTCGAGGGGCTGGAGACAGCATGGTCCGAGATGACGGCGCTGGTCGAGTGGCGGCGCGAGAGCGGGCATTTCGACGCGCGTCGGGCGGCGCAGGCGGAATACTGGTTCGGGCAGGAGGTGCGTCAGGGGCTGCTGGCGCAGCTTGACCTGCCAGAGGTCAAGGCGCGGATGCAGTCCCTGGGTCGCAGGGTGGCGGATGGCCGTCTGACGGCCACGGCGGCGGCCTTGCAGATGCTGGAGGAATTGCGCGCCAACCACTGAGGCGCGCAATCCTGTTGCGTCACACGGTGCGAAGACTGAGGATCTGACGCGCCTGCGCCGGTGTGGCGATGGGGCGTTCGTATTTTTCGCACAGATCCGCAACGCGCTTGACCAGCGCCGCATTCGACGGGGCTAGGGTGTCGCGATCCAGACGGATGTTGTCTTCCAGCCCGGCGCGGGCATGGCCGCCAGCCGCGACGACCCATTCATTTAGCACGACCTGGCCCGGCCCGATCCCCGCGGCGCACCATTCGGCATCGGGCAGCAGGCGTTCGACCGTCTTGATGTAGAAATCGAAGGTCTCGCGGTCCACGGGCATGGCGTTTTTCACACCCATCACGAATTGCACATAAAGCGGGTTCTTGAGCCGCCCATCCCTGGCCATTTTCGCGGCCTGATGGATGTGAGAGAGGTCGAAACACTCGATCTCGGGCTTCACGTCATATTTGATCATCTCGGCGGCCAGCCAATCCACGAGATCTGGCGGGTTCTCATAGACGCGGGAGGGGAAGTTGTTGGACCCGACCGAGAGCGAGGCCATGTCAGGGCGCAGGTGCAACATGCCGCCGCGCGTCTGACCCGCGCCGGAGCGACCACCGGTCGAGAACTGGATGATCATGCCGGGGCAATGCTTTTCCAGACCTTCCTTGAGCCGGGCGAATTTCTCGGGGTCGGATGAGGGGGTGCCGTCATCATTGCGCACATGCGCGTGGCAGATGGTGGCCCCGGCCTCGAACGCCGCCTGCGTGCTTTCCACCTGTTCTGCGACAGTGATCGGCACGGCGGGGTTGTCGGCCTTGGTCGGCACGGAGCCGGTGATGGCGACGCAGATGATGCAGGGTTTGGTCATGGTCAGGTCTTTCCGGTTGCGCGGTGATTGATTGACAGTGACATATAACCGCCGCGCCGGGCAAGGGCGGGGTTGTCCGCGTATTTGGCGAGTGATGAAGGGGGCCGATATGAAAAAGCCCCGCAGGCCTATGCTGCGGGGCTTTGGTCATGACAGGTCCAGCGGATCAGTCCAGCAGGCGGCGGGCGATGACCTGCGCCTGAATCTCGGCGGCACCTTCGAAGATGTTGAGGATGCGCGCGTCGCAGAGGATGCGGCTGATCTTGTATTCCAGGGCAAAGCCGTTGCCGCCATGGATCTGCAAGCCATTGTCGGCGGCGGCCCATGCCACGCGGGCGCCGAGCAACTTGGCCATGCCAGCCTCAAGATCGCAGCGGCGGTCGTTGTCCTTTTCGAAGGCAGAGAAATAGGTCAGCTGACGGGCCACCATGATTTCAACCGCCATCATCGCCAGTTTGCCAGAGACGCGGGGGAAGTTGATCAGCGCCTTGCCGAACTGCTTGCGGTCCAGCGCATATTGCATCGAGACATCCAGCGCGGCCTGCGCCACGCCCACGGCGCGGGCGGCGGTCTGGATGCGGGCGGATTCGAAGGTCTGCATCAGTTGCTTGAAGCCCTTGCCTTCCTCGCCGCCCAGAAGGTTCTCGCCCTTGACGTGGAAGTTGTCGAAGGCCAGTTCGTATTCCTTCATGCCGCGATAGCCCAGCACCTCGATCTCGCCGCCGGTCATGCCGGGGGTGGGGAAGGGGGCGTCATCGGTGCCCGGCGTCTTTTCGGCCAGGAACATCGACAGGCCGCGATGATCGGTGCTGGCGGGATCGGTGCGGGCCAGCAGGGTCATCACATGGGTGCGGGCGGCGTGGGTGATCCAGGTCTTGTTGCCGGTGATGCGGTAATCATCGCCGTCCTTGACCGCGCGGGTTCGCAGGCTGCCCAGATCCGAGCCAGTATTGGGTTCGGTGAAAACCGCTGTCGGCAGGATCTCGGCGCTGGCAAGGCCGGGGAGCCATTTCTGCTTTTGCTCTTCGGTGCCGCCGCAGAGGATCAGTTCGGCAGCGATCTCCGAGCGGGTGCCAAGGCTGCCGACGCCGATATAGCCGCGCGAGAGTTCTTCCGAGACGACGGCCATCGAGGCCTTGGACAGGCCGAAACCGCCGTATCCCTCGGGGATGGTCAGGCCGAACACGCCCATTTCGGCCAGTTCGGTGATGATCTCCATCGGGATGAGCTCATCCTTGAGGTGCCAGTCATGGGCGAAGGGTTCGACCTTTTCGATGGCGAAGCGGCGGAACTGCTCGCGGATCATCTCAAGCTCGTCCTCAAGCCCCGAGGCGCCGACGGTGATATTCGCCGACTGCTCCTGCATCAGCGCGACAAGGCGGCTGCGCGCGGATTGGGTGTTGCCGCCGCTGGTCAGGGCGTGAATGGCGGGGTCGTTCAGGATGCGCGTATCTTCGATGGCAAGGCCCAGATCCTGTAGGCGCACAACCTCGCCCTGGTTCATCTGGATGCCGCCGCTGATCTGCGAGAGGTATTCGCCAAAGGCGATCTGCTGGATGAGCTGCTCAACTTCGGTGAACTTGCCCTGCGCCTCCAGCCCCTCGGCCCATTTCTGCATCTGGCGCAGCGATTCCACATAGGTGGCCAGCCAGGCAAGGCCATGGGCGGCGGTCTGCTCTGCTTCAATCAGGGCGCCGGAAATCTTGCCGCCTTCGCTGACGCGGGCGCGCACACGCGACTTGGCCGTGTCGAGCAGCTTTTCGACAGGGGCCAGCGCCGCGCCGGTCTGGCGCAGCAGATCAGGCAGAATCACCGTTGCGTTCATTGCAATATCTTGTCCGTCATGGGCCATGAATCACATCCTTTTTTCGCTGGACCCTGTCCTAGCCATTTCGCAGTTGCAGCGCAACAAAAATACCCAACCATACCCGCTGGATAACTGAAAGTTGCGCATTGATTTACTGCGCTGCGGCACTAGCGGCCGCCGGTCCAGATGGTAAGAGAGGCGCATGAGCACGATCCTGACCCTGATGACCCCTGAAATCCTTGGCTTTGCGCTGTTGGTGGCCCTGTTGGCGGGGATCGTCAAGGGCATGGTGGGGTTTGCCATGCCGATGATCATGATTTCCCTGCTTGGCTCTTTTGTCGCACCGGATGTGGCCCTAGCGGGGCTGATCCTGCCGACGCTGATCACCAACGGAATGCAGGCGCTGCGGCAGGGATGGCGCGCGGCCTGGGAGTCGATCAAGCAGTTCCGCCTGTTCATGGCGATCGGGCTGGTGGCGATGCTGGTCAGCGCGCAACTGGTGCGGGTGCTGCCGCAGGAGGTGCTGCTGCTGATGATCGGCGTGCCGGTCGTGATCTTCTGTGCGGTGCAGCTGGCGGGGTGGCAGTTGCGCCTGCCCACGCGCGGACGGGGCTGGATCGAAGCGGGGATCGGTGGTTTTGCCGGGTTCATCGGCGGCTTTTCCGGTGTCTGGGGGCCGCCGACGGTGATGTATCTGACCGCGCTGGACACGCCCAAGGCCGAGAATATGCGGGTGCAGGGCGTGATCTATGGGTTGGGCGCGGTGGCGCTGTTCGGGGCGCATGTCGGATCGGGCGTCATGCGGGCCGAGACGCTGCCCTTTTCCGTTGCCATGATCGTGCCGGCGATGCTGGGCACATGGCTGGGCTTTCAGATCCAGGACAGGATTGACCAGCGCGCCTTTCGCAAGGCGACGCTGGCCGTTTTGCTGATCGCGGGTCTGAACCTTGTGCGGCGCGGCCTGACCGGCTGACGCCCGTTGCGCGTGGCGGGCCGAGGTCAGGCGGCGTTGTCGCGCGGTTCCGCCGTCTGGCTGTTGGCGATTTCGGTGATGAAGCTGCGGATCTGGCCGCGCAGGCGATCATCCTTGATTCGTGTCAACATTGAGGCGATCTTTGTGGCCTCCTCGTCCAGAAGTTGCGGCGCGGCATCGCCTGCTTCCAGCCCGTCGAAGAAATAGGACGGCGCCACCTTCAGGATATGAGACAGTTCAAACAGTTTGCTGGCCGAGATCCGGTTCCGCCCAAGCTCGTATTTCTGAACCTGTTGGAACGAAATGTTCAGGCCATCGGCCACATCAGTCTGTGTCATTCCGCGCAGGATGCGCAACTGCTTCAAACGCTGGCCGACATGGATATCTACCGGGTGCGACATGTCTTTCTCTCACACATTTCTACTATGGAGAGAATGGCGCAACCGCCGAATCAATCAACTTGTTAGATTTTTACCGATTAAACCCATGAATGTGGAAAAATTTGACATTTATTTACCTTCGATGTATGATATATTTACCAATGTAGAGTGATAAATATATACAAAAGAGGTAGCGAGGGGCTATCGGTTTCAAGGGTCTGCGACCGTCGCAAGCAATGGTCCTGATGACGGGGTAGGTGCATGAAGCAACAAAGCAACCAGTCGCTTCTTTTCGAGATGCTGCGGTCCTTTGTGACACTGGCCGAGACATTGAATGTCTCGCGCGCGGTGCAGGAACTGGGCGTCACGCGGCAGACACTTCGCCGACACATTGAAATCCTTGAGGAATGTCGCGGGCAGTCCCTGTTTGTGGTCGAGGATCGGCAGTATCGCCTGACCAATGACGGCGCGCAGGCCGTGCAGGAGGCGCGCAATCTGCTGGAGCGCGGGCGGGCCTGGCTCGACTCGGAGGCGGGGCATCGCGAGGGGTTGTTCCACTTCACACTGACGCGGCAGGACGGCTATTACTACCACTTGCAGCAACACCCTATCTCGCGAGTCTGGACCCATGAGGGGCAGGTGATGCGGCAAGCCATTCAGGCCTGGGCCTTGTCGGAGGGGCAGATCGAGCACAGGGCGTTTCAGGCCGTGCGCCCTCATGCGCTGGTGTTCCGCTACCTGGACGATCACTGGCTCTGCGCCGAGGTGGGGGAGGATTCGGATTTCGCGCGCTGGTATGGCTGGAGTTGGGCGCGCAGCAGTGTGGGACGCAAGATCGACGGGCTGCCGGGGGCGGGGCGCTTCAACTTTTCGGCGGCGCAATCCTATGACGAGTTGCGCGCCACGCAGGGGCTGCGGCTGGATCACATCGCGACCCTGATGCCGCACGGGCCACAGGATACGTTGCGGCCGATCTGCTTTTCCCGGCTCTTGCTGGGCTGCCGCTTTCCCGATGGCAGTTTTGCGATGATGTCGATGGTGGACCAGTCTGGCGAGATCGACATTCCGGGTCTTGATCCCGCGATCCTGGCGCAGGCCCGCGCGGTCGAACCCGCCCCGAAGGAGGAAGTTGTCAGCCGGCGCGCTTAACCACTGCGCGAAAAAAAGCGAATGGTCTACAATCCTGAATGGGCCATAACCCTTCAGGAGCACCCTTCCATGTCGATACATGACGTTTTTTTGCGGTGGCCGCTTCTCTCCGAGGCGGCGAAAATTCTGCATGAGCAGAAGATGATCGTGACCGTCGGTCATGATTTTAACGAGTATAACCGGATCGTCACGCAGGGGAGGCCGCATCAGCCGGTCAGTCTGCCGTTTCGGGCGGACACGCATAACCTGTCAAAACTGAACGCTTTTTGGGTATGTGGCCATACCCAGTCCGGTCAGTTGGCCCATACGCAGGCCGTGCGTCTGGTCGAGGTGGGCGAGCAGTCGCTGGGCAGCTATCTGCGGCGGTCCTTTCGGCAGTTCCCGCCGGCCGGTGTGCCGCTGGATATGGCGGCCTCACGCTATCAGGCGGGGCCGGGTGCCAAGCGAATCAAGGGGCGGCTTTGCTATCATGGCGAGATGTGGCTGGATGAGGATGCCGGCAATTATCGCGGGCGGGGGATGTCTTCGGTCTTGTCGCGGATGGGTTTTGCCATTGCGCTGCGCGATCTGAACCCGGATTTCATCTTTGCCTTCATGGTCCGGTCCGTTGCCTTCAAGGGATTGGCGGAGCGGGCGGGGTTCATGCACACGGAGCCTGCGTCGCTGTCGTGGAAACTGGCTGACAAGGACCGCGCGATCGAGGCGTTCACCGCCTATCTGTCGCGCGAGGATCTGCGGTATCTGCTGCGGGTGCGGATCGACGATCTGGTGCATTGAGCGGGTGCGAAAAACCCCGGCCTGATTGGGCCGGGGTTGATCGGTATCGCTTGTCAGCCCTTGCAGGCTTCCGCGCTGTCAGCGTCAGCCGATGGCGGCGGCCTTCACGTCCTCGTCGATGAAGGGGACGTATTGGGCGAAGTTGTTGGCGAACATCTCGACCAGTTTGGCGGCCTGACGATCATAGGCTTCGGGATCGTGCCAGGTGCGGCGCGGGTCCAGCAGAACCTCGGCCACGCCTTCGACGGACACGGGCACGTCGAAGCCGAAGTTCTCATCCTTGCGGAATTCGACATCGTTCAGGCTACCGTCAAGTGCGGCGGTCAGCAGGGCGCGGGTCGCCTTGATCGGCATCCGGCTGCCGGTGCCATAAGCGCCGCCGGTCCAGCCGGTGTTCACCAGCCAGCAGGTCGCACCATGCTTGGCGATCTTGGCTTGCAGCAGCTTGCCATAGGCCTCGGGGCGGCGGGGCATGAAGGGGGCGCCGAAGCAGGTCGAGAAGGTGGGCTCGGGTTCGGTCACGCCACGCTCTGTCCCGGCCACCTTGGAGGTGAAGCCCGACAGGAAGTGATACATTGCCTGCGCTGGGGTCAGTCGCGCGATGGGCGGCAGGACCCCGAAAGCGTCGCAGGTCAGCATGATCACGTTCTTGGGATGGCCACCTAGTGCCGTCTCGGAGGCATTCGAGATGTAGTTCAGCGGATAGGCGCAGCGCATGTTGGCGGTCAGGCTGTCATCGTCGAAATCCAACTCGAAGGTTTCGGGATCGAAAACCATGTTTTCGATCACTGTGCCGAATTTGGTCGTGGTGGCATAGATCTCGGGCTCGGCCTCGGCGCTGAGGTTGATGGTCTTGGCGTAGCAGCCACCCTCGAAGTTGAAGGTGCCGCGGTCGGACCAGCCATGCTCGTCATCCCCGATCAGGGTGCGGGCGGGGTCTGCGGACAGCGTGGTCTTGCCGGTGCCCGACAGGCCGAAGAACACGGCCGTATCGACCGGGTTGCCGGTGGCGTGGTTGGCCGAGCAATGCATCGGCATGACGCCCTTCTCCGGCAGCAGGTAGTTCAGCAGGGTGAAGACGGATTTCTTGTTCTCGCCGGCATATTCGGTGCCGCCGATCAGGATCACCTTGGCATCGAAGTTCATGGCGATCACGGTTTCCGTGCGGCAATTGTGGCGCGCGGGATCGGCCTTGAAGCTGGGGCAGTTGATCACGGTGAAATCGGCGGTGAAACGGTCCAGCGCCTCACGCTCGGGGCGGCGCAGCAGGTGGCGGATGAAAAGGCCATGCCAGGCAAGTTCCGTCACCATGCGCACGTTGATCGCAAGCTCGGGGTCGGCACCGGCGACCAGATCCTGCACGAAGTAGTCACGCCCCTTCATGTGATCCAGCATGTCGGCATAAAGCGCGTCGAACCCTTCGGGCGACATGGCGGCATTGTTGTCCCACCAGATGCTTTTCTCAACCGAGGGGGTGCGCACCACATGCTTGTCCTTGGGGGAGCGGCCGGTGAACTTGCCCGTCGTCACCAGAAAGGCGCCGCCATTGCCAAGTGTGCCTTCACCTTTCTTCAGGGCCGCCTCGATCAACGCGGGCTCCATAAGATTGTAAAAGACATTGCCCAGCCCGCTGATCCCTTGATCCTCAAGCCGGAATTGCGGGTTTACCCGTCCAAATGCCATATTGCCAAGCTCCTGTAGCCGCGCGGTGGGGCGG
>JAMWZG010000700.1 GCA_024304855.1 Paracoccaceae bacterium
ATATGGGTCTTGCCCTCCACCACCTTGGACACGCCTTTAAGTTCCAGCGTCATGCTGCCCCCTCCCCTATTCCGCTGCCGCGCTTGAAATGTGCCGATGCGTCCGCATCCAGCCATCCAGCGCCGCGATCTGATCCGCAGTCATCCGCAGGCCCAGCTTGCTGCGGCGCCAGACCACATCCTCGGCGCTGCGCGCATATTCGTGCCGCATCAGCCAGCACACCTCGCGCTCGGTCAGCGTCGCGCCGAAATCACGGCCCAGATCGGCGGCATCGCGCGCATCAGCGATCACATCGAAAGCCTCGGTCCCATAGGCGCGCACCAGTCGCCGCGCCCAGAACTCGGTCAGAAACGGGACCTGCGCCCGCAACCGGTTCACCAGATCGTTCACCCCATCCACCGGGAAATCGCCGCCCGGCAAGGGCACGCCCGCAGTCCAGTCGCCGGGCAGGCGGGGGAACTCGGCCGCGACCTTCTCCAGCGCGGCTTCGGCCAGCCGCCGATAGGTCGTGATCTTGCCGCCGAAGACATTGAGGACCGGCGCCCCCCCGGTCTTGTCCACCTTCAGCGTATAATCCCGCGTTGCCGCCGTGGCGCTGCTGGCCCCGTCATCATAGAGCGGCCGCACCCCGGAATAGGTCCAGACCACATCGGCATCGGTCAGCGTCTGCTTGAAATAGCGGTTGGCGAAATCCAGCAGATAGGAT
>JAMWZG010000701.1 GCA_024304855.1 Paracoccaceae bacterium
AATCGACAGGATCTTCATCGTGAGAAACATCGTATTCGCCGCCTTATGCGCGGCCCTGCCGACCATCGCCGCCGCCGAAATGACGGTGTCCGAGCCGTGGGCGCGCGCCAGCATTCTGGCCAACCGCCCCGGGGCCGCATACCTGACACTGCAAAGCGATGTCGCGGACCGGCTCATGTCGCTTGGGACGCCGGTCGCAGGTCAGGTGATGCTGCACGGCACTGAGACGGACGCAAACGGCGTCGCGCGCATGGCCCATATCGAGGCGCTCGACATTGAACCCGGCACCCCCGTCACCTTTGCCCCGGGCGGCATGCACTTGATGTTGATGGATCTGGCCGCGAAGCTGGAGGAGGGCAGTACCTTCCCCCTGACCCTGACCTTCGAGAATGCCGGGGAGATCACGGTCGAAGTTCAGGTTCTCGGCATTGCTGCGACTGGGCCGGAGGGTGCGGAATGAAACATATCCTTGTTGGTATTGTGCTTACCCTGTCGCCGGTGCCGGGTTTCGCGCACCATCCGGGCGAGCGGATCGACGAGGTGATGGCCGAGCGGGAACCTGCCTTCGAGCCGACAGACCTCCGGCGCACGCCGCGCCTGCGCGGGACCGACGCCGATGACGTAGCCTTGCGGCTTGACGCCATGCAGGACCGGATCGTCGTCATCAGCTTCGCGCCCGAGGGCTGTGGCGCAC
>JAMWZG010000702.1 GCA_024304855.1 Paracoccaceae bacterium
GGAGCAACGGCCAGGCGGAAGATCAGATCAACCGCCTGAAAACCCTCAAACGCGCAATGTAAGGCCGGGCTGGTCCCTAATTGTTGCGGGCGAGAATGCTACCCTTCCGCCACACAAGGTGAGGCAGAGCCCATTTAAGGGCTACGCGACATATCTGTTTGGTGGCCAGATGCGCTTGGACGGGCGGGCGATCGACCAAAAGAGCGCACCAATCAAAACCAGACCGGACAGCAGGCCTACGACCACTAGTATGCCTTGGGCAATCGTCATGAGCGGTGTCCGAACACCTGCGCCTCCTGATGCGCATTGTCGGTCGCTTCGAATTCAAGCGTGGAATGCTCGATTGAGAAACGTTCATGCAGCACCGATTTGACGTTTTCTTTAATTTTGTCGGCCTCACCCATCCGGTCGCGTTCGACAACAATATGGCAGTCCAATGCCGCAGTGTTCTCCTGCATTTGCCACAGGTGGACATGATGCACGTTCACAACGCCATCGACACTCTGGATCGCTCTGACCACGTCATTTCCATCAATATCTGGTGGGCTCCCAAGCATCAGGGTTCGAATTGGGCCCCCTATTTCGGTGAAGGACAGATACAGGATGTAGAGCGCGATGCCGATGGTGATGGCCGGATCCACCCAACGCATATCATAAAGTATAATGAGCGTCCCGCCGACTATGACGGCCACTG
>JAMWZG010000703.1:0-419 GCA_024304855.1 Paracoccaceae bacterium
ATAAGAGACAGGTCTTGCAGGTTTCCTGCTCAGGCCGACGGGATGGATCGCACGCAGCCTGTTGGTGGCCGCGGCACTTACCCTTATCAACCCGGGGCTGGTGACGGATGTGATTGGTCTCTCACTGGGTTTGCTTGCCCTGTTCCTGAATTCTCGGGAAAGGTCGGATGCCTGGGATGAGGAGAACAATGAGCCGCGTGTCTCGTTGAACGAAACACTGAGAGCCGAAGCCGCGCAGCGCGCCAAACGTTAGAAGTCTCGACACCACCGCAAACAGACAAGCCGGGGATCTTTTCCCGGCTTTCTGCATTTCACATGGCGTGCTGACTGACCCCAGACCGGAATCAGGCGTGCACCTCAGCGGCCTTTGTCCTTGCGCCATGCGGCAAAGGCTTGCGCATGTTCATCCTTGTCTCTTA
>JAMWZG010000703.1:429-674 GCA_024304855.1 Paracoccaceae bacterium
CTTGGCAGCCACGGGGCGCACCCCCTGTATCACCTGATTGCGCAAACCGCGCTTGTACAAAACAGTCGACAGGGTTGCGACAGAAACCGTCATCAACTGGTCACGCAAGGTCTTGTCCATCGGTGTCATCCTTCTCGGAGATCTGCGGGCAACAGGGCCGCGGGCATGTTCTGATAGGCGACGGGTCGCAGGAAGCGTCGGATCGCCATTGTGCCCACGCTGGTCGCGCCGAAATTCGTGCTGGC
>JAMWZG010000704.1 GCA_024304855.1 Paracoccaceae bacterium
AAATCGGAGAACTCGCCGGGCTGAACAAATATGAAGGCGTGCCACCCGGTGCAGGGATCATCACCGGCATCGGCGTGATCGAGGGACGTCAGTGCATGATAATCGCCAATGACGCTACCGTGAAGGGCGGCACCTATTTCGGCATGACCTGCCGCAAACACGTCCGGGCGCAGAAAATCGCCTGGAAAAACCGTCTTCCGGTGATCACCCTGGTCGATTCCGGCGGGGCGTTTCTGCCGGAGCAGGCGAGTATCTTTCCCGATGAGGGGCAGTTCGGCTCAATCTTCCATCAACAGATCGGCATGTCGGGCGATGGCGTACCGCAGATCGCCGTGGTCATGGGGCCCTGCACCGCGGGCGGCGCCTATATCCCGGCGCTTTGCGACGAGGTGGTGATCGTGCGCGGTCAGGGCTTCATGTATCTGGGCGGGCCAGAATTGACCTTTGCTGCGACCGGCGAAAAGGTCGATGCCGAAACGCTGGGCGGCGGCAAGATGCATTCGTCCGTTTCCGGCGTGACAGACCATCTTGCCGAGGATGACGCGCACGCGCTGGCCATCACCCGCGAAATCGTCAGCCACCTGGGCGAAAAACCGCAGCCGCGCAAGACGCCGACGTCGCCGCGCCCCCCCGCCTATCCGGTCGAGGAGATCTATGGCGTCGTCAGC
>JAMWZG010000705.1 GCA_024304855.1 Paracoccaceae bacterium
TATGTGACCTATTACCGGGTGGAGAGGATTTCCTCGCCATCCAATTTCATCGCCACCGATATCAAGACTGTAAACGTCAACACCGGCGAGACCAAAGGGCGGCATTACGGCAAGGGCGTCACGCGGAACTGTCGCGACTTTGACTGACGATCTTGCCTGTTCACGAAGGTTCTGCACGGCGATCCGGTCTGCCGCGTCGTCGTGCGAGGCTTGATCCGGGGGGATTGGGCTGGTCTTGGCACGACGTTGCGCGGCTGGTGTGGGGGATGGACGCGCTGTCCTGTCGGTTGTGTTCCTTGCGCGGAATCAAGGCGCATCGCGCCGCCGCGCAATCGCCGACACGCCCCCCGGGGCGGCGATTTTGAAACGGTTGTGACACGGGCTGAAGTGGGAAGACTGGGCGGGGATAAAGTGGCCGCAACTCTTGTTTCGTCGCCACCCCGCGTGTCGGCGATTGCGCGGCATGTCTCGGGCGGTTTGGATCATCCGGCCATCCAGACCACAAGGGCCGTGAGGGCGAACATCACCAGAAGGGCGGCCATGGCGATGCGGCCCGACATGGCTGCGTCCGAGACGGGTTTGCGCGCCGGTGTGCGTGGCGCCTCCTGTGCCCCGCCAGCGGGCAGGGGTTCGAAGACCAGGGGGGCGGTTTTCTCGGGGTAGGTG
>JAMWZG010000706.1 GCA_024304855.1 Paracoccaceae bacterium
ATCTTCGCCATCGACGCGGATTTCGCCTTTGGTCGGTTGGTAGATGCGCGCGATGGTCTTGGCGACGGTGGACTTGCCACAGCCGCTTTCACCGACCAATGCCATGATCTCACCGCGCTGGATGCGAAAGCTGACCCCGTTCACCGCGTGGACAACGGGACGTTCGATGCGCAGTCCCCGGCTGTCCAGTTTCAAACGATCAAGCACCCCGCCGCCAATGGGGAAATGCATTTCGAGGTCGCGCACCTCCAGCATGGGTGTGGCATCGGTCATGCACTGTCTCCCGGTTGCAAAGGATAGTGGCAGGCCGCCCATTGCGCCGCATTTTGCGGGTGCAGTTCCGGCTCCTCCTCGGCGCAACGCGCCTGTGCGCGCGGGCATCGGTCACGGAAGTTGCACCCTTTGGGCAAGTTACGGATATCCGGCACGGTTCCGGGGATCTGCTTGAGGCGCGCATGAGGATTGGCCGGATCAGGGATGCTGTCGATCAGTCCACGGGTATAGGGATGTGCAGGCGCCTCGATCAGATCCCGGGTCCGCCCCCGCTCGACGACCTTGCCGCAGTAGAGCACTGTGATGTGGTCGGCCATTTCCGACACCACGGCCAGATCCTCAAGCTGATGCGGCGTCAGATCGCCGAAAAGGGCGCCTCGATGAT
>JAMWZG010000707.1 GCA_024304855.1 Paracoccaceae bacterium
GTCGAAGGTGGCGTGGAGGTCAGCGCCATCGATCCTGTGGCGTCGATGCAGGCGATCGAGAACACCGAGCTGACGGCCGTCGCGGGCAAGGTGCGTGACCTTCTGGCCAAGGCCGTCGCGGCGGTTTGAGATGAGCCTGCGCGCCACCATTCTCGCGGGCCTTGCGATCCTCGGGACCGGACTGCTCGCTGTCTGGCAGTTCGCGCCTACGGTGTTCGCCGAGGCGCGCAGCCTTCTGGACGTCGAGCGTCTGGAAATGCTGGTGGCGCGCGCGGGTCTCTGGGGGCCAATCGTGATCGTCACGCTCATGACCATCGCGGTTGTGGCCAGCCCGATCCCGAGTGCGCCAATCGCGCTGGCGGCGGGAGCAGCCTATGGGCATGTCTGGGGGACCGTGCAGGTCGTAATCGGCGCCGAACTCGGGGCTCTGATCGCCTTCGGTCTCGCGCGGGTTCTGGGGCATGATGCCCTGCGACGGGTGTTCGGTGACCGCGTCGATGCCGGGCTGCTCGGCTCGCAGAACGCGTTGACGGCGATGATCTTTGCCAGCCGCCTGATGCCCTTCGTGTCTTTCGACATGATTAGCTATGCGGCAGGGCTGAGCCGCCTGCACGCCTGGCGGTTCGCCGTCGCAACACTGGCGGGGGTCATA
>JAMWZG010000708.1:0-420 GCA_024304855.1 Paracoccaceae bacterium
GGCGCAGACCTCAAGCAGGGCAGGGGCGACAGAGGCAAGTTTTAGGCACCGCTTCACGATCTGCGGTGTCACGAAGAAGGCAACAGCAATCTCTGGATTGCTCTGACCCTTGTCGCGCAGAGACACAAACGCACGGAACTGGTCGAGCGGGGGCAGGAAGACGCGCTGCATGTTGCCAGCAAGGGTATCGTCCTCTGCGAGGATCGCCGAGCCCGCATCCAGCAAGACGGAGGGAGTGTGGGTCGTCTTCGCCGGCTGTTTCTGCTGCACCAGCAAAGCCAATGCTTGGAACCGGCGGTACCCGTCCGGAATGAAATTGCCGGCCTCGATGCCATCGTTATCCAGCACGGATCGCACGCTCAGGCTCTGCAAGAGGCGGCGGCGGGCGATGACTTCGGCCTGTTCCTCTACGGATACGCC
>JAMWZG010000708.1:430-649 GCA_024304855.1 Paracoccaceae bacterium
GCGCCGCACGTTGGACTGTCTCAGCATCAGCTTGTCGAAAGGGAAGTCCCGTGAAGGGGGTAGGATGATTTTCCGGGCAGCTTTCGTCATCAGTTCTTCTCCACGATGGGCGCCGGAAGCCACTCTCCCGATATCACTTCCCGTCACCCTCAAACCAACACTCCTTTCCCTCTCGATGATCGTATGGTTGCCAAAAGGCGACTTAACAGCTGTTAAGTC
>JAMWZG010000709.1 GCA_024304855.1 Paracoccaceae bacterium
GGTCGGTGCAGGCGTGTCCATCAGGCCCGGGCGTTCCTCCTCGCCGGATCCAATGACGCCACTCCAACAGATCGAATTTAACTTGTCAAATCTATTTACAAGACAGCCAAAGCCCATCACTTCTGGCGACGAAGCGGATATTGGATTGTCCAGGAAAGTGGTGAACATATGCAGATAAACGCCCAACAACTGACTGCGCTGGCAGACACAATCCTGCGTCATGCCGGCGGACACCCGGATGCAGCGCAAAAAGTTGCCGCGCGACTGGTCAGTGCAAATCTGGCCGGGCATGACAGCCACGGTGTCGGCATGATCCCCGCCTATGTCGCGGGGATCATGCCGACACCGTGGCTGTCATGCCCGGCCAGATTTGCACTGACCAGTCGCGCGGCAACTTTTTGCGCTGCATCCGGGTGTCCGCCGGCATGACGCAGGATTGTGTCTGCCAGCGCAGTCAGTTGTTGGGCGTTTATCTGCATATGTTCACCACTTTCCTGGACAATCCAATATCCGCTTCGTCGCCAGAAGTGATGGGCTTTGGCTGTCTTGTAAATAGATTTGACAAGTTAAATTCGATCTGTTGGAGTGGCGTCATTGGATCCGGCGAGGAGGAACGCCCGGGCCTGATGGACACGCCTGCACCGACC
>JAMWZG010000071.1:0-7627 GCA_024304855.1 Paracoccaceae bacterium
GCCCTGGCTCTGCCGCAGGCCAGCATCCTGACGCGGGTGATGCGATCAAGCCTGCTGGATACGCTGTCCGAGGATTTCATCCGCACCGCCCGCGCCAAAGGCCTGACGCGCGCGCAGGTCTTGTGGCGCCACGCCCTGCGCAATGCGATGATCCCGGTGCTGACCATCATCGGGATGCAGTTTTCCTTTCTGCTGGCGGGCGCGATCATCATCGAGAATGTGTTCTTCCTGCCCGGTCTGGGGCGGCTGGTGTTTCAGGCGATTTCCGCGCGTGACCTGATCGTGGTGGAATCCGTGGTGATGTTGCTGGTCTTTGCCGTGATCGTGGTGAATTTCGCGGTGGATGTGGCCTATGCCGCCGTTGACCCAAGGCTGAGGGGGCGGCGATGATCCGTGCCGCGCTGACCAATCGGTCCCTGGTGATCGGTCTGCTGCTGTCGCTGATCTTTGTCGGCGCGGCGCTGATCAGTTTCATCTGGGTGCCGCAGGATGTGGCCGGGATGGATATTCCCAACAAGATGAAGCCGCCCTCGGCCGCGCATCCCTTGGGCACGGATCATTTCGGGCGCGACATCCTGTCGATGATCATGGTGGGCGCGCGCACCTCGATCGCCGTGGCGGTGGTGGCCGTGGTGATCGGCATGGGTCTGGGCGTGCCCCTGGGTCTGGCCGCCGCCGCGCGGCGCGGCAGCCTGCTGGACGAGGTGATCATGCGCGGCAATGATCTGGTCTTTGCCTTTCCGTCACTGCTCATCGCCATCATGATCACCGCCGTGTTCGGGCCATCCGCCCTGAACGCCATCATCGCCATCGGCATCTTCAACATCCCCGTCTTTGCCCGCCTGACCCGTGGCGCGGCGCTCAGCCTCTGGACGCGCGACTATGTGCTGGCCGCCCGCGTCGCGGGCAAGGGGGCGGTGCGCATCAGCGCCGAACATATCCTGCCCAATGTCACCAACCTGTTGATCGTCCAGGGCACCATCCAGTTCAGCCTGGGTATCCTGGCCGAGGCGGCGCTGTCCTATGTCGGCCTGGGTGCGCAGCCGCCGATCCCCAGCTGGGGGCGGATGCTGGCGGATAGCCAGACGATGATCTCCATCGCGCCGCATATGGCGATCTTTCCCGGCATGGCAATCCTGTTGACGGTGCTGGGCCTGAACCTGATGGGCGACGGCCTGCGCGATCTGTTCGACCCTCGGATCAGGAGGGATCGGCGATGACCCTGCTGCGGATCGACGGGCTGTCCCTTGCCATCCATGACTATCCGATCCTGCATGACGTATCGCTGACCGTGGCGCCGGGGCAGATCGTGGGTGTGATCGGCGAAAGCGGGTCGGGCAAATCCATGACCTCGCTCGCCGTGATGCAACTGCTGCCCGAAGGGGCGCGCGCGACGGGCCGGGTGCTGCTGGACGGGCAGGATGTGCTGCACCTGTCCGAACCCGAGCTGTGCCGGATGCGCGGCCGCGTCATGGGCATGGTGTTTCAGGAACCGATGACGGCGCTGAACCCGATCCAGACCATCGGCGATCAGGTGGCCGAGACGATCCTTGTCCATGAGAAAGTCTCGAAAGCCGAGGCGCGGGAACGTGCCCGGCAGGCGCTGGCCCGCGTCGAACTGCCCGAGGACCGCTTTCCCCTGACCCGCTATCCGCATGAGCTGTCGGGCGGGCAGCGGCAGCGCGTGGTCATCGCCATGGCCATCGCCCTGCGCCCGAAACTGCTGATTGCGGATGAACCCACCACCGCGCTGGATGTGACGACACAGGCGCAGATCCTGATCCTGCTCAAGAGGCTGGTGCAGGAGGATGGGATGGGTCTGCTGATGATCAGCCACGATCTGGCCGTGGTGGCCGATATGGCCGATCATCTGGTGATCATGCGCCATGGCCGCGTCGTGGAAACCGGGCGTTCGCCCGAGATTTTCCATCAGTTGCAGCACCCCTATTCACGCGCGCTGCTGGCCGCATCCACCCATCAGCCCGACCGCGCCGCGCAACCGCAGGACACCCCGCTGTTGCAGGTGCAGGGCGTGATCCGCGACTATGCCACGGCGCGCAAGGGGCTCTGGGGCAAGCCGGGCAGCTTCCGTGCTGTGGATGATGTCAGCTTTCAGATCCGGCGCGGGGAATCGCTGGGGCTGGTGGGGGAATCCGGTTGCGGCAAATCCACTCTGACCCGCGCCATCCTGGGGCTGGAGGAGGTGCAGGGCGGCACGATCCTGCTGGACGGCCAACCCGTCTTTGCCGGCCACACCCCCAACCGCGCCGTGCGCCGCCGGATGCAGGTTGTGTTTCAGGATCCCTACGGCAGCTTCAACCCCCGCCACCGCGTGGACCGGCTGGTGAGCGAGCCGTTCCACCTGCTCGATACGCCCCCGCAGGGCACCGCCCGCGATCACGCGATTGCCGCGGCGCTGGAAAGCGTCGGCCTGACCGCCGAGGACCGGCACAAATATATCCACGAATTCTCGGGCGGCCAGCGCCAGCGCATCGCCATTGCCCGCGCCCTGATCATCAAGCCCGACCTGATCATCCTGGACGAGGCGGTGTCGGCGCTGGACGTGTCGATCCGGGCGCAGATCCTTGATCTCTTGGCGGATCTGGGGGATCGTCTGGGTCTGACCTATCTGTTCATCAGCCATGATCTGTCGGTGGTCAAACAGGTGACGGACCGTGTTCTGGTCATGCAATCGGGCAAGATCGTGGAACAGGGCGAAACCGCCGCCGTCTTTGCCAATCCGCAACACCCCTATACAAGGCAGCTTCTGGCGGCGACGCCACGCCTGCCGGAATCCAGCAATACCTGAGGAGGATTGAGAGCATGAGCGATGATCTGGGACTGTGGTTCGACCCGTCAAAATGCCTGATCGGCGGCGAATGGGTCGCCCCCTCGGGCGGGCAATACCTGCCGCTGGAGAACCCCTCGACCGGCGAGGTGATCGGCCAGATCGCGCGCGGCACTGGTGCCGATATAGACGCCGCCGTGGCCGCGGCCGAGGCGGCGCGTCATGGCCCCTGGGGGCGGATGAGTGCGGCGGAACGTGGCCGCATCCTGATGACGCTGGGCCGCATGGTGCTGGAGCGTGTCGATGATCTGGCGCGGATCGAGGCGTTGGACGTGGGCAAACCCCTGAAACAGGCCCGCGCCGATGCCGTGGCGTTGGCGCGCTACATGGAGTTCTACGGCGGGGCGGCGGACAAGCTGCATGGCGAAACCATCCCCTATCTGGATGGCTATACCGTCTACACTCTGCGCGAACCCCATGGGGTGACGGGGCATATCGTGCCGTGGAATTATCCGATGCAGATCATCGGGCGGTCTGTCGGTGCAGCACTCGCCACCGGCAATGCCTGCGTGCTGAAACCGGCCGAAGATGCCTGCCTGACAGCGCTGGCCTTTGCAGACATGGCCAAGGCGGCAGGTCTGCCCGATGGCGCGCTGAACGTGGTGCCGGGCTTGGGGAGTGAGGCGGGCGCCGCCCTGACCGCGCATCCCGGCGTGCATCATATCAGCTTTACCGGATCGGTCGGCACCGGCGTCATGGTGCAGGAAGCCGCGGCGAAAAACGTGATCCCCGTCACGCTGGAACTGGGCGGCAAATCTCCGCAGGTCGTGTTCGACGATGCCGACATCCCCGCCGCCCTGCCGTTCCTTGTGAACGCAGGCATCCAGAACGCGGGCCAGACATGTTCCGCCTCGTCCCGCATCCTGGTGCAGCGCAGCGTCTATGATCAGGTCGTGGAACGCATGGCCCTGCGCTATGACGCGCTGAAAGTGGGCCGCGCGATGGATGATCTGGACCTGGGCCCGCTGATTTCAGCCAAGCAGAAAAGCATCGTCAGCGGTTTCATCGACAAGGGCGCGGATCTGCAAATCGCAGGTCAGGGGCAACTGGTCAACGCGCCAAATGGCGGCAATTACGTCAAGCCGACGCTCTTCGCGGGGGTCAGCCCCGACCATTGCCTGGCCCGCGATGAAATCTTCGGCCCCGTGCAGGTCGTCATCCCGTTTGAGGATGAGGAGGAGGCGGTGGCAATCGCCAATGGCACCGATTACGGCCTTGTCGCAAGTGTCTGGAGCCAGAATGGCGCGCGCCAGATGCGCATGGCCAAACGCATCCGCGCGGGCCAGATCTTCATCAACAACTATGGCGCGGGCGGCGGGGTGGAACTCCCGTTCGGCGGCATAGGCAAATCCGGCCATGGCCGCGAAAAGGGGTTCGAGGCGATGTATGGCTTTACCGTGCTGAAAACCGTCGCCGCCTTTCACGGCTGAACCAGAGACATTGAAAAGGACAAGAACATGAGACTTTCAGGGAAGACAGCCATCGTCACCGGCGGCGCCAGCGGCTTTGGCGCAGGGATCGTGCGCAAATTCGCGGCCGAGGGCGCGCGCGTGCTGGTCGTGGACATCAACGCCGATGGGGCCGCCGCCATGGCCGCAGAGGTGGGCAACGGTGCGCTCTCGATCGCCTGCAACGTGGGGGACGGGGCCAGCGTGGCGGACATGGCCGCCTATGCGATCAAGGAATTCGGACAGGTCGATATTCTGGTGAACAACGCGGGCGTCACCCATCTGCCCAAACCGATGGAGGACGTGACCGAGGAGGAGTTCGACCGCGTCTTCGCCGTGAACTGCAAATCCGTCTACCTGACCGCCCGCGAACTGGTGCCGCATATGAAGGCCAATGGCGGCGCGATCCTCAACGTCGCCTCGACCGCAGGCCTCAGCCCGCGCCCGCGCCTGAACTGGTATAACGCATCGAAAGGCTGGATGATCACCGCGACCAAGACCATGGCAGTGGAACTGGCCCCCATGAAGTTGCGCGTCAACGCCATCTGCCCGGTCGCCGGGGAAACCCCGCTCCTGTCCAGCTTCATGGGCGAGGATACGCCGGAAATGCGCGCGAAATTCCTGTCCACCATCCCGATTGGCCGTTTCTCCACGCCCGAGGATATGGGCAATGCCGCCTGTTTCCTGTGCTCGGACGAGGCCAGCATGATCACCGGCGTCGCCATGGAAGTGGACGGCGGCCGCTGCATCTGACCGCATATGGCCAGCGTTCAGGCGCTGGCCATCTCCTCGCCATCGGTCTCGCGGCGCAAAGGCGTCGCGGCGCGCACCGCCAGAACGCTCAGCCCGGCCACGGGTTGCCCCGCATCCATCCGCAGTGTGGCACGGCTGAAACGCGGCGCGGCAAAGCCCGCCTGATCCAGCAACCGCGCCACATAGCCTTCGGCATGGGCATAGCGGCGCGAAGGGCGCAGACGCAGATCCCCCTCGCCCTCGGGCAATTCCTCCAGCGTGAAGGCCAGCACGCCCCCCGGCGACAGGCTGGCCGCCGCCCATCCCACGATCTGCTCCAGCGCGCCGACATAGATGAACACATCCGCCGCAAGGATCAGATCGAACCGCGCGCCCCCCAGCTCCAGCCGCGACAGATCACGCTTGTCCAGCAGGTCATAGACCCCCTTGGCCCGCGCCTGCGCCAGCATCCGGGCGGAAATGTCATAGCCTTCCAGCCAGCCCGCATGGGGCCGGATCGCCTGTCCCATCAACCCGGTGCCACAGCCAAGATCCAGCACCCTGTCGAACCGGCTGCGCCCGGCCAGCAACAGCGCCTCCACGATCTGCGCCGGACCTTGATAGCCCAGTTGATCGACCAGCGACGCCTCGAACCGCGCGGCATATTGATCGAACAGGGTTTCCACGAAAGCCGCCGGCATCGCCTCGGCCACGGGCACCGCACGCGCCAGATCCAGCCGCAGCCCCGCCCCCAGACGATCCGCCGGATCAATCTCCAGCACCCGGCGCCAACTGGCCCGGGCCGCCGCAGCATCGCCCGACGCCTCCTGCCACTCGGCCAAACGGAACCAGCCCGCCGCCCATCCGGGCACCAGCTGCAGCGCCTGTTGCATCAGATCTATCGCCGCAGGGATGTCATCCGCAGTTGCCAAGGCCTGCGCATAATCCGCCCGACGGTCAGCGATCAGGTCGCCAGATGAGAAAACAAAAAGTGACATTGGAAAACGGTGGCGGACCCCTGACCCGGTGACAGTCATCCGGGATGTCGCTCAGATGCGCCTGCGCCCGTGCGCCGTCAAGTGGCGGCCCCTGCCACGCCACAGATATTCCCGCCCCCGCGCCAAAATCACGCGGCCTGACCCATCAGCACCCGGCGCAAAAGCCATTCCAAAAACTGATCTTTTCGCACCTTGCACAATTCTTGGGCACATGGCACCCACGGCCAAGATTTCGGGGAGGAAATTCAATGCGTCTCGGCCTCATCCTGCTCTGCGCGGGCTATGTTCTCAGCCAGTTCTTCCGGGCCTTTCTGGCCGTCCTGACCCGCGTGCTGGAACAGGACGTGGGCGCCGGACCCGAGGATCTGGCCTTCGCCTCGGGCCTGTGGTTCCTGACCTTCGCCGCCGCACAGATCCCCGTCGGTGCCGCGCTGGACCGGATCGGGCCGCGGCGCACGGCGGCGGTGATCCTGGCGGTCGGCGGCGGCGGCGGTGCCGCGCTTTTCGCCATGGCCACGACGCCCCTGCACATCTGGGTCGCGATGGGCCTGATCGGCATCGGCTGCTCGCCTGTCCTCATGGCCTCCTATTTCATCTTCGCGCGGATGTATCCGCCGGCCATGTTCGCCACGCTGGGCGCGGTGATGATCGGCGTCGGATCGCTGGGCAATCTGGCGGGCTCTGCCCCATTGGCCTGGGCCATCGGCGCGCTGGGCTGGCGCGAGACGATCTGGGGCCTCTCGGCGCTGGCGGTGATCCTGTCGGTCGGGATCTGGCTTACGGTGCAAGACCCGCCCCGCATCATCAGCGAGGTCAAGGGCTCGGTCCTCGACATCCTCAAGATGCCCGCACTCTGGGTGATCTTTCCGCTGCTGATGGTGAACTATGCCCCCGCCGCCGGTCTGCGCGGCCTCTGGGTCGGCCCCTATCTGGCCGATGTCCATGGCGCGACCGAGGCGCTGATCGGCACCGGCACGCTGGTCATGGGCGTCGCGATGATCGCGGGCGCCTTCCTTTATGGGCCGCTCGACCGCATCCTCGGCACGCGCAAATGGGCGATTTTCGGCGGCAACGCCCTGTCCTGCGCGGCGCTTGTGGCGCTGGCGCTCTGGCCGCAGCCGGGCTTCGTCACCGCCGTTGTGCTGTTTGCGGTCATCGGCCTTTTCGGCATGTCCTTTCCGCTGATCATGGCCCATGGCCGCAGCTTCGTGCCCCCGCATCTGGCCGGGCGCGGCATCACGCTGATGAATCTCATCAGCATCGGCGGCGTGGGCGTGATGCAGATGGGAACCGGCCCGCTCTATCGCGCGGTCGCCGACCCCACCGCACCCGCGTCGCAACCCTATACGGTGCTCTTCGGCTTCTTCGCAGCCCTCGTCCTGATCGGGCTTGTGGTCTATCTTTTCAGCCGCGACAGGCTGGACTGATCCGGGCACCCGCGTGGAAAAAAGGCGATTCCGCTTTAATTCCCGGGCTGGCTGCGCTAGAAGCGCGGCGTTCTGAACACAAGGAGTTGTCCCAGATGGGCTACAAGGTTGCCGTCGTCGGTGCCACGGGGAACGTGGGCCGTGAAATGCTGAACATACTGGATGAACGCCAGT
>JAMWZG010000071.1:7637-12993 GCA_024304855.1 Paracoccaceae bacterium
CTGGCCAGCCGCAAATCCCTGGGCACCGAAATCAGCTTTGGCGACAAGACCCTCAAGACCAAGGATCTGGACACTTTTGATTTCACCGGCTGGGACATCGCCCTCTTCGCCGTGGGCTCCGAGGCGACCAAGATCTACGCCCCCAAGGCCGCTGCCGCCGGATGCGTCGTGATCGACAACTCCTCGCTCTATCGCTACGACCCCGACGTGCCCTTGATCGTGCCCGAGGTGAATGCCGACGCGATCCACGGCTATTCCAAGAAGAACATCATCGCCAACCCCAACTGCTCGACCGCGCAGATGGTGGTCGCACTCAAGCCGCTGCATGACCGCGCGCGGATCAAGCGGGTGGTCGTGTCCACCTATCAATCCGTCTCGGGGGCCGGCAAGGAAGGCATTGACGAGCTTTGGGACCAGACCAAGTCGATCTACAATCCGACCGATGACAAGCCGGCCCGGAAGTTCACCAAGCAGATCGCCTTCAACGTGATCCCGCATATCGACGTCTTCCTCGAGGATGGCTCGACCAAGGAAGAGTGGAAGATGGTCGCCGAAACCAAGAAGATCCTTGATCCCAAGATCAAGGTCACGGCCACCTGCGTGCGTGTGCCGGTGTTCGTCGGCCATTCGGAATCGATCAACATCGAATTCGAGGATCACCTGGACGAGGCCGAGGCCCGCGACATCCTGCGCGAAGCGCCAGGGATCATGGTGATCGACAAGCGCGAGAACGGCGGCTACGTCACCCCCGTGGAATGTGTGGGCGATTACGCCACCTTCATCAGCCGCATCCGGCAGGACAGCACGATCGACAACGGCATCAACCTGTGGTGCGTGTCGGACAACCTGCGCAAGGGGGCCGCGCTGAACGCTGTCCAAATCGCCGAGGTGCTGGGCCAGCGCGTGCTGAAAAAGGGCTGATCCGCGCCGCAGCGATCACCCCAAGGGCAAGGGCCCCCCTGTCGTGCGATCGGCAGGGGGGCTTTTTTCATGCAGGACGCGGGCTTGCAGGCTGTGATGGCTATGCCCCGGAAAGGGCGCGCCAAAGCGGCGCATCAGGCTGGCATAGGCATGACCCAGTTCCGAGGCCTTGCACAGGCGTCTGCCGCCCGGATGGCTGTGCAGCGCCAGGCCGCCGCCCGCTTCGCGCAGGGCGAATCCCTTGGCGGCCAGACGCCGCTGCAACGCGCCCCAGTCCCGCGCCTCGCCGAAATCGACGGCGAGGAGAGCGCGCAAGGGATCGACAAGCCGCTCGTCCGCCCGGTTGGGCGTTCTCGCCGGTAAATGCGCGCGCCGGATTTCCGCGCTCAAGGCGGCACGGATCATCGCCCCCAGGGTGATGTCACGCGCCCGTGCCAAATCCTCCGCCGCGCGCAGCAGGGCAGGTGGCAAAGCGACAGTGACAGGGTGCATCTCCATCCGGGCAAGATGCCAGATCAACCTTGCCAAAGAATGAAGATGCGCTCCGCTGCGCGCGGCGGCGCGATCAGACCGGCTGGAACGCGCGCTTGGCCGGATCGAAATACTCCAGCGAGCCTTCGCCAATATCGGTCCACAGGCCGTGCAGCGACAGCCGCCCGCCCTTCACCTCTTCCGCGATCAGCGGAAAGGTCATCAGATTGTCCAGCGAGACAAGCACCGCCTCGCGTTCCAGTGCGCGTTGCTGCGCCTTGGGGTCGGAAATATCCTTGATCCGCTCGTATCCGGGCCGCAGAATATCCATCCAGCGCCCCACGAAACTGCTTTTCTGCTCCAGTTCCGGCGCCTTGCCGGTGCACATGTCCAGACAGCCCTGCACCCCGCCGCAGGACGAATGCCCCAGCACGATCAGATGCGCGACCTTCAGCACGCTCACCGCATATTCCACCGCCGCCGATGTGCCATGCGCCTCGCCATCCGGCTCGTATTGCGGCACCAGATTCGCGATATTGCGGTGGATGAAGAACTCCCCCTGATCCGCCCCGAAGATCGAGGTGACATGCACCCGGCTGTCGCAGCAGGAAATCACCATGGCGCGGGGATGCTGGCCGACTTCGGCCAGACGACGATACCAGCTCTGGTTCTCGGCATAGGAGGTGGCCTTCCACCCCTGATACCGCTGGATCAGATAGCCGGGCAGGGGTTTGGCATGGTCCATCGGGTCAACTCTCGCTCTGGGTCCGCAGGGCGGCCTATGCCGCTGGCTCGTGGTCTTAGTGTGTATTGTCCGAGAATTCGAGAGAAAACAGGGCCGCGTCTCAACCTTTTGGGAACCTCTGTCGCGGCATCTTCGGCGCGCCGTGGGGGCGTGACGACAAGGGTGAGATGGTGGAACAGGTAGTAATGCTGACGCAGAATGAAAGGGTCCGGCTTGATCAGGATCGGCTGGCGGACCTTTATCTGCAACTGGGCGAGGCCGGGGCCGAGGATGTGGTCTGCCGCGCGATGGAGGAACTGGCCGTGCGGCTGGCCCATGCCGCGCGGATGTATCATCAGGGCCAGATCCCGGAACTGCGCAAAAGCGTGCGCTCGATGGCCGCGATTTCCGAGCAGATCGGGATGCAGATGCTGGCGCGCGTGGCGCGGGACGTGACCGCCTGCATCGACGCGGGCGATGCCAATGCGGTGGCCGCGACCGTGGCCCGTCTGATGCGGATCGCAGAGCGGTCGCTGACAGCCGTGTGGGACATGCAGGACATGACGGTGTGATCCCGCCGGTGGCCGCCCCCTTGCGGTCGCAGGCAGGAGGGATAGGGTATGCACGAAACAGGGGTGGCCGCTGGCCGCCCCGGTCCAGTGACAGTGACAGCCCGGAAAGGTCCGACCATGACGATGACATTCGCCGCCGACAGCGCGGGCGCGCTGCCCGTGCATGTCGTAGAAGCCGCAGCCCTTGACGGCTGGCTTGCCACCCAGCCTGCGCAGGTCGGTGCCTGGGTGCGGGCCTCGGGCTTTGCCGGTGCATTGGGCAAGCACCTGCTGATCCCCGGCGACAGCGGCGCGCCGGTCATGGTCCTGGCCGGTTACGGCACCGCCGCGCAGCGCGCGCGCGGGCGCTTTCATCTGGCCACCGTCGCCAGCGCCTTGCCAGCCGGCACCTATCGGATCGCATCGGGCCTGCCGCAGCCGCAGGCCGAGGAGGAGGCGCTGGGCTGGCTTCTCTCCGCCTATGCCTTTGACCGCTACCGCAGCCAGAACCGCACCCCCGCGCGGCTGATCGCCCCCGCCGGTGTCGATGCCCCACGGCTTGAGGTGATCGCGGCAGGCGAGGGGCTGACCCGCGACCTGATCAACACCCCCGCCAATGACATGGGCCCCGATGCGCTGGAAGCGGCCTGCCGCGATCTGGCGCAGCGCCACGGCGCGCAGGCCACGGTGATCCGGGGCGAGGCGCTGCTGGAACAGAACTTTCCGATGATCCACGCCGTCGGGCGCGCCGCCGCACAGGAGCCGCGCCTGATCGACCTGCGCTGGGGCACGGCTGGCCCGCGCCTGACACTGGTGGGCAAGGGCGTCTGTTTCGACACTGGCGGGCTGAACATCAAGCCGTCTTCCTCGATGGGGCTGATGAAAAAGGATATGGGCGGCGCGGCCACCGTGTTGGGTCTGGCGCAGATGATCATGGCGCTGAATCTGCCCTTGCGCCTGCGGGTGCTGATCCCGGCGGTGGAAAACGCCATCAGCGCGGGCGCGATGCGCCCCGGCGACATCCTGCCCTCGCGCAAGGGGCTGTCGGTCGAGATCAACAATACCGATGCCGAAGGCCGTCTGGTGCTGGCCGATGCCCTGGCGCTGGGGGCCGAGGAAGACCCCGATCTGATGGTGTCCATGGCGACGCTGACCGGCGCCGCGCGGGTGGCGCTGGGGCCGGACCTGTCGCCTTATTTCACCGATGACGCGGGCGTTGCTGCGGCCCTGGAAGGGGCGGCGGCGCGCGTGGCCGATCCGGTCTGGCGGCTGCCCTTCTGGACGCCTTACGAGGCGGATATCGAACCCGGCATCGCCGATCTGGACAATGCCCCCAAATCGGGCTTTGCCGGGGCGATCACCGCGGCCCTGTTCCTGCGCCGCTTCGCAGGCGACGGCGCGCGCTACACCCATTTCGACATCTACGGCTGGCAACCCAGCGCCGCCCCCGCCCGGCCCAAGGGTGGCGTCGGCATGGGCGCGCGCGCGCTTCTTGCGGCGCTGCCCGAGGTGCTGGACCTGTGAACCTTGATCGCCGCCTGACGCCCGCCAATGCTCGCGTGGCCGCATCCGCCCTCAGGGGGCAGGTTCAGGCGGCTAGCTTCGTTGACGGATGGACGCGCCATGTGGCCGCCCCCGTGGTCGCGCTGCGCAATGAGCCCGCCGGGCGGCGCGAGCGTGAACTGCTGCGCGGCGATACCGTGACCGTGTTCGAGGATCGTGACGGCTGGTCCTTCGTGCAGGCCGCGCGGGATGGCTATGTTGGCTATCTGCCCTCGGATGATCTGCATCAGATGGATGCCCCCGATCTGCGGGTCTGTGTGCGCGCCACCCATGCCTATTCCGCCGCCGATCTGAAATCGCCCGACATGATGCACCTCAGCTTCGGCACCCGCCTGCGGCACATGGGGCAGCAGGGGCAGGAGGGGCGCTTCACCCTGACCGATGCGGGCCATGTGCCGACCGGGCATCTGGCCCCGATCGACCGACACGAGGATGATCCCGTCTCCGTGGCGACACTGCTCTTGGGCACGCCCTACCTCTGGGGCGGCAACAGCGCCTTGGGGATCGACTGCTCCGGCCTTGTGCAGGCGGCCTGCCTGGCCTGCGGTATCCCTTGCCCCGGCGACAGCGATCTGCAAGCGGCGGGTCTGGGTCTGCCTGTCACCGATGGCAGCGCGCCCCGGCGCGGCGATCTTGTCTTCTGGAAGGGCCATGTGGCCTGGGTCGCGGGGCCGGACATGATCCTGCACGCCAATGCGCATCACATGGCCGTCGCCTATGAGGGGCTGGCCGAGGCCGTTTCGCGGATCGAAGTCCAGGGCGGTGGTCCGGTCACGGGCCATCGCCGTCCGGGCTGAGGACGCGTTTTCCTGAGTATTTGAAGAACGATGAAAGCGGGCGGACTAGGCCCCCAGATCGCGTTTCAGCTTCGCCAGCGCCACCAGCGCGGTATCGCGGCGGCGTGCCAGATCTGCGGGGCTTTCGCCTGCGGTCGCGTCCGCGATCCCGGCCACCAGCGTCTCGATCAGGTCGGGCGTCAGCGCGGGTGTTGTCTGATCCGCCCAGCGCGCCACCTGCGTCGGGCCCAGATGTTCGAGGTAGTGCCGATACCCGCCCGCGCCGCCGCCCAGATGATAGGTCAGATGCGGCCCCATGAAGGCCCAGCGCAGCCCCGGCCCATGAGCGA
>JAMWZG010000710.1 GCA_024304855.1 Paracoccaceae bacterium
CCGGCGGCGCTTGCGGCGCTGCGCGATCTCTTCCGCCGTCTGGCCGAGGCCGGATCGCTGGCACGTGCGCGCACCACGCGGGCGATTTCCTCGGTCAGGCTGCGGGCGCGGGGACGGTCGGGCTGGGTCGCGTCCAGATGGTAAAGCGCCGGGGCCGCCGCGCCCAGCCGCGCCAAGGCGGCGGCAAAGCCCGCTTCGTGCGCGGCATAATCGGCGGCGAGCAGCACATCGCTTTCGGGCAGATCCTGCGCGTGAACAAAGCTGTCGGCGCCGCGCAGCCGGGATTCGAGGCCCGCACGGTCATCGCGCGACTGGCCGTCAATGCCAATGGCCCAGCTTGACGCCGCGATCCAAGCCTCGCCCGCGGCGGCGCGGGCCTCGTCGGTGAACTCCTCCATCGCCACACCCATCCCAAGACCGTAAAGCCCCGGTTTCGGCCCATACACCCGCGCGGCGGCGGCGCGGTAGGGGTTGTCCTCAATGGATTCATCGCGCGCGGCGAGCATCTGCGCCCCGGTTTCAAACAGCGTCGCCAGCCCCGGGAACACATCGCGGAACAGGCCCGAGACGCGCAGCGTGACGTCGATGCGCGTCTCGGGCCTGTTCCGCGATGTGTTCCCGGGGCTGGCGACGCTGTTTGA
>JAMWZG010000711.1 GCA_024304855.1 Paracoccaceae bacterium
CCCGCGGGGACAGCAGGCGCTGTGACAAGCGCAACGCAATGGCAGCCCCCGCAGAATGGCCCACGATTGCGTCAGGCTGCCAACCTCGCGCGGTGCAGAGGCTTGCGATGTCCTCGGCCATCGCCTCCAGCCCGCACCGCTGGCGGGCACCGCTTTGCGTGAGCCCCTGCCCCGGCAGGTCCAGTGCGACCACGTGACAGCCCTCGACCAGATCCGGTAGAACGTCACGCCAGCTATGTGTCGCGCCGCCTGCGCCATGGATCAACAGCACCGTCGGGCCGCTTCCGGCCTCTTGCACATGCCACCGATGCGGCCGCTGCGCCACCATCCGCGAGTATGCCGCATTGGGCCAGTTCTGCAGGTCCCGGGTGTACTCCATGGCCTAGCCATCCAGCGCATTGGAAATTGCGTTGCTCAACCGTTTGGCATCTGCCCGCGGCAAAGGAACATAGGGCGCCCCCATCTGCGCCGCGAGGTCGCGCAACGCCTCTTGCGGCCGGTTCGACATGTCCAGAACGATCCCGGGGATGCCTTGCGTCCTGATCATGCGGGCCAGCGTCGTCGCATCCAGCCCGGCCCGCGTGCGATCAGCCTCGCCATCAAGCGCGATATTCGCACGCCCGTCTGTGAGCATGGCC
>JAMWZG010000712.1 GCA_024304855.1 Paracoccaceae bacterium
CGCTGGATGAGATCAACGAGATGCGGCGCAAGCTGAAGGTCAACCGCAAGTCGCTGATGCCACGGCGGCCAATGGGCAAGCGGGCCTTCCGGGCGGCTATCGCAAACTTCAAAGGCGGGGCTGGCAAGTCGACCGTGGCGCTGCATTTCGCCCACGCGGCTGCATTGGACGGGTATCGCGTGCTCTGCGTCGATTTCGACCCGCAGGCGACACTGTCGCACTCCATGGGTCTGACCGATGTCACAGAGGAATACACTGTCTGGGGCATCATGGCCCGGGATCTGGCGCGCGAGACAACGCGGATGAATTCGGCGGCGCGCGGCGCGGAAAGCGGCACTACCCTGCCCCAACGCCGCCTGCCCGCTTCCATCACCGAACTTGGTCTGGCTGATCTGCGCGTGACCGACTTCATCAAGCAAACCAACTGGTCCACCATCGACATTGTACCCAGCTGTGCCAATGCAGCCTTTGTGGAGTTCGCCAGTGCCCAGTATCGGCATATGAACCCGGAATGGTCTTTCTTCGCGGCCGTGTCTCGTTTTCTGGATCAACTCCCGGCCGATGCTTATGATCTGGTTCTGTTCGATTGCCCGCCTGCCATCGGCTACCAGTCGATGAATGCGGTCTTTGCGGCC
>JAMWZG010000713.1 GCA_024304855.1 Paracoccaceae bacterium
CCGCAACGGCGGCGACAACCTTCACGATTTCGCAGGAGTCCTTACGTCAACTGCCAGTTTCCTGTTGACCCATCCCCGGCGCTGCGGCCTAAACTGGCCTTTGATCAAACTGTGACGATCGCCGGACGGGGTGCGGCCAAACCAGCACCGCCGCTGCCAACACACTGGGAGACAGACATGACCCTGATGCAGACATTCCTCGGCGCTGCTGCCGCCACCGCCCTGACCGCCGGGGCCGCTCTGGCCGAACCGGCCCTGATCTTCGATCTGGGCGGCAAGTTCGACAAGAGCTTCAACGAGGCTGCCTATAACGGTGCCGAACGCTGGAAGACGGAAACCGGCGGCAGCTATCTGGAAACCGTGATGCAGTCCGAGGCCCAGCGCGAGCAGGCGCTGCGCCGCTTTGCCGAAGCCGGCGCCAACCCCATCGTGACCACCGGCTTTGCCATGTCCGACCCGATTGCACAGGTCGCTCCCGACTACCCCGAGACGATGTTCGTCACCATCGACGGCTATGTCGAGGCCCCGAACGTGCTGACCATCGGCTTTGCCGAACATGAGGGGTCGTATCTGGTTGGCGTCATGGCCGCGCTGGCCACTGAATCCGACACCGTCGGCTTTATCGGC
>JAMWZG010000714.1 GCA_024304855.1 Paracoccaceae bacterium
GTCGAACTGCGGGTCGCGCCCGGCGATCGGGTCGCGGCGGGCGATACACTGGTGGTGCTTGAGGCGATGAAACTGCTGCAAAGCCTGGTCGCCCCGTTTGCGGGCATCGTAGCCGAAATCTACTGCGCCGCCGGCGACACCGTCGCCGGGCAAGCGCCCCTTGTAAAACTCGATCCAGAGGAAACCCAATGACCAAGCATGACATGATTGATGCGGCCACAGGCCCGTTCAGTGAGGACCTTAACATGATCCGCGCGCAGCTGCGCCGCTTCATCGAAACCGAAGTGACGGCCAAGGCCGACGCTTGGGAAAGGGATGGCATGGTGCCGCGTGACGTGCTGCGCCGAATGGGCGATCCGGGCGTGCTGGGCATGCGCTATGACGAGCAATATGGCGGCGCAGGGCTAAATGTGATGTCCAGCGTCGTGCTGGCCGAGGAAGCGGGGCGCTCCACCTTCGGCGGGTTTTCGGCCACGGTTCTGGTCCATACCGACATGGCCTCGCCGCATCTTGAAAACGCCGGTACGCCCGAACAAAAGGCGCGCTGGATGCCCTCGATCACCTCGGGCGAAAAGATTGCCGCAGTGGCCGTGACCGAACCGGGCGCCGGGTCTGACGTGGCGGGGA
>JAMWZG010000715.1 GCA_024304855.1 Paracoccaceae bacterium
GCCATCCCGCTGAACGATCTGGCCGCGCCGGTCACCATCACCACAGGCCGCGCGCTGCGCGATCACGGCTGGCCAGACGGTGCGACAACTGTCGTCGTCATGCTGGACGCGGGCGGCGCGTTTCAGGGGCTGGACCCTGCAGGGCTGACGATCTGGTGGGGGGCCTATGTCGGTATGGCGGAACAGATCCTGCGCGCGGGCCCTTTGGCGCAGGTAAAGGATGACATCCTTGCCACCCGCGCCGCCGCCCGTGCCGCGCATGGCTGGATCATGGATATCTATCTGATCCGAAAGGGCTAGGGCAGGGCAGGATCTTGCTTGACGGAACCATCATCCTGCCCTAGCCCTTTCGGATCAGATAGATATCCATGATCCAGCCATGCGCGGCACGGGCGGCGCGTTTCAGGGGCTGGACCCTGCAGGGCTGACGATCTGGTGGGGGGCCTATGTCGGTATGGCGGAACAGATCCTGCGCGCGGGCCCTTTGGCGCAGGTAAAGGATGACATCCTTGCCACCCGCGCCGCCGCCCGTGCCGCGCATGGCTGGATCATGGATATCTATCTGATCCGAAAGGGCTAGGGCAGGGCAGGATCTTGCTTGACGGAACCATCATCCTGCCCTAGC
>JAMWZG010000716.1 GCA_024304855.1 Paracoccaceae bacterium
CGCGCTGCTTCACGAGTATCAGTCATTGGTGTCCTCCCAGACGATGAAGTCGCTTGATGCGACAGGCAATCGACCCTCATCCTAAATCGGAATATGTGAATTGCAAGTCCTGGTAAGAAAACTTGACCAGATTTCCGCCCTCACAGCCAGATGCCGGGATCACGCCACACGATCGCCCGGTTCCTTTCCCGCGAAGAAGGCATCCAGATTGTCCAACGCCCGAAAGCCCATCGCGTCGCGGGTTTCTTCGGTGGCGGATCCGATATGCGGCAGCAGGAAAACATTGGGCAAGGCTACGAGCGCGGGATTTCCTCCGGGCTCGTTGCGGAATACGTCCAGCCCTGCTGCGAACAGCTTGCCGGATACCAGAGCATCAGCCAGCGCGGCCTCGTCAATCAAGGCACCCCGCGCCGTATTCACCACGATTGCGCGGTCCGGCAGCAGAGATAGCGTGCGGGCATTGATGACTCCGTTGTTCTCTGCCGTCGCCGGGCAATGCAGGCTCAGCACATCCGAAGCGGCCAGCAGGCTGTCAAGCGTGTCATGGAAGATTGCGCCCTTCTCCAGATGCGCGGGGAGGCGGCGGCGATTGTGGTAATGGATCTCCATCCCGAATCCGCGCGC
>JAMWZG010000717.1 GCA_024304855.1 Paracoccaceae bacterium
CCGGCACATATTTTTTCACCTGCGCTTCGGAGCCGTTGCGCAGCAGGTTGTTCAGACACAGGTTGTCATGCGCGCCATGCGACAGGCCGACGGCGGGGTTCCACTTCGAAATCACCTCCGACACCAGCGCCTGGGTAAACTCGTTCTGGCCCGATCCGCCCAAAGCCTCCGGGGCCGTAATCCCCAGAAGACCAAGTTCGCCCATCTGCTTGAAAAGATTGTCAGGCCACCAATCTTCTTGGTCCATGCGTGCCTGTAGCGGGTGAAGAACCTCGCGGGACACCCGCGCCACGTGATCGACGATCTGGCGCTGCTCATCGGTCAGCGAATAATTTGCCCTGATGGCCGCCAGATCAGCCGCGATAGCCTCACTCTGAGTTGTCATTTCTTCATCCTCCCAAAATCCTCCCAAAAATAGTTATCTGCAGTGTTGACCAAAATCAAACATATGTTAGAAAATATTTCAAGGCCGCTGATCAAGTGGGAGGAAAACGCACATGTCGGATCGAAAACTGCGCATCGGGTGCGCATCGGGATTCTGGGGCGATACGCCTGAAGCGATCGGTCAACTGGTCTCCAAAGGCGAGATCGACTATCTGGTGTTCGACTATCTGGCCGAAGTGA
>JAMWZG010000718.1 GCA_024304855.1 Paracoccaceae bacterium
CCTCGGGCCAGATATAGCCGCGATACACCGCGAGACTGCCGTCCCGATCCAGCGTGACGAAGACGCCGGCGCGTGCAACCTCGGCCTGATCGTAGATCAGCGGCCGCAGTTCGAACGCTTCCATCGCCATCTCGAGTTGACCGAGCCGCGCATCAATCTCTTCGGGGTATTCGTCCTGACCGGAGTATTCCTCTTCCAGCGCCCGATACTCGGCGAGGAGCGAAGCGTGGGCCGCGCTTTCCTCGTCCGTCATCAGCGCGGGATCACCGGCCAGACGTCGCAGACCGTGGCTGTAGCCATAGGGCAGGTCGGTCGCCACCTCGATCCACTTCCAGCCCTCCGAGGCCAGCGCCTCGGCTTCGGCTTGAAGCTTCTCGGCGACCAGCTGGTCGAGCAGAGCAGGGTCCTCGAGCCAGCCACCGTCATCGCCCTGGAAAAGATCACGCAGGACGACACCACCCGCCGCCTCATAGGCATCGACACCGACGAAGACCGCACGACGATCCGAAGCCCGGACCGAGGTCTCCGTCAACATACGCCGGATGGCGTAGGGCTCCTTGTTCCAGGAGTTCTTCACCGCATCCCAGACCTGGACCTGACGCCCGTGGTCAGGGTTCACC
>JAMWZG010000719.1 GCA_024304855.1 Paracoccaceae bacterium
GTCTGACCGAGCCGCGCCAGTGGCCATCCTGCGTGAAGATCAGGCCACGTGCGCGCCTTTGCCCGCGCACGTGGCCTGATCTTCACGCAGGATGGCCACTGGCGCGGCTCGGTCAGACGGGCGCAGGAACTGGGGCTGTTGGGACCTGACAGCCTCTTGTCGCATTGCATTGATCTGCATTCGGACGAAATCACGCTGATCGCTCGCACGGATACCAAGGTCGCGCACAACCCCTCGGCCAATGCCTCGATCATGGGCCGGTGCCCGGCCATCGAGTTGATGGCAGAGGGGGCAACTGTCGCGCTGGGATCAGATGCCACTGCCCCGGATCGTTCGGCCGACATGTTCCGTCACATGCAGCAAGCCATGCACTACCACCGCACTTTCTTCCGCGATGCCTCCGTCCTGCCCATCGGCAAGGTTCTGGAGATGTGCACCATCGGGGCAGCGCGTGCCTTGGGGATGTCGGACCGGATCGGTTCGCTTGAAATCGGCAAGGCGGCCGACATCGTCATGGTCGACATGCGCAAACCGCATCTTTACCCGCCCAACATGCCGTTGCATCGCCTGATATGTTTTGCCAACGGCAATGACGTGTCGATGGTGATGGTCGGCGG
>JAMWZG010000072.1 GCA_024304855.1 Paracoccaceae bacterium
CGGCTGAGGGGAATGACGAGGATTCGGAGCCTGCGACGCTGCAACCGATGATCATCGCCGAGATGGAGACGAAGATACCGTCCCTGTCTGTCGGTGAAGCGGTCATGCAGATGGAGCTTGCAGGGGCGCCGGTTCTGGTTTTCCGAAATGAAGGAAAAGACGGGGTCAATGTGGTATACCGTCGTGAAGACGGCAATATCGGATGGATCGACCCGCGATAAGGACCGTCGCGGCCCCCGTAACCGGAGCGTTGAGCGAATATGAAGATTTCGACCATCCTCAGGCCGGAGGCCGTGAAGGTGATCACCTCTGCCACCAGCAAGAAGCGTGTCCTTCATGATCTGGGCGAGATGGCGGCATCGGTCTACAAGATCAATGCCGCCGCAGCCGTTGAGGCCTTGATGGAGCGCGAGACGCTGGGACCGACGGGCGTGGGACACGGCGTCGCCCTGCCCCATGCCCGGATCGCCGGTCTGGACTCGGTGCAGGGTGCATTCATGCTGCTCGAGAAACCGATTGATTTCGACGCGGTGGATCGCGCGCCCGTGGACATCATCTTTGCCTTGTTCGCACCAGAAGATGCGGGTGTCGAACACCTCAAGGCGCTGGCGCTTGTGTCGCGAACATTGCGCGAGGCTGCTGTCTGCACCAAGCTGCGGGCCAATACCGATCCCGGAACGCTTTACACCATCCTGACAGAAGCCCCGGCGGTTCAGGCCGCCTGAGCGTCCACGTCAGGTCATCGCCTGCCACGGAGCAAAGCCGAAGGCGATATAATCCCGTTGATAGATGGTGCTTGCCAACTCCTCGATCTCGGCATCGTAGATGTCTGACAGAGCAAAAGGCTTGTCCGAGGGCGTGTCCTGGGGTGTGATGGGGTCGGGATGTCCCAATTGCTGCGCCAGAGCCGGCAGGTAGACCTCAATCTCCTCCTCGCGCAGGATCATGTCGGGCAAGGCGAACTGGGCATAGCCTTGCAAGATCTGTATCTGCGTGGCCCAAGCCGCATCAACCCTGACCGTTGTCTGCCCCGCGAGATTGACCTTCAAGAACTCAAGAAACGCGACAAACGCCTTGCGATGCGTCTGCTGGTCATAGTCTGCACCCGGCGCCTCCTTGGGAAGTGGCACGGAATAGGACTTTCGCAGGATCTTGCGGATCTCGGCATAGTGGCCGGGTCCGGTCATCAGGATACGCTCGCAAAATGCGGCATGAGCGCGGGCCACAGGATGCCGCAACACCGTAAAGCTGCGATAGCCTGTATGCGTGCGCATCCACTGGCGCAGCGTTTTCTGAGAAAAGCCACTGTCCAGATCTTCGGGTCGTTGACCATCCAGCTCGGCCAACCAGGACAGAACCTGCTTCTCTGGGCCGGAGCGGATCGGCAGATAGAGCAGCGGCGTCTGTTTGGCCGCGACATAGCCCGGCACTGCTGCGCCACGTCGGGGTTCGAAATTCGGGGTCCGCGTCAGATTGAACTGGTCCAGACGCGCCAGGGCATCGGCCATCTGGTCGAAATTCCTGACCTTCTCGGACAGAGGTTCGGGGTTCTGTTTCTTGAGACTGTCATCAAGGTTTTCAAGCTGGTGATCTATGCCCAAAAACCGTGCCAGCCCGTTCATGACAGCGACGTCCTGCAAATCTTCGTAGGCGATGTAGAAGGCCGTCTGACCTGTGATCTGCAAAGCGTGAAGCATTCTGATCTGAAACTCCTGCAAGGCGGTCAGATGCGCCTCGAACTCTGCTCGGTCAAATACCGCCAGTGCATCCTTTCGCTTCTTCACATTTGTCAGCTTCCACTGACCAGTGGCCTGCGCGATTTTCCACGAAACATAGCTTTCAACGGGGTTCCGGGTCAGAATGATCTTGGCACATCGCGGATCGGTCAATGACAGATCAAGAACGCGCGGATCATGATCATGGAAAAAGCGGAAGCCGCCCAACCCTTCGCTTCCATGTTTCACCGCCTCGATCAGCCGCGCAGGATTCGCATCTCGCATTGGCTGCGTGATGCCCAGAATATCAGTGCGGTTCGGATAGCCGATGAAATGTGGATTGAACGCCTCTCCGTGGCAGACGAGGCCAGGATAGGCGTTCAGGTTCGTCTCCAGAAAGTTGGACCCTGTCCGCATCTCGGCAAAAACGATGAAATAGTCGAAACGCTCTGCCATCTTTACCGCACCAGATAGGGTTTACGCGGCGATTGGCTCGCCGGCTGGATCTCTCGTGCGACGGGGAAGTCGCCCATCAGATAGGGGTGCATCCCCTGGTTTTTCAGGTTCTGAAGAAACTGCCCGAACCCTTCGAGGTCGGCCATTTTGGGCACTTCGGACAAACGCCTGAGGCTGCGGTTCCCTATTTCGTCCAAGATCGTCTGGAGAGGTTCCATCGGCGCCTCGATGAATTCGGCCATCGTCCAGATCCGCACCCGCGCCTTCACATAAGACGAGCGCAGAATATCGAGATGATCACTCTCAACCTTCTGGAGGCGTGCGGCATCCTTGCGAATATCCGCAAAATTCCGGTTCGAGCGAAACAGCGGAACCGCCCAAGCCCCCGAGATGACCGAAATCTGGGCGTTCGGGTCTTTGGCAATCTGCCAACTGATCGCCTGACTATCGGCAGGACCGAACTGAAAGCATTGCCTCTCTCCCCGGGTGTTCCAGATGAGGTTGCACAGAAAGGATCGCGGATTGTAGTCCCGCAGCTTGGCGCTGTCGGACAGACCACCATTCATGACGCTATGTCCACCGGCAAACTCGACCCGGTCCGGCGCGAAAAGGTGGCCATGGACGCGGGCGCCCGTAGCCTTGGTCAGCCAATTCTCAAAATCCTCGAACAGATCGGAGAAGCCTTCGAACACGGAATAGGGTCCGGAGGTGACGCCATTCTCCCACCCTTCGTTCGGGAACCGGCTTTGCATGTAGAGCCCGGCCCGTCCCCTTGTCCGACGCTCGACGGCCTTAGCAAAGATCCGGTCGATCTTGCCCGGATTTGGCTCTGTCCGCTTCATCGCACCAGCGGCATCTGTCAGGAACACTTCGTAAAGACGATTGGCATGAGGCCAGATCTTGCGCGCCACAAAGCAATCAGAGCGGCGCAACAACTGCAAATGATCGTCGTAGAAGATATGCGGCTTTCCCTGGAAGTCGAACTTGCTGAGTGTCAGCGAACGGCTTTCGATCTGGCTGGAATAGAGCCTTGCAAGCGACTGGAAATAGCTTTCGTCCGGAATCCAGACGCGCTTGAAAAAGCTGTCATAGGTGTTGCGTTCAGGGTCTTGCAGAATGGCGGACAAGGTCTGCCGTGTCAGACACCACCACTGGCTGCCCATATGCGGCACAAGGCCATTGGGCATCTTGCGTTTCAGACCCAGTCTGCGCTGCACCTTGACGAAGCTGTCAAAGAGAAAGCGATGACGTTTCCACGAAAACGGAAAGCGGAGGGTGAAGCGTTCCTGATCAAGTCCTCCAACCGTCCATGGCACATCGGCTGTCGTTGCGCTTTCGATGAAATCCGTGCGAGGACGCGCCGAGAGGTAGTCAATCAACTCCTGCACGGGGCGCAGCGGCAGGCATGAGCCGGAGGCCAGATAGACATGGCGCACATCCGCAAACGTGGCCAGCATCAGCTCCGAGGCGGCCTGCGAGGCGGCGACAATGCCCCAGGTGCCCCATTCGCAGCGATGCCGTTTTGAGAACCGGACTTGCGGCAGATCCGAAAGCGACTCGACGAACGCCGTGTAGGTCTTCTTGGGCACGGAATTGTCCACATGGATCACCACGGGACAACCACCAGCCGCCCAGTGTCGGGCGACCTGCTCGGCCCGGCCCAGCGCGGTGTGCACCAGCATGACGATCCCGACACTCATGCCCAGTTCCCCTTGGACATGAGGCCCAGAATCTCAAGCTGACGCCAATTGATGTATTTCTCGGACCATTTGCACCACAAGTCGGGGTTTGACTTCAGGTTCTCGGCATAGGCCTTGTATTCGACCGAGGCGGCATAATGCTGCTTGCGCGACAACTCCTCTGCCGCCTTGGCGGAGAACGTATCCAGAAACTTTGCATGAAGCAGGACGCCGCTGGCCTTTTCGCCACCCCATTCGTCATAAACAAGGTTGAGCCCGCGCGGCAGCAGCATATGGGTCGAGCTGACATAGGCATAGCGCCGATCCCATTTGACCAAGGGGATCTTGTTCAGGGCCGGCGCTTTTTCCGGTCTGTCGGGAAAGAATACACGGCTGCGGGGACCGCCCTGTATCCAGAGATTTCCAAAGCGTTTGTTCCGCGAGATGCTGTAATTGCCAGCGTCGAACCAATGCGCAATTTCCAGCGGATCTTGACCAGCCTGATATGGCTGCGAATCCAGCGGGCCCTTGGGATACATATCCAGAAGCAGCGCGGAAAACGACTTGATGGACGACGCGTCAAGCCAATCCGTCAAGGCACGCAAGGGGCGTGTGTCGCAGAATGGATAGATCAGAAACTCATCCGGATCGACAACCAAAGACCAATGGCCATGAGCGTAGCGTGACTGAAGCCAGTTCAGCCAATCAACGCCAAAGCGTGAACGTTTGTAGCCATGGCGCGTGTGCCAGAGCGATACATCCGGTTGATCGGCAAGGTATTCATAGGTTCCATCGGTGCTGTCATTATCGACCAGCAGAAAATGGTTCACACCCATATCACGGTAATACTGCAAGAAATACGGCAGGCGTATCTGCTCGTTCCGCATGGTCGAGAATAGCAGGATGTCGCCGGATTTGATCCTGCTTGTCCGGTCCGTCACCATGCGCAGCTCGCGGCGCTTGCGCCAGGCGCGCAACAGCCAACGCTTGCGCTGAAGCCGCAGACGATATGACTGCCAGACGCCCAAACCGTGCCTTCCTTACCTCAACGCGACCCAACTGGATCGACGCCATTCAATCACAACCGGCTTAACACGGCGTTGAAATGGGACTGCCAGCGCCGCGGCTGGAATCCTTTGCCTGTGACCTGCCTGCCATTCTGGCCAAACGCCAGACGTTCTGTTTCTTGCAGCCAAAGATACCTGTCATCGACGCTTGCGTAAACGGGATATTCACCAAGCGTTTCCGTATAGATTTCAAGCGTGTTGCAGATGACCGGCACACCCAGCGAAAGGGCCTCAACCGGGGGCAGTCCAAAACCTTCGGCGTGGCTGGGAAACAACGCGCCATGCGCCTGCTGGAGAAGAGCGGCGATCTGCCCGTCGGTCAGGTCCGGCAACTCGAAAACATGTTGTCCCATGAGAGGGTCCGAATCGAGCCGGGCGAATACGGCATCATTGTTCCATCCCCTTGCGCCGCATATCAACAACTGCGGCATTGGCCCCGAGGGTCGTGCCGCCGCCATGTCCGACCACAGATCCAGCAGGAACATGTGGTTCTTACGCGGTTCGATCGTGCCAACCGTGATGAAATAGGGTCTGTTCCAGTCAAAGCCTGACGGCATATCCGGCAAGGTGCCGGTAGTCAGATCCTCGGCGCCCAGCAATGCCACAAGAGTATCTGGAACGGCTCCATCCGCAGATATGTGCCGCATCAGATCAGCGCGGGTGCAGGCCGAATTACACAGGATTAGTGTCGCATGTCGTTGCACGCGGGCAAGCATGGCGCGAAACTTGCCGACCGTGCCGGGGCGCTGATACTGGGGATAGTCCAGCGGGATCGTATCATGGATCATCACCACAACCTGACCTGCAAGGGACCGCCTGACGCTGCCCAGAACACGTTCTGTCAGATTGGTATGCCCTACATTGATATAGGCCGCCCCCGTCGGCAGGTTTCTCGTCAGCATCCGGCCCAGTCCAGACGGCAGGCAACGGCCCAGCGCGAAACGGCGCAAGTCTGCTTCGGCCTGCTTCCGGACAGAAGAAAGACTTCGGCGCAGAAGTGAGAGCAGGTCCGGCTTGCCCCAAGACGTATGATCCGTCACACGGTCCAGAAGCGCCTGACATCCCTGCCGTTCCAATAGGATGAAACCCCATGCAGATCGGACAAGCCCGAATACAGGCACTGTATCGGCCAGAAATGCGCGTAGATAGGCCAACTCGACCCGGTCAATTCCCGTTGGGCGGCGTCCGGCACGGCTGACAAGGCGCGTCAGGTCAAGCAGTCGCGCCGGAGCGCGACTAGTCACTATAATGCCCGGATTGGTGCCACCGCCAAGCATCGGTGATCATCGTCCTGAGGGTCGAGCGCGAAGGCAACCAGCCCAATTCCTCGGTTGCGCGGGACGAACCAGAGACAAGTTTGGTGCAATCACCTGCACGGCGCGGCCCTTCGACGAAAGGCACATCCCGGTTGGTTACACTGCGTGACTGGTCGATCACGTCACGCACCGAAAAACCCGTGCCCGTGCCAAGATTGAAAACCCGACTCGCGTGCCCCTGTTGCAGCCACGACAGACCCAGAACATGTGCATCGACCAGATCACAGACATGCACATAGTCGCGGATACAGGTTCCATCGGGTGTCGGATAATCGGTGCCGTGAATCGTCAAGGCCGCGCGCTTGCCGTCGATAGCATCCAGAATCAGCGGGATCAGGTGGGTTTCGGGTTGATGAAACTCACCTACCTCGGCGTCAGGGTCTGCGCCTGCGACGTTGAAATAGCGGAAGATCACGTGCCTCAAACCATAGGCGACACCAAAATCGCGCAGAATGTCTTCAATCGCGCGCTTGCTGGCGCCATAGGCGTTGATCGGGCGCTGCGCGCTGTCTTCGTCCAGAACAACGTTGTCCTGATCACCATAGGTGGCACAGGTCGATGAAAAGACGAAGTTCATGCATCCTGCCGAAACAGCCGCTTCAATCAGGCACAAAGACCCTGTCACATTGTTCGACCAGTATTTGCCGGGGTCCGACATGCTTTCGCCGACTTGGCTCAGAGCCGCGAAATGCATCACAGCGACAGGTTTATGTCTGGCGAATACGTCATCAAGTCTGGCCCGGTCTCGCAGATCTCCCTGCTCGAACGGACCAAATTTCACCGCATCACGCCATCCCGTGCTGAGATTGTCATAGGTAACGGGCAAGAACCCGGCATTTCGCAATGCCTTGCACGCATGAGAGCCGATGTAGCCCGCACCACCCGTCACCAGAACCGTCTTCACGTCATCACTCCGCAGCGGGCCTTATTCCGCCGCCAAATCCTGCGAGATGATCTCGCGGAGATAGCGGGCCAGATCGTCCCGCAGATCCTCACGCGACAGACCGAAAGAGACGGTTGCCTGCAAGAACCCTGCTTTGGAACCGCAATCGAACCGCTGCCCCCGGAAACGATAGCCATAGACCTTGCGACCGGCTTCGATCTCCTGGGCGATGGCGTCCGTCAACTGGATCTCTCCACCGGCGCCGGTCTTCATCTTGTTGAGATTGTTCAGAACCTGTGGCGACAGGATATACCGACCGATCACAGCAAGGTTGGACGGCTGCGTGCCAGCGGCAGGCTTTTCAACCATGCCTTTGACGGAGACAACCGAACCCATATCTTCATCAAGATCCAGAATACCATAGGAAGACGCCTTGTCCGGTGCGACTTCCATTGCCGCCACGACGTTGCCGCCTGTTTCGGCATAGGCTTCGACCATCTGCTGAAGGCAGGGCTTTTCAGCCGCGATCACGTCATCCGGCAGGATGACTGCGAAGGGTTCGTCGCCAATCAGACGACGTGCACACCAGACTGCATGACCAAGGCCAAGCGCCTTGTGCTGGCGGATATAGGCAATGGCACCGCTATCCATGTTGGTGGTCTTGAGGATGTCCAGAAGCTCGGTCTTGCCCTTCTTGCGCAATTCCGACTCAAGCTGCGGTGCGTGGTCGAAGTAGTCTTCCAATGCGCCCTTGCCGCGTGAAGTGACGAAGATGAATTCCTTGATTCCCGCAGCCCGCGCCTCATCGATCGCGTATTGGATCAAGGGCCGGTCAACCAGCGTCATGATCTCTTTCGGAACCGATTTTGTGGCGGGCAGAAACCGCGTTCCAAGCCCGGCGACGGGGAAAATGGCCTTCGTTACTTTCTTTCGCATTACGCAATCCTCAGATCAAAACCGCTCTGATATGGGCGGTATTCCTATTCCAATATCACTCTTCCCCATAGGAAATCACGTCAAAAGGTAAAAAATAAGGCGGCCATCGGCGGATCTTTGTCATTCAGGAAGAAATGGGACCGTCGGGCTCTTCAAACCTTGCGATGCCGATCCTTTGCACCTCACGGCGGACCCGCTTTTTCAGGGTCCAGAAGCTGAACAGCCTGTCCTTGCGGTCGCTACGCCCCCACAGGCCGCCCAATTGTTCCCAATAGCCATCAGGGTGGAACCGAACACGGTGGAATAACATGGAGCGCGAAAACAGGAACACCGAAACCGAGCGGCCCCCATCTGCGGCCTGTCTTGCCTGCTCCCTGAGGCGTCGCGATCCAGTGGTGAAGCCGCTCAGAACGACGGATTCTTTCTGAAACAGGCTCTGAAAAGGCAGAAAGTCGGACTGTGCCTGCGGCAGGGGTTTCGGATCAGTGAGCAACCTGGTACGGCCGTCTTCCAAACCCGTTTCCCAACTTCTCAGCAACCGCCTCACGTCTCCGGGTTCCAGCAGACCAGTCACCATTTGCCTCAGCAGTCTCGTCCTTTGCTCGGCCAAAGCCGATTGCAACACTGGGACATGACGGGACGACGGACAGTGTTTACGCAGATACACCATGGTCGAAGCCGCAATCTGGTGAAGATCACGAACAGCCCTGTCGGCGCGACGATTCGCGCTTGCCGCATAGCCATGATGCACCCTTGCGAGAGGGACAATCGCTGTCGAAAGACCAGCTTCCGATAGCCGCATGTTGAGGTCCGTCTCATCGAGATAGAACAGAAAAGCAGGATCAAAGCCGCCGAGCCTTGCCAGAACATCGCGGCGAATGGCCATGTTCGTGCCTTCGGTTTTGACGGCGCTGCCGGGAGGGGGGGTCAGGACTGTCGGATGCTCCTTGGTCAGAGACAGATCACGCGCCTCTCCTGTCCGGTCCACCATCCGGCTTGCCCATTGGATTGTGATACCGTTGCGTCCCAGCACATAACCCCCTGCGGCCGCCACATCAGGGTCATCGAAAGCCCGGATCAGGTGATCCAGCCAACGCGTTTCCGGGACCGCGTCATCGTCCAGAAATGCCACTATGTCGCCGGCTGCCTGCGCTATGCCGCGATTTCGCGCGGCGGAAATATTCGCCTCATCAAAAGCGACCGTCTTGATCCTGTCGATGAATGGCAATGCGTCCATGGCACGAAGACCGTCCGGATCGGCGACGACAACCACCTCGAAACGGGGATAAGACAGGCGGCCAACAGCCGTCAGGCACAGGATCAAAGCCTCGGCGCGATGCCGGCTGACAATGACGACACTGACAGACGGGCGCGTCATTCCATGCCCATCTCCGCCATCATCGTCTCGAGTCGCGCGACATCTTCCGGGTTGTTCAGCTCCCAGAACTGACGCCCGCGGGCCTGCACCTCGACGCACAGGATGCTGCGGTCATTTTCAAGGAAACGGAGTTGCTCCAGACCCTCGAGGCTTTCCAACGGTCCGATGGGCCAGCGTGTATATTCGGCCAGAACCGTCGGGCGATAGGCATAGACACCGACATGATGAAACACAGGCGTTTCATCCTGATCCGCATAGACGCCTGCGGTGTAGGGGATCACTTCCTTGGAGAAGTACAAAGCGTGTCTGTTTCGGCCAAAAACAGCCGTTGTTCCCCCGACCCTGCCAGCCTTGCGATCTGCCAGAAATCCGTTGAGAGCACGGCCTTCGCAACGCAGCACCGGCGTTGCCACTTGCGCGGTCGGGTCTGCATCCAGACCCGCAATCAGATCCTCAACAAACCAAGGGGGTGTCAGAGGCGCATCGCCTTGCAGATTGACAACCATCTCGAATGTCTCACCCAGCGTCACCAGGGCTTCGGCACAACGCTCCGTGCCGTTCTGGCAGGAGGGGGAGGTCATCACGACGTCCGCGCCAAACCCCTGTGCCGCGTCGCGGATGCGGTCATCGTCGGTGGCCACCACCACGCGGTCTGCGCCGCGCACTTGCATCGCCGCTCGCCATGAGCGCTCGATCAGGCTCTGTTCCTGCCCTTTTGCGCCCTTCAGTGGCACAAGCGGTTTGCCCGGGTAGCGGGTCGAGGCATAGCGCGCGGGGATCACGATCAAGACTGACATCAGGGTTTCCTGAGCTCCACTCCGGGCGCATAAGCGATAAAGAAAGGATTGGCATAGCCGTCCTTGCCATAGGTCAGCGGGTTGTGGTCATCAAAACGCACGACCTGTCCGCCGGCACCCGCCAGAACGGCATGGCCTGCGGCAGTATCCCATTCCATTGTGCGACCGACGCGCGGGTAAAGATCCGCCTCTCCCGTTGCGACAAGGCAGAACTTGAGCGAGGAACCCGCGCTCTTCATGTCTTTGACCGTATATTTCGCGATGTAGTCATCCGTCGCCTGATCGCGGTGAGACTTGGACGCGACGACCATCAGCGCATTGTTGTCCGGTGTGGCGACTTGAATAGGGGTCAGCGGCCCGACGGTTTCAAGATCCAACTTTCCTGTTTCCTCGACCGATGATCCATCTGGAAGCGTATAGAACATGCGCCCCTGCGCGGGGGCATAGACGACACCGCGCACCGGCGCACCAGAGTCTACATAGGCGATATTCACGGTAAAGTCGCCACGCCTGTTGATGAACTCCTTGGTGCCGTCCAGAGGATCGACAATGAGAAACCTGTCAGCCTGCGCCAGATGAGAGGAGGCCTGCTCTTCCGTCACCAAAGTCACTTCAGGAAAGGCGGCACGCAAGCCGGCGGAGATCAAAGCATCCGCAGCCTCGTCCGCCTCGGTCACGGGGCTGGAATCGGACTTCACCTTCACTTCGAAATCATCTGCATCGTAGATTTGCATGATGCGGGCGCCGGCCTCGATCGCCAGACGGCGCATAACCTCGGTCAGTTTCTGGTAATCCAATCACATTCTCCCATGAATCCGTGGCTTGGCCCGTTGGATTGTTGTTCTCTTTACCTGCGACTCTTATGATCAACGAAGAGTAGCACGGCAAGTGTTCCAAGTCGGGGCGGCCCCAGATCAGGCAAGTGGTAGAGCGGCAATGTTTCAGCAGTCCACCTTCAGAAGCACCGGCCTGGGCGCGGCAATCACGATTGCCGAGCTGATTTATCACAGCGTCGTTCGCAATATCCGGAAATCCCATGGAAATGCGGTCCTGGCGATCCTGATGAACATGATGCAGGCAGCGATCTTTGTCCTTGCCTTCTATATCATGTTCATTGTCCTGGGGTTGCGCGGTGCAGCATTGCGGGGCGACTTCCTGCTCTACATCATGTCCGGGATTTTCCTGTTCATGACCCATACCAAGACTCTTGGCGCGGTCGTCGGATCAGAGGGGCCCGCCTCTCCCATGATGAAGCACGCCCCCCTCAACACGATCATCGTGATAGCGGCAGCTGCGCTGGGAACGCTTTACATTCAGGTTCTGTCACTCTTCGTGATCCTGTTCATCTACCACGCAGTTCTGACACCGATCGTAATTGATCAGCCGATCCCTGCATTCGGCATGTTGCTTGTGGCATGGTATACGGGACTGAGCCTTGGCGTGGTGCTTTTGGCGTTGAAGCCCTGGTTTCCCACTGTGGTCAGTGTGTTCACCACGATCTATCAGCGGGTGAACATGATTGCCTCTGGCAAGATGTTTGTCGCAAACACACTGCCCGCCTTCATGCTGGCCATGTTCGACTGGAACCCGCTTTTCCATGCCATCGACCAGGCACGTGGCTATATGTTCATCAATTACACACCCAGATACAGCACCTGGGAGTATGCCGTGATCGTGGGAACGGTTTTGCTGATGATCGGGCTTATGGGCGAGTTCTATACCCGTCGTCATGCCTCTGTAAGTTGGAGTGCGCGGCGCTGATCAACCGACAACGCGCATTGTCAGGTTGATCCGCCCACCCCGCGGCAACAGCCGGGAGGAACCGAAACGAATTCTGTCTACGCCGTGAAAGGCCAGACGCGCGGGACCACCCATCCGCAGGACATCCCCTGATTTGAGCCAGACAGAGCTTGTCTCATCGCTCCGGTCCGCACCTCCGACACGGAAAAGCCCTTCATCCCCCAAAGACAGTGACAGAACAGGCCAGGTGAAATCCACCTCGTCCCTGTCCTGATGAAGCCCCATCCGGGCACCTTCGCCGTAGAAGTTGATCAAACAACAGTCCGGCAGTCGTGTCTCGCTGACCAATCGCTGCCACAATCCAATGACGGATGACGGGATCTCAGGCCAAGCCATCCCATCCGGGTGCCTCTCCTGATAACGATAGCCGTTCCTGTCCGACACCCATCCAAGCCGCCCGGCGGAGGTCATCCTCACGGACATCGCCTTGCCGCGCGCAGTTACCGGATGAAACAAGGGCGCCGCGCGGATCACGTCGCGCAGCTCATCCACCAAGGCCCTCTGCTCTTGCGCATCCAGCAAGCCTTGGAAAATATCGATTCCGCGCAGCGTCATCGTCGGCTGGATCATGATTTCCCCCTTCTTTCGGCAAGACTTCCTAAAATTACCCGCGGAATCCTGAAAACGCCGCCTGTCCGGTGCTTGCAGCGTCTATGACCCCTCCTTATATACGCTCGGAAGCGTGATGGACGAGCCTTGCAGCAAGATGCCGCCATCACAAACAGGATCGGGGTGCGGATGCCGAAACGGGTCTGAACCTCGTGTCATCGCCTTGAAGTGAGAAGGGATCGAAAAACATGGCCAAAGTCATTGGTATTGACCTGGGAACTACCAACAGCTGTATCGCCATCATGGATGGCAGCCAGCCCCGCGTGATCGAGAATTCGGAAGGTGCGCGCACCACGCCCTCGATCGTCGC
>JAMWZG010000720.1 GCA_024304855.1 Paracoccaceae bacterium
CACGCAGGAACAGGCAAGCCCCCCCTGAATGCCACCCACAAGCGATTTGGCCAATTCGACCAGCCGGAACGAGATGCCCCCTGCCGACATCAGATTGCCCGCAAGTATGAAAAGCGGGATCGCCATCAATGGAAAACTGTCAATACCCGTGAACATGCGCTGTGCCACAAGCAACAAGGGCAGGCTGCCCTGCGCTTCGATCCCGATGACCGAGGCGAGGCCGATGGCCACAGCGATCGGCACGCCCAGCAGAAAGAAGATCGCCAGTGAAAGACCCAGTGCGGTATTCATTCTGCGACCTCCGTCTTGCCGTGGCTTGATGTCCAGTCCCCTTGCGCGCCGCGGATCATGCAGGCGAGAACGGAAATGATGATAAAGACCGATCCCACGGGAAGTGCCGCATAGGCCCATGCGATAGAGATATCCAGCGCGGCCAATTTCTGGTTGGCCACACGTTCAGCCATGGCCCAGCCCTGCCAGAACAGAATGCAGAAAAAGAGGACAGACAGGGCGTTGGCCAGAAGGAACAGGCCGAGTCCCAGTTTTGGAGGCAGGACTTGCTGGATGATCTCGACCGAGATCATGGCGCCATGACGAAAGGCGACGGCGACAC
>JAMWZG010000721.1 GCA_024304855.1 Paracoccaceae bacterium
GATTTTCAAAGGCGTGCTGCCCTATTGCGGGATGGTGCTGATCGCGATGGTGTTGATGTATACCTTCCCGCAGATCGTGTTCAGCCTGCCGGATGCCTTCTATGGCCCACAGCGATAAGGCGCGGGCAATCCTTGGGCTTGGGGCGGTCGAGATGCGCGACCGCCTCGCCTCGGGTGCCTTGCGTGCCGTTGATCTGGTCGAAGCCTGTCTGGCGCGGATTGCCGCGCTTGAACCGGAAGTCGGGGCTTGGGCGTGGCTGGATGGCGACCATGCAGCGGACCCAATGGTTTGCCGGATTGGCGCCATTGATCCAACCGCTGCGCCTGTTGCAACGCATGGTCGCCATCCAGCCACGCCCAAGCCCCGACTTCCGGTTCAAGCGCGGCAATCCGCGCCAGACAGGCTTCGACCAGATCAACGGCACGCAAGGCACCCGAGGCGAGGCGGTCGCGCATCTCGACCGCCCCAAGCCCAAGGATTGCCCGCGCCTTATCGCTGTGGGCCATAGAAGGCATCCGGCAGGCTGAACACGATCTGCGGGAAGGTATACATCAACACCATCGCGATCAGCACCATCCCGCAATAGGGCAGCACGCCTTTGAAAATC
>JAMWZG010000722.1 GCA_024304855.1 Paracoccaceae bacterium
CGGGCGGCCTGCACGCCTTGCACCATGATGGCATAGGCGTTTCCGGGCAGGGACGGCTCGTCCTTGATCCGCACCGCTGGCAGCACGAACCCGAACTCCCGGGCAAACATCTGGCGCAGACTCTTGATCTTTCCGGGCAGCGCGGCCTCGGGGCTGCTGATCAAGGGGACCAGTGCCGCACCCAGCTCCAGCCGCAGATCGTCCAGCCGCAGGGTTTCGGCGATGTCATCGCGGGCATGTTCCGCAGCGACACTTTCCGCATCTTCAGTTGAACGGGCTTCGGCGCGCACAGTTGCGGCGGCTTGTCGTTGCATGAACAGGCCAAGACCCGCCAGCATCACCGCCATGGCCACAAAGACCGGAAGCGGGAAGCCGGGCAGAAGGCCGATCCCCAGCAGAAGCCCGGACGCCATGTAAAGTGCCTTCGGGAAACGGCCAAGTTGTTGCAGCACCGCCTCATTCGCGGCCCCGACTGTACCACCCTTGGTCACGATCAGACCGGCCGCCAATGTCTATACCGTGCTGACAATCGGCGACGGGCTTGTGACGCAGATCCCGGCCCTGATCGTTTCATTGGCGGCCTCGCCCACGGCCAGACCATGCTGGA
>JAMWZG010000723.1:0-320 GCA_024304855.1 Paracoccaceae bacterium
AGGCTTACCGTTGAGCTTCTCTATTGCGTGCCCAACTATCTTGACGCCGGCTTCTTGTAAGCGCTGTTCCCATGCAACCTTTGTCCCAATAGAGCTCGTATCTCGCAGGAGCCCAATGCGTTCGAGTCCCTTCGTGAGTGCGCCATACTCTTCGCGCCTGGGATGATCTGCCGGGAGCAGAAGTTCTTTTCTATGAAGAACTGGTGGATTTGCTCGCGCGCGATATGAGCGTCGAACGGAGGTGCGGCTCTCCAAGTCTACTGTGATGCTTTCGAGTAGTGCTGGAAACGGGCGCTCAAAGTCCTCGTACGTGAGTAGCG
>JAMWZG010000723.1:330-606 GCA_024304855.1 Paracoccaceae bacterium
CAACCGCATCTCGGTGGAGGTAGAGGTTTCCTGCAACTTCCTTCCCAGAACTTGACGGTTCCATGTGATGTGACACCCGGAGGTCCCTTACAGTCTATGTTTAGGTGACCACTACGGGATAAAAGGGGCGGCCCCAATCCTCATCGGGATTGTCCATCATAATGTCGACGAATACAGGCATAAGAAACCCAAGGATTTCAGCGCCGTCTTGAACCTGAGACCGGTTGACATTGCTGTTCCAAGTTGAGCCACCATGGACAAGCTGGTTGGGTAATC
>JAMWZG010000724.1 GCA_024304855.1 Paracoccaceae bacterium
GACATCATCGGACGCGAACCGACCTTCACCGAGCTTGGCATCTTCTCGGCCATGTGGAACGAGCATTGCTCCTACAAATCCTCGAAGAAATGGCTGCGCACCCTGCCCACCACCGGCCCGCAGGTGATCTGCGGCCCCGGCGAGAATGCGGGCGTCGTGGACATCGGGGATGGTCAGGCCGTGGTCTTCAAGATGGAAAGCCACAACCACCCCTCTTATATCGAACCCTATCAGGGTGCGGCCACCGGCGTCGGTGGCATTCTGCGCGATGTCTTCACCATGGGCGCGCGCCCCATCGCGGCGATGAACTCGCTCTCCTTCGGTGCGCCCGATCACCCCAAGACGCGGCAGCTTGTGCATGGCGTGGTCGAAGGGATTGGCGGCTATGGCAATGCCTTCGGCGTGCCCACCGTGGGCGGCGAAGTGCGCTTTCACCCCGCATACAACGGCAACTGCCTTGTGAACGCCTTTGCCGCGGGCCTCGCCGATGCAGACAAGATCTTCTACTCCGCCGCCTCGGGCGTGGGCATGCCCGTCGTCTATCTGGGCGCCAAGACCGGCCGCGACGGTGTCGGCGGCGCTACCATGGCCAGCGCGGAATTCGA
>JAMWZG010000725.1 GCA_024304855.1 Paracoccaceae bacterium
CAACACCGTTCCGGGCAAGGCCCCCGCGCCACCGGGGACAGCCTCGGCCCCCGTCACGGCCAGCAACCCGGCAGGTGTCATCACCTTCGCCAGACACAGCGGATTGGCATGATCCCCGTGATCCAGCGCCATGACCAGCCGCGCCAAGCCTTCGGCGTCACGGGTGAAATCCAGCCGCCCCGCCAGCGCGGGACGGTCATGCAGACCAAAGTAGCTGCGCTGCGTCAGATCCTGCGCCTGCCCCACGGGCGCACCTGTCGCCAGCAGCGCCACCAGATCGGGGAAACTCTCGATCGCCTCGGCAAAGCAACGGCTGTTCATGGTCAGCGCCGTGTCATCCGCCGCAATCCCGAAACGGCGTTGCAGCAGGATATCCCCCTCGTCCACACCGCCGCCGATCATGTGCCATGTGATGCCGTGCTGCGCCTCACCGGCGATACGCGCCCAGACCGGCGCGTTCAGCCCGGCATAGCGTGGCAGCGGGCCGTCATGGAAATTGACCGCCCCCTTGCCCGGCAGCGCCAGCACATCCGCCGGCAGCATGTCCAGATTGGCGATGCTCAAAAGCCAGTCGCACTCCACCCCTG
>JAMWZG010000726.1 GCA_024304855.1 Paracoccaceae bacterium
CGAGGCGACGCGCATGTCGCACATCATCGTCAGGTCGCATCCCGCGCCGACCGCCACGCCGTTGACCGCGGCGATGGTAGGAACGTCGAGATTGTAGAGCGCCAGAGGCAGCCGCTGCACCCCATCGACATAGCTCTGCGCTGCCGCAAGCGGTTCCTTGCGAAAGATACTGTCGGGGTCGTTCATCTCCTTGATGTCGCCGCCGGCGCAGAAGGCCGGATCGGCACCGGTCAGGATCATGACGCTGACCTGCGGGTCGGCCTGCACTTTTGCAAACGCGTCCAGAAGCGCGGCGATCATGTCGTTTCCGGTGATCGGGTTGCGACGTTCCGGATCGTTCAGCGTGACCGTGGCTATCCTGTCGGAAATTTCCAGAACGACGGGGGGGTTACTCATTTTTTCCATCTCCTCGTTCGCGTTTCTCGAACATGTCAGGGTTTATCATGTCACGGGCATCGTGACCCATGTGCAGGGTTTCCCCGCCGTCTACATAGATGTCTTCGCCGGTCATGAAATTCCCCAATTTGGATGCGAGGAAAATGATCGTCCCGGCGATGTCCTCCGCCGCGCCCATCCGGTT
>JAMWZG010000727.1 GCA_024304855.1 Paracoccaceae bacterium
CGGGGATCAGATCGACCAACACGATGTCGCAGCCCTGTTTGGCAAGTTCCAACGCGCAGCCGCGTCCGATGCCGCGGCCGCCGCCGGTGATGATGGCTGTCTTGGTCATGAGATCTGTTCTTTCTTTGCAACGGGAAACGGGGGGAAGACCTCGCCGGCGAAATGGCACGCAACGCGGCTGTCCCCAATAGCGCGGTCCTCGGGGTCGGTTTCGCGGCAGATGGGTTTCACATGCGGGCAGCGGCCCTGAAACCGACACCCGACCGGCAGGTTGGCGGCATTGGCCGGTTCACCCTTCAGCCAGAAGTTTTCGGTCACGCGCGGGCCGTTGATCCGCGGGATCGCGGCCAGCAGCGACTGGGTATAAGGGTGCTTGGGGTTTTCCATCAGGTCTTCGACCGGGCCGATTTCCACGATACGGCCCAGATACATCACCGCGACGCGGTGGCACATCAGCCGCACCACCGACAGGTCATGCGAGATGAAGATATAGGTCAGATCAAAGGTTTCGCGCAGATCGCGAAACCTTTGATCTGACCTATATCTTCATCTCGCATGACCTGTCGGTGGTGC
>JAMWZG010000728.1:0-246 GCA_024304855.1 Paracoccaceae bacterium
TATCGCGAGCTTGGCCCCCACGACGATTGGTGGGATTCGGTCTACGAGGATTTCGCAGACCCGCTCGAAATCCTCGTAGACCGAATCCCACCAATCGTCGTGGGGGCCAAGCTCGCGATACCAGCTGCGCGCCTTTTCCTTGGCGGCATCCGAGAGTTCGGGGAACTGGTAGACCGTGGTACAGATCACCTCAGGCATCGACGTCCTCCCCGTTCAGCGCGGCGGCCAGCCATTCTTGCGTGCTGG
>JAMWZG010000728.1:256-564 GCA_024304855.1 Paracoccaceae bacterium
AAGCAAGCACCATCGCCCTGGCTCCAGAAGCCGGAGAACCAGATGCAGGGTTTGGCCCGCGTCCCGCCGCCCATAAGGCGGACGGGTGTAGTCTTCAGGCGAATGCCGAGGATTTCGCAGACCCGCTCGAAATCCTCGTAGACCGAATCCCACCAATCGTCGTGGGGGCCAAGCTCGCGATACCAGCTGCGCGCCTTTTCCTTGGCGGCATCCGAGAGTTCGGGGAACTGGTAGACCGTGGTACAGATCACCTCAGGCATCGACGTCCTCCCCGTTCAGCGCGGCGGCCAGCCATTCTTGCGTGCTGG
>JAMWZG010000729.1 GCA_024304855.1 Paracoccaceae bacterium
TCGTCATCGGTCGCGGTATTTTCCTGCGCGGCGAATGACACGATTTCCGAGGATACGCTGCCTGCGCCGCGCAGGAAAATACCGCGACCGATGACGAGAACAGAAACACAGGTGGTTTCGGCATCTTTCGGCAGGCGTTGATCAGATCAATCGTCGACTGCAGATTGACTGCCATCCCAAGATCGAAGTCCGCTTCTGCCTGACCGGACACGACGGCTGCCAGATGGATCACCAGATCGGGCGCGTCTTCCGAGATACGCTCCAGAATCTGGGGCGTCGACAGCATGCCGGGCAAGGCATGAACCCGATGATGCCGCGCGGCCAACTGCGCCAGCGGAGCTTCAGCGATATCGGTAGCGAGGATGGCCGAAATGCGCCGTTCGCTGCCGTTCAGCAACAGGCTATCCCGCGCGGCCAGCGCGTTCACCACCATCTGGCCGATGAAACCGGCCGCTCCTGTCACCAGAATACGCAAGGTCAGATCTCCTCCGGTGGCAAGGCTGTCATTGAATGACAGCGCTGTCAATCGGTGGCATCATCGGAATCGAATCGCCGTTTACCATC
>JAMWZG010000073.1 GCA_024304855.1 Paracoccaceae bacterium
CAGGTGCGCTTGCTCCGCGCGGATCGGGACGCAGGCGAGACGTACCGAGCGGTCAACAGATTGAGCCTGATCCGTGAAACTGGAGGGATGTGCGCATCCCTCCTTTTTCTTTTGGATCATACTGTTGCGGCAACTCTCTAAAGGGCGGCGCGGGCCAGCATCCCGAACAGATCGCGCGGATCGTCAGGGTCGGCCAATAGGTCGAGGGGCTGGAAGAAGGTTGTGCCATCAATCCGGTCGCGCACATAGCGCAGCGCGCTGAAGTCTTCGATTGCGAAACCCACGCTGTCGAACAGGGTGATCTGGCGCGCATCGGTGCGGCCGGCAGCGGCGCCCGTGATGACCTGCCACAACTCTGTCACCGGGTGATCGGGGTCAAGTTGCTGTATCTCGCCCTCGATCCGGGTCTGTTCAGGATACTCGACAAAGATCGACGACCGGCGCAGGATGTCAGGATGCAGTTCTGTCTTGCCGGGGCAATCCCCGCCAATCGCGTTGATATGCATGCCAGCCCCCACCATGTTATCGGTCAGGATCGTGGCATATTGCTTGTCTGCCGTGCTGGTGGTGATGATCTGCGCCCCCTCTATCGCGTCTTGCGCGCTGGTGCAGGCCGTGACGTGCAGGCCTGAGCTTGCCAGATTGCGCACCGCCTTGGCCGTGGCGGCAGGGTCGATGTCATAAAGCCTGACATGGCTGATCCCGCAGACCGCCTGCATCGCAAGGCACTGGAATTCGGATTGTGCGCCATTGCCGATCATGGCCATGGTCCTGGCACCTTTGGGCGCCAGATGCCGCGCCGCCATGGCGGATGTGGCCGCAGTGCGGATCGCGGTCAGCAGCGTCATTTCCGACAGAAGCACAGGATAGCCATTGTCCACCCGCGCCAGCATCCCGAAGGCGGTGACGGTCTGGAGCCCGGCGCGCATATTGCCGGGATGACCGTTCACATATTTGAACCCGTAGTGAACCCCGTCCGAGGTGGGCATCAACTCGATCACCCCCACATCCGAATGGCTGGCCACGCGCGGCGTCTTGTCGAAATGCGGCCAGCGGCGAAAATCCTCCTCGATGCAGGCGGCCAGTTCCTGCAACACACGGGGCAGGCCGATGTGATGCACCAGCCCCATCATCTGTTCGACCGAGACGAAAGGCACCAGCGCCTTGGCGGAAGGGGTCAGCATGGGATTGATCCTGCGGGAATGAGTATTTGAGGAACGATGAAAGGGCGGTCAGCCATAGGCCCGCGTCTGGCGGTCGAACACGCGCCGCCCCAAAGCGGAGGCCGCCAGATCAACCATCAGTTGCGCCGTGCGGCCGCGATCATCCAGAAACGGGTTCAACTCGACCAGATCGAGCGAGGTCATCAGGCCGGTGTCATGCAGCATCTCCATCACCAGATGCGCCTCGCGCACCGTGGCACCGCCCGGCACGGTGGTCACAACGCCGGGGGCGGCGGCGGGGTCGATGAAATCCACATCCAGCGAGACATGCAGAGCGCCACCGGCGGCGGCGACCCGGTCCAGGAAGGCACCCAGAGGGCGCGCGATGCCATGTTCGTCAATCTCGCGCATGTCATGGCGGTGGATCGCACTCTCCTGAAGTGCTGCGCGCTCGGCCGGATCGACGGAACGCAGGCCGATGATGCAGATATTCTCCTGCGGGATCGGGGCGGCAAGGGCAGGGAAATCGTCAAACCCCTCGCGGCCGGTGACATAGGCCAGCGGGGTGCCATGCAGATGGCCCGAGGTGCTGCTCTGCGGAGTGTGATAATCGCTATGCGCATCCAGCCAGAGCACGAATTGCGGGCGTCCCATGGTTGCCGCATGGGCCGCGACACCGGCGACGCTGCCCAGCGAAAGACTGTGATCCCCGCCCATGAAGATGGGCAGGCCGCGCGCCATGGCCGCCTCGGCTGTCTGCGCGATGCGGCGGGTCCAGCCGATTGTTTCGACCAGCGCATGAAGGTGCGGTAGCGCATCACGGGGCGGGGCCACCTGCTCGGGCGCAAGATTGCCCATATCCGTGACCCGATGTCCCAGATCCGCCAAGGCATCCGCCAGACCGGCGGTGCGATAGGCATCAGGCCCCATCAGGCAGCCGCGACTGCGTTTGCCGCTATCGACGGGGCAGCCGATCAGGATGATGTCTTGCGGGGTCATGGTGGCCTCCTTTTACTTTGGTTGACTGTGTATCCTGCCATTCAGGGATGGAATGAAGCAGGCATTTTGCACATTATGCGCCATCACGTCTCAAAACGGATGCAGAAAGTGACGATATGGATGATACCGACCTTGCCCTGATCGGTGCGCTGCGCCATGACGCGCGCGCCTCTCTGTCTGCCTTGTCCGACCAGTTGGGCGTCTCCCGCACGACGGTGCGGACACGGATCGAACGATTGCAGCGTCAGGGCGACATTGTGGGCTTCTCTGTCGTCCTCAGGGCCGATGTGGCGCAAGACCCGGTGCGCGGCCTGATGATGATCGCGGTCGAGGGGCGCGGCGCGGACCGCATCCTGCGACAGTTGACCAGCCTGCCCGAGGTGCGCGCCGTGCACAACACCAACGGGCGCTGGGACATGATCGTCGAGATCGGCACCGCCACGCTGGAGGATCTGGATCGAACCCTGGCGACGATCCGGCGCTTTGACGGCGTTGTCAGTTCCGAGACGAACCTGCTGCTCTCGACACGCAAATCCGGGCGGTGAGGGCGCGCGTTGCGGCTTGGCCCCGTCCCTTGACCGCGTGATCCCGTGTCAGCCCTGTCGCGCCGCGCGCCAAGCCATCAGCCACAATCCTGCCAGGAGCAGCGACAGAACCGCGTTCCAGCTGGCCATGGACAGGCCCAGCATCTGCCACGGCACCTCGTCACAGCGCACCAAAGGGGCGGCCATGATCTGCGCAAACAGATCCTGCGCGGATTGATCCGCAACGCCACCCCCGCTGCAAGAGGCGGGCCCCTCCCACCATTTCCGCTCGACCCCGCTGTGATAGAACCCGATCCCGGCGGTTGCCAGCGCCGCCGCCGCACCCAGCCCGGCCAGAAGCCGTTGTGGCAGCAGGGCAAGCATGGCCAGCAGACCGATCCCGATTGCCACGACATGCGGCCAGCGTTGCCAGATGCACAGCTTGCACGGGGCCATGCCGCCCAGATGCTGAAAGGCCAGCGCGCCAATCATCAGCGCCGCCGATCCGGCGGCGGCAAGCATCATCCAATGGCGGGCTGACAAGGTCATAGGAAGCGCACTCCGTAGAATCCGCCCAGCAGGATGATGACGAACAAGGTGAACAGCAAGCCCAGACGCCTCTCGATGAAATCACGAATGGGTGCGCCGAACTTCCACAGCAGCGCCGCGACGATGAAGAACCGCAGGCCACGCGCAATGATCGAGGTGACGATGAACAGACCCAGCGGCAGGCCCGTCCAGCCGGACATGATGGTGATCACCTTGTAGGGGAAAGGTGTGACGCCCGCGATGAGCACGGGCCAGAAGCCCAGATCGTTGAACCGCGTGTTGAACGCCGCCATCGCATCATCCTTGCCAAGCGCTTGCAGGATCGGTTGGCCCAGCGTGTCATAGAAGAACGCGCCGATGACATAACCCAGGATACCGCCCAGCACCGAGGCGACAAGTGCGACCCCGGCAATCAGCCAGGCCCTGTTGGGGCGCGCGAGGATCATCGGGATCATCAGAACATCCGGCGGAATCGGAAAGACCGAGGATTCCACGAAGGCGACAACCGCCAGCACCCAAAGCGCGCGCGGATGTTCCGCCTGTCGCAGCGTCCAATCGTAGAGGGATCGTATCATGTCCGCTGCCTTTGCCTGCTCTGCCTGTTGAGGGTGTTTAGCGAGAGGGTTCCCATGCGGAAAGCGAAAACTCGGGCAAACTTGAGCGTGGGATCGGTTTTCGACTGGACGCAGCAAAGCCGGAGCGGTAGAGGATTTTCTGGCAAGCGCCTGTGCGGGTGTGGCGGAATGGTAGACGCGAGGGTCTCAAACACCCTTACCTCACGGTGTGTCGGTTCGAGTCCGACCACCCGCACCACAATTCTCTGACATCGCGGTTCTGAGAGACGGTTTGGCCGATGGCCGCGCCGCTTGTCTCGATTCGTCCGGCATGGATGGCGCAGGTCGCTGCGATCCGTCGTCAATCTCTGCGGGATCATCTGATTGACGCGTAATCCTGAACGACCGGACGGGGCTGGCCGCCATGGGATCGCCTTGATCTGACGTGATCAACCTTAGGCAGATTGTTCACGGTTCTGCCCTTGGCCGATGGAGGGCGGAGCGTGAAATTATCGGAAATTGTAAAGAACTCGGAGGTTTGGCAGCGAAATCGGCAATGTGCCCATATTGCATTGTGCCAAAATAGCAAACAATCAGAAGGTGAGTTGCCGTGATTGCCATCCGGATTGTGGCAGTAATCTGGCATTTTCGCGGAAACATCTGTTCCGACGGCATCCGGACTGCGTTAACCAGAATACATGCCTGCTGGGGGTATGTCGCTGTTGGCCACGGGGGTGGCCGCTGTATCGAGTATGTCCGTTTCGGGGCGCAAAGCCTGTCCGCAAACCGGCCCATGTGCCGGGCGTGATGGCCGCCAAGACCGTGACGGCCCGTCTCAGATGACGGTGCTGCTGTTCTGTCGGATTTGCCGCTCCGCTTTGGACGTTTGAAAGGATCACGCGCCCGGTGCCACCGGGGTCCAGCGCCTGATCCGTGCTTTCGGACGATGTCCGTCCGACCGATACAGTGGAGACGATGACGATGAACGGCATGATGGCGCAGACGCAGGCACTGGGGAATGGCACCGCCATCTCGGCCGCGACTTGCTATACGCCGGGGATCGCGATTGCCACGCCACGCGGAGAGCGTTTCATCGAAGACCTGCGCGCTGGCGACCGTGTGATCACCCGCGACAATGGAATACAGCCGATCCGCTGTATTGGCACCCGCAGCCTGAGCGTCGGAGATTTGACCCGTGCCCCGCATCTGCGCCCCGTATTGATAGGGCACGCGGCGCTTGGGCCGAATCTTCCAGAGCGTGAGATGCGCGTCAGCCCTAATTACCGGCTTTTGGTCAGTGCCGCGCAGTCCAGCCTCTATGTGGAACAGGCCGAGGTTCTGACAGCGGCGAAACATCTGGTCGGCATCCCCGGTGTGGCCGAGGCACCGCTGGAGCCCATCACCTATATCCATCTGCTTTTTGACCGGCATGAGGTGATCTTGTCCAACGGCTGCTGGACGGAAAGTTTCCATCCGGGGGATCGCAGCCTCAAAGGGGTCGGCAATGCCCAGCGTGCCGAACTCCATGAGCTGTTCCCCGCCTTGCGGGACCAGGTGGCGCAGAAGGGCGACGCGGCGCCGGAACCGTCGTGTTCCGATAGGATCGGAGCCCGCGCTTAGGCGGGATACAAGTTGCAGCTGTCGCAACCGCATGACGACGCGGCCGACATGACGGAGAAGGGACAGGGGGCTGATCCTTCTCCGAAAAATCGCGCAGGTTCGAAGGGGTCACTCTTCGAACCTGTTTTTCCTTTCACTACGCCTGCGCCACGCGGCCCAGTCCTCGGGCGTGTCCAGATCGGTTGTGGCATGGCGGTCTGGCAGGGAGACAAGGATCACCCGGCCCTGATGCTGGCGCAGCACATCGCGCGCCCCGGTATCGCCCCGACAGGTGGCCAGCGCCGGAAAGAGATCGGCCGGAAAGATCACCGGATGGCCCGTCGTCCCGTCACGATCCACCGCACGCAGGATGGCCGCCGGTGCAGTCTGATGCGCCAGCAGCATCGTTGTCAGATCATCGGCCGTCAGCTCGGGCATATCGGCGGGCAGGATCATCACCGCAGGGCAATCCGCAGGCAGGGCGGCGATGCCGGCCCGGATCGACGCGCCCATGCCTTCGCAGGCGTCCGCCACGAAAACGGGCGTGACCGCAAGCCCGTCCAGACAGGCGCTGCGCGGATGCGCCGGGCCGGGCAGGGTGCAAAGCACCGTCCCGTTGGCCACCGCGAGGGCGCGCAGGGCCATCAGGCGCAGCAGAGGCTGCCCCGCGACCCCCTCCAGCAGCTTGTCGCCGCCCCGCATCCGGGACGACGCACCCGCTGCAAGGATCAGGATCGCACAGCCTGTCACATCTTCAGCCCCGCATCCGTGCGCCATCCGCGTCGAACAGCGGCGTTGTGATCAGGCGGGCAGGGCGCATCTGGCCCATGATCTCGATCTCGACCTCCAACCCGGCCTGCGCGCGGTCGGTTGGCACGAAACCCAGTGCAATCGACTTGCCCGCATGGTGGGAGTAGCCGCCCGAGGTGCAGAAACCCTGCACCTTGCCATCCAGCCAGATCGGCTCATAGGCCACCACATCGGCATCCAGCGCCTCGACCTCGAAGGCGCAGAGCTTGCGCTTGGCCCCAAGCTCACGCTCGCGCTCTGCCGCCTTGCGACCGATGAAGTCGGCCGGCTTCTTGAACGAGATGAAACGGTCCAGACCCGTCTCGGCCGCCGTGTAATCGGGCGAGAATTCGTTCAGCCAACTGCCGAAGAACTTGTCCAGCCGCAGGCTCATCATCGCGCGCATCCCGAAGGGACGCATCCCGTGTTTCTGTCCCTCCGTCCAGAGCACCGCCCAAAGCGCGCGTTGCACCATCGGATCGCAATAGATCTCATAGCCAAGATCGCCGGTGTAGCTGACGCGCTGCACGGTGCAATCCGCCATGCCCACGGTCATCGCCCGCACATCCATGAAGGCCATGTCGTCAATGGCGGTGCGGGTGCAGGCGGCCAGCACATCGCGCGCTTTCGGCCCGGCAATCTGGAAGCCGGTCAGGCGGTCGCTGATATTCTCGACCGTAACGCCCGGATCGGCATTCTGCTGGAACCAGCGCATGTGATAGGCCTGCGCGCCATAGCTCGCGGTGAGCTGGAAACGATCCTCGGCCAGACAGGAGACGGTGAAATCCCCGATCAGCCGCCCTTTGGGCGACAGCATCGGTGTCAGGCTCAGCCGTCCGGGTTGCGGGATGCGCCCCGCCATGATCCGGTCCAGCCAGGCCCGCGCACCGACCCCTGTGACAAGATATTTGCCGAAATTCTGCACCTCGTTGATGCCCACAGCCTCGCGCACGGCGCGCACCTCGCGCGCGGTCGCGTCAAAGGCGTTGGAGCGGCGGAAGCTCGGCGTCTCGAAGCGTGGCTCATTGTCTTGGGCAAAGTAATTGACCACTTCCAGCCCGTATTGCGCGCCCCAGACCGCGCCCATCCCGTCGAACCTGTCATACATCGGCGTGGTGCGGAACGGGCGCGCAGCGGGCAGTTCCTCGTTCGGATAGCTGATCGAGAAGCGCTTTTGATAGTTCTCGATCACCTTGGGGCGCGTGAAGCCGGGGGTGGTCCAATCCCCGAACCGCGCGCAATCCATGGCAAAGGTATCCCGCTCGGTCTCGCCCTCGATCATCCATTGCGCCAGCATCAGACCCACGCCGCCACCTTGGGAAAAGCCCGCCATCACGGCACAGGCCGACCAGTAGTTGCGCATCCCCGGTACCGGCCCCACCAGCGGATTGCCATCGGGGGCAAAGGTGAAGGGTCCGTGGATCACCGTCTTGACGCCCGCGCGTTCCAGAATGGGAAAGCGGCGATAGGCAAAGGCGATGCTATCTTCGATCTTGTCCAGATTGTCGGGCAACAGCTCATGCCCGAAGCTCCAGGGTGTGCCATCCACGGCCCAGGGGCGGCAGGGCTGCTCATAGAAACCGATGCACAGCCCGCGCCCTTCCTGCCGCAGATAACTTTCGCCTGCGGGGTCCATCACATGCGGATGTTCTATCTCGCGGCCGTAGATCTCGGGCAGGTCATCGGTGACGATATACTGATGCTCCATCGGGTGCAGCGGGAAATAGACACCCGCCATCGCCCCCACCTCGCGCGCCCAGAGACCGCCTGCATTGACCACATGTTCGGCATGAACAGTGCCCTTCTCCGTGACCACGTTCCAGGTGCCATCCGCGCGCTGGGTCGTGGCGATCACCTTGCAATGGGTTTCAATCGTGGCACCCGCCATCTTGGCAGCGCGGGCATAGGCATGGGTGGTGCCTGACGGGTCCAGATGCCCGTCCAAGGGATCATAAAGCCCGCCCACGATCCCCTCCAGATTGGTGATCGGCGCGATGCGGGCAATCTCCTCGGGGCCCACGATCTCGGTCTCAAGGCCCATGTAGCGATGCTTGGCGCGCTCGGCCACCAGCATGTCAAACCGTTCCCGGTTGTCCGCCAGCGTGATGCCGCCCACATGGTGCAAGCCGCAGGACATGCCCGTGATCGCCTCCAGCTCCTTGTAAAGCCGGATCGTATAGCCTTGCAGGGCCGCCATATTGGTATCGCCGTTCAGCGTGTGAAACCCACCCGCTGCATGCCATGTGCTGCCGCTGGTCAATTCGGACCGTTCGATCAGCATCACATCCGACCAGCCCAGCTTGGTCAGATGATAAAGCACCGAACAGCCGACAACGCCGCCGCCGATCACAACAACTCTGGTAGTGGTCTTCATCCTCTGTCCCCCGCTGGTCTGCGGACAGGTTTCGCCGCCCTGCCCAAAAGGGCAAGCAGGATCACGACATTCTTTGTCGCAATTATCGCGTGACCCAAGCCAGCCTTACAGCGGACGGATTTTCAGCTTGGTGATCCGGTTCGCCTTGCGCCCCGTCACCTCGAAGCGAAAGCCGTGGAAGCTGAACACCTGCCCGACCGAAGGGATCATCTGCGCCTCATAGATCACCAGCCCCGCGACGGTATTGGCCTCGTCATCCGGCAGGCTCCAGTCCATCGCACGGTTGAGGTCGCGGATCGTCATCGCCCCGTCCACGCTGAAATGGCCATCCTTCAGCCGTTGCACCGCATGTTCCGCGGCGGTGTCGAATTCATCCGTGATCTCGCCCACGATCTCTTCCAGGATGTCCTCAAGCGTGATCAACCCTTCCAGACTGCCGTATTCATCCACCACCAGCGCGAAGTGCGTCCGCCGCCGCAGGAATTGACGCATCTGGTCATCCAGCGTCGTGGTGTCGGGGATGAAATAGGGCGGGCGCACAACATCGAGGATCTTGAAATCCTTGAGCCCTGTGGGCGATGGCGTCGGGCCGAACATCATCTTGTGCATCGCGCGCAGCAGATCCTTGGCATGGACCACACCGACGATATTGTCGTGTTCGCCCTGATAGACCGGCAGGCGGGGATGGGGGCTGTCCAGCAATTGCCGCAGCAATTCCTCTGGGTCGGTCTCGGCGTCAAGCATCTGGATCTGACTGCGATGCAGCATGATCTCCTCGACCGTGCGCTCGCCCAGATCCAGCGCCCCAAGGATACGGTCGCGGTCCTCCTTCTGCACCACACCCTCGGATTGGCCCAGTGTCAGCGCGCCGGCAATCTCCTCGCGCACGGCAAGGATATGGCTGTCAGGATCGGCCTTGACGCCGAACAGCCGCAACACGCCCCGCACCAGCAGGCGGACGGCACTGACCACAGGGGCGAAGATCTTGACGACCAGCTGGATCGGTCCCGAAACCATGGCCGCCGCACTTTCCGCATTGGTGATCGCATAGGTCTTGGGTAGCACTTCCGAAAAGATCAGAACCGTGGCGGTCATCACCAGCGTGGCCACGGCCACGCCGCTTTCCCCGAAAAGCCGCGTCAGCAGTGCTGTGGCCAGCGAGGTGGCCAGAATGTTCACAAGGTTGTTGCCCAGCAGCACCGAACCGATCAGCCGCTCGTTATCCTCGGTGATCTTGAGCGCGCGTTCCGCGCCCTTCGATCCCTTGTCGGCCTGCGCCTTGAGCTTGCCGCGCGACGCCGCCGTCAGCGCGGTCTCGCTGCCCGAGAAGAAGGCCGACATCACCAAAAGAAACAGAATGCCGCCGGCCGTGACCCAGAATGCCGCATCCAATACGGAAGTGTCCATAAATCAAGTCCCTCTTGTGGTCATGGCGTTATGCGGGGGCAGGGCCTGTCAATCAAGGGGCGCGATGCCGAAATCGGGCCTTCAGTCGCGCGCCAGCGGATGATGATCCATCACCAAGGCGGTCAGCCGCTCGTCCAGAACATGCGTATAGATCTCGGTCGTGGCCACATCGGCATGGCCCAGCAGCGTCTGGATCGCGCGCAGATCCGCACCATTGGCCAGAAGATGCGTGGCAAAGGCGTGGCGCAGCGTATGCGGCGTGACCTTGGCCGGGGAAATGCCGGCGTGGACTGCCATATCCTTGATCAGCAGATAGAATCGGTGGCGCGTCAGATGGCCCAGTCGCCCGGTGGACGGGAAAAGGTATTTCGATCCGGGCTTTCCCTTGATCCGCGCCGCCTCCTGCGTGGCGTCGCGCAGCGCCAGCCAAAGCGTCATCGCCGCACGGGCCGGTGGCGACAGGGGCACCATCCGCTCTTTCCCGCCCTTGCCCATGATAAGCAGCATCCGCGGATCGCCCCGCGCCGCAGAAACCGGCAGGGACACCAACTCGCTGACCCGCATCCCCGTGGCGTATAGCAGTTCCATCAGGCAGGTGTTGCGCACCCGATCCTCGCGGCTGCGGCCCATCTGGCGCGCGGCCTGCAACAGGCGGTCCACCTCCTCGACGCTCAGGATCTTGGGCAGACGTTGATCCCGACCGGGGCCGTTGATCTCGATCGCCGGATTGTCGCTGCGCCAACCCTCCTCGAAGGCGAAACGATAAAGCTGCCGGATTGCGGACAGACGCCGCGCGCGGGTGGATTTCGCCAATCCCTGCGCGTCGCAATGGATCAGATAGGCTTCGACATCATCCCGCGTGGCCCCGGCAAAATCGGACCGCCCCTGCAACCAGTCCGCAAAATCCTTGAGGTCGCGACCATAGGCCAGCAGCGTATTCGTGGCCGCCCCCAACTCGGCGGCTTGCGCCTCCAGAAAGGTCGAGATCCATCTGTCGCCGTCACGCATCCCGCATCCTCATCCCCGGTGGTCCATCAGGATCAGTTGCAGCGCCGCACGGCGGGCCGTGTCTTCCAGACCGACGGCGCGCAGGGTGGCAATCCCGTCCGCCAGACCCGCCGGATCGCCCTGCGCCGCGCGTTGGATCATCTGGATCGTGCGCAAGATCGCCTCCCCCAGTCGCCGGTCCGACAGCAGCAACGCCATATCCGCCGGGGCCGCACCCGCGCCGAACCCGCGCGCAATGGCCTCCTGCACCGGACCTGCGGGGCTCATGCCCTCGGCCTGACCCTTGGCAAGGGCCGTGACAAAACCCATCTCGGGATGAGCCTCACCCTGCGCCAGAGCAGCCGATTCATAATCCGATCCCAGCAGCGCAATGCCATAGGCCAGATCGCTCGACGGTCCCTCCAGCGTCATGCGCAGCAGGGCGGGGCTGTAAAGGCTGGCAAAGGCCACACCCAGATCAGCCGCCTGCATCGCGGACCAGACGCGCGGCAGACTCTCCGCCACCGCCTCGGGATCGCCCGCGCGGATCGCCTCGTCAAACCGCTGCACAGCGGCGACACGGTCCCAGACCCCGCCCGAAGCAGCCGGCTTGCGCGCGGAATAAATACCCAGAAGACGGTTCGCCGCCAGCGCACCGGAACTCGCCAGCCGTTCTGCCGCCTCGATCTGCGCGCGCCATCCGGCGGTGTCGCGCAGATCGGCCACGGCAAAGGCGCGCGGCAGCGGCGCTGTCGGCAACGGCTCGCCCAAGGCCTCATAGAGGCGGAAAACCAGCGGGCTGGGCCGCACAGGGGCGCGCGGCAAGGGCAGATCCTCGAACAGTTCGGGGTCCATGAACCGCGCCAGAAGATCGGCCTCCGGCTGGGGCAGGGCGTCCAGCGCTCGCGCCGTGTCCAGCGTCAACATCCCGGCCGCCCAATCCCCGCGCCGCGCCATGCAGAAGACCTGCGCGCCATAAGACGGTGACAGATGCGGCGCCCGCATCAGCGCGGCACAGGCCGTATCCTCGGCCCCGGTCAGCAAGGTGGCGTCAAACCAGCGCCCGAACAACTCCGGCGTCTCCGGACCCGCGCGCTCCAACAGGGCCTGCGCCGGCTCGACCGCGCCCAGTCGCATCAGCGCGTCGATCCGGGCCTGCAACAAGCGGCTGTCTTGACCTGCGTCCAGCGGGGCATCCGCCTCGGCCAGCAGCAGGGTATAGAGCAACGCCTGCATCGCGGGCAGACCCATCCGCGCCGGCTGGTCGATCAGCGCCACCAGATCCAGCGTCCGGCTACCCTGCCACAGGCTCAGCGGCAGGCCCGAGACCGAGGCAGGCAGTAGGCCCACCGCATCAAGCCCGGCACTGTCCAACGGGGTCACGGTCACATCCGGGGTCACGACCGTATTGCTGACCGGCGGCTCGGCCAGCGGCAGCGCACCGGCCAGGGGCGCGCCGGGGGTCGTCAGCCGGGGATCGGGCGGCAGGCCGTCATCGCTCAGCCAGTCGATCGCAGACAGGGGTTGCGCCACGGGTTGCGTCACCACCCCCTGTTGCGGCAGGCCGACCGACCCCGCCGCATCGCCCTGCGCCAGCGCCGTCACAGGCCAGAGCAGGGCCCAGACCGTCACCGCCAGATGCGCCGACACGCGATCCTGCGCAAAGCCACCCAAGCGCCACGCGCTATTCGGCATCAAGCGTGACCTTTTGGCGGATCTCCTGCCGAGGGCGAGAAAAATCCTCGCCAAGATGGGGGCCGACATAGGCATAGACGACAATACCAAAAGCTCCCAAAACAATGAGGTAGAACAAATATTTCAGAATGCCTGTCTCTT
>JAMWZG010000730.1 GCA_024304855.1 Paracoccaceae bacterium
AAAAACCGCCGCAGAAGCGAGCGCTCCCGATCCAGCAATCGAGAATGAAACCACAACCTTGCCGGAGCGTGGTGCGGAAGCGCGGCGTTGGCGGGTGATCTTGCGCAGCACCTCGCCGGGATAGTTGCTAGCGGCAGCATTACCGCTCTCGGCCGCCGGGCGCTGAGTCTGGCCGGCAGAGGCCGATTGTCCAGCCTGCTGCCCCGCGGCGCTACCACGCCGTGCATCAGCGTCACTATTGCCAGCGGGGCGGGAGGCCGGCTGTTGCGTCTGGCGGTTGGGTAAGCGCGGTTGCTGGGCTACACGCTGGCGGGGCGGTTGTGCGGGGCGGGCCTGCGGGCGCGCCGACGCATTTGGGGCGGCTGTCTCCTCGGACGGTTCAGTGACCTGCACCGTCTCCGCGGGCGTTGCTGACTGTGTCTGCGGCGTGACTGGGGAGGTAGGCGCTGCCTCTGGAGCACGGGCAGTTGTGTTCTTGGGCGTCACCGCTGGCACGGCAGGCGCCGTTGTTTGCGGCGTGGGTTTCGGACGCACGGCTGGCTCTAGAGGTTGCGACGAGGT
>JAMWZG010000731.1 GCA_024304855.1 Paracoccaceae bacterium
CGATCATCGAGTCCTGATCGCGCCCTATCCCTTGCCGCTGATCCTGCGCCGCATCGCCCGGTCTTTATCAACGGGCGATGCGGCGCAGGATCAGCGGCAAGGGATAGGGCGCGATCAGGACTCGATGATCGGTCGCGACATGTCGATCATCGAGTCCTGATCGCGCCCTATCCCTTGCCGCTGATCCTGCGCCGCATCGCCCGGTCTTTATCAACGGGCGATGCGGCGCAGGATCAGCGGCAAGGGATAGGGCGCGATCAGGACTCGATGATCGGTCGCGACATGTCGATCATCGAGTCCTGATCGCGCCCTATCCCTTGCCGCTGATCCTGCGCCGCATCGCCCGGTCTTTATCAACGGGCGATGCGGCGCAGGATCAGCGGCAAGGGATAGGGCGCGATCAGGACTCGATGATCGGTCGCGACATGTCGATCATCGAGTCCTGATCGCGCCCTATCCCTTGCCGCTGATCCTGCGCCGCATCGCCCGGTCTTTATCAACGGGCGATGCGGCGCAGGATCAGCGGCAAGGGATAGGGCGCGATCAGGACTCGATGATCG
>JAMWZG010000732.1 GCA_024304855.1 Paracoccaceae bacterium
TTTGACTTGCCCGAAACCCTTGACAGAGGCCCGCCCCATTACGGAAGCGGGCTTTTTGTCCTTTGGAACTCAGACCCTGATCCAAAGGAAAACCCCCATGTCCAAACCCAGAACGGCCAACCCGGCTCTCGCAATCTCCGAAGCCGATCTCGCCTCTGCGCTAGCGCTTATCGGCACAGAGATCCACCACCAACCCCTGCGCAGCTCAGCGCTCGCGCGTATCATGCGCGAGACGTTTCATGGCGGCGATGCCGGTGGCGCCTGGGACTGGCGCATGGCCTATGACATGATGCAGGCAGCGGCCATTCAGGTGCTTCTGCGTGGGGCCGGTGCCACAGCAGACATCGCCAACGTAAAACTCCTCGCCTCACGTCTCCTTACGGAACCCCGCCGGTCAGAGCAGCAGATCCGGCTACAGCAGTTTTCCACGCCGTTGCCTTTCGCGGCAATGGTCGTGCGGGCCGCAGCGATCCGCAAGGGCGAAACCGTGCTGGAGCCCTCGGCTGGCACCGGTGCCCTGGCTACTTTCGCCGCCCGGGCCGGTGCCACGCTTTTGCTC
>JAMWZG010000733.1 GCA_024304855.1 Paracoccaceae bacterium
TGTCCGAGATCAAGAAGGAATATGTGCAAGCCGCCAAGGTCGCGGGCCTGCCAAACACGGCAATCATCCGCAAGCATGTGCTGCCAAATGTGCTGACCCCGCTGATCGTGATCGCCACCATTCAGGTGGGCACCTTTGTGCTGATCGAAGCCTCGCTCAGCTTTCTGGGGGTGGGCGTGCCGATCACCCAGCCCTCGCTTGGGCTTTTGATCAAGAACGGGTTTGACGTGTTGTTCAGCGGATTGTGGTGGACCTCGGTCTTTCCGGGGGTGGCGATCATGATGCTGGTGTTCGGGATCAATCTGTTCGGGGATTTCCTGCGCGACGAACTGAACCCGAGGCTGAAATGATGGCAACGGCAACAGACAACACCCTGCTGACCGTGCGCGATCTGCGGACGTATTTCCACACATTTTCCGGCACCGTGAAAGCGGTCAACGGCGTCAGTTTCCAGATCGGCAAGGGCGAAGTGATGGGCCTTGTCGGGGAAAGCGGCGGCGGAAAATCCGTGGTCGGCTTCTCGATTCTTGGCCTGATCGACAGCCCCGGTCA
>JAMWZG010000734.1 GCA_024304855.1 Paracoccaceae bacterium
CCTCATAATCGAGTGAATCAAAGGACTTGCCGCGCTGCAACAAAGACTTTTTCAACAGCATCTCCGCATAGCCGACATTCAGGGCTAAAGGGCTGGGTGCCGATGTCGTTGCTTTTTTTGGTGGATAAGCGGGGCGGATTTTCATCCGAGCACCCCGCGATATGATCGGACGCTGTGCCAAGCATCCGCGCGACACATTTGCCGCAGAAGGTGTGGTATCCCCAGCTTTCTGACTTGGACGTTCGGACGCCATTGCAGCTACGCTTTTGCTGTACAAGCGGGCGGCGTTGCTGCTTATGAGCTGAAAAATCTCACTACTACGCGTGGCTGAAAAGTATAGTAATTATACCATTGTCATCTTATGCTGCGCTTATGAAGTTCGAGTACGACCCCGACAAGAGCGCAGCGAACCGTGAAAAGCACGGTATCGACTTTGATGAGGCCCAGGCTCTCTGGGATGATCCTTATCTAATCGAGGCCCCCGCCAACGTCACGGATGAGCCACGCTTTCTGGCGGTTGGCATGATCGGGGTCAGACACTGGACGGCTGT
>JAMWZG010000735.1 GCA_024304855.1 Paracoccaceae bacterium
AGTGCGGCGACCAGCCGGGCGTCGAGTTCGTCGGCGCGGGCGGCCTCCTCGGCGCGGGCGTCGCGGGTTTCGTCCAGGGAGAGGAGCGTCTGCGCCAGTTGTTCGTCCAGATCCTCGGCCCGCTGCTCGGCGGCGGCGAGGAGGGTCAGGGTCTCCTCGGCCTCGCGCCGCTGTTCCTCGAGTGCGAGGGTCATCGCGGTCAGTTCGGCATCGGCGTTTTCGAGGCGGTCGCGCAGGGCCTCGGCGGCGGCGGCGTCGGCGAGGCGCTCCGCTTCGAGATCGTCGATGCGGGTGGCATCCTCGGCCCGGCTCTCTTCCAGCGCGGCGATCTCGGTACTGGCCTGGTCCTGGCGGGAGCGGAGGTCGGCGATCAGCGCCTCCAGCGCCTCGCGGCGGGCGGCGGCAAGGCGGGCGGCTTCCTCCCCTTCCGAGATCTCGGACCGGGCCTCGGCGAGGGCGAGGCCCAGGGCCTCCTGCTCGCTCATCAGCTCGGCCTCGGTGTCTTCCAGTTCGGCGACGCGGGCGCGGGCGGCGTCGCGGTCGGCCAGGA
>JAMWZG010000736.1 GCA_024304855.1 Paracoccaceae bacterium
TCACAGGATGATCGCTATGGGAATCCAGAATCTGATCAGGCGCGACACGCTCTAAATGCTTCGTTGATTTTCTGAGGAGTTTCAGCGCAGCGGCCCAGCCTCAACTTAACTTCAACCCACAACATCGCCTTCTCAATTAATGAAAATAAATAGGTGTACAACTCTTTCGATCACCGGTTGCTGACGAATTCGAAGGTAAAGCTCGTCTGCGCACCGCGCGGAGGCGGCGCGAACGGGGCACTGCGGCGGTTTTGCGCTCTTCAGGCTCGCCTGCTTTGGACCGCGTTGCGCTGGACCATATCCGCCGCAGTGCCCCGTTCGCGCCGCCTCCGCGCGGTGCGCAGACGAGCTTTACCTTCGAATTCGTCAGCAACCGGTGATCGAAAGAGTTGTACACCTATTTATTTTCATTAATTGAGAAGGCGATGTTGTGGGTTGAAGTTAAGTTGAGGCTGGGCCGCTGCGCTGAAACTCCTCAGAAAATCAACGAAGCATTTAGAGCGTGTCGCGCCTGATCAGATTCTGGATTCCCATAGCGATCATCCTGTGA
>JAMWZG010000737.1 GCA_024304855.1 Paracoccaceae bacterium
ACTCCAATGGCGTTCCCGGAACTTTTCACCGCGCTCCAGCAAGGCGTTGTCGATGAAATGTTTCATAGTGCTCCTCCCATGAGCTTGGTTTCAGGTCTTGGTCTTATTCCGCCGCGATCCGGCCCATGTGGGACGTGATCAGGTCGGCAAAATCTGTATCGGGGACAAACCCCAGCGCCTTGGTGCGGGGGGTCAGGATCTGACCGGGCCAACTGGCGACAATCGCCTCGATCGCCGGGTCATGCGCGGGTTTGATCCGGGCCGCCACATCTTCGCCTGCGATGCGGGTCAGTGTGTCGATCATTGCGCCCACGGTGACGGTCACGCCGGGCAGGGTCAGCGTCGTGTCGGGGCCGATGTCCGGTTGCGCCAGACCTGCGGCATGCAGCGTATAGGCCAATGCCTTGTCGGGTGATGCCAGATGCAGGCGCAGGTCGCGCCCGACCGGCAAGATTGCATCCTGCCCGGCCAGCGGTTCACGGATGATCCCGCTGGCAAAGCTGCTGGCAGCCTTGTTCGGTGCGCCGGGGCGCACGGAAATGGTC
>JAMWZG010000738.1 GCA_024304855.1 Paracoccaceae bacterium
CCCGCGCGACCGAGGTCATGACCGCGCTGCAGGAGGAAATCCTGCCCGCCATCGCCGCGCGCCGTCAGGTGGATTACCTTCTGTCGGGCCTGTCGGAGCAGGAAGACCGCTTCCTGAACGACGCGCGCACGGGGCTGACGCTGGTGCTGCTGGGGGTCTACCTCGTGCTGGCCTGGGTCTTTGCCAGCTGGACGCGGCCCTTCGTGGTCATGGCGATCATCCCCTTCGGATTGGTGGGGACTATCTACGGCCATAACCTCTGGGACGTGCCGATGAGCATGTTCACGGTGGTGGGCCTGCTGGGCATGACCGGGATCATCATCAACGATTCCATCGTGCTGGTGACGCAGATCGATGAATACGCCCGGGACCGCGGGCTGATCCCCTCGATCATCGACGGGGCGGCAGACCGGCTGAGGCCGGTCTTCCTGACCACCGCCACCACGGTGCTGGGGCTGGCGCCGCTGCTCTATGAACGCTCTGCTGATGCGCAGTTCCTGAAGCCAACGGTGATCACGCTGGTCTACGGGCTGGGCTT
>JAMWZG010000739.1 GCA_024304855.1 Paracoccaceae bacterium
CCCCCAGCAGGATCCGCGTTTCAGCAAGGATGAACCCGACGTGTGAAGGACGCTACCCGGGTCACCTATCGGTAATGACCACCCGTTTTAGCCTGTGGCTTGGTTGAAGGAGAGGGCGAAGTTCGAGAACAGCGCAAGCCACCAATGATGGCAGCTCATGCGGACAACCATGACATTGGCTCTGTTACACAAACTAAGTGAGGAAATCATATCGTAATTTCAGCTTAGTAGCCGACATGTAAGAGCAGGCGCATATACGGAGAACCGAAATTTCGAGATAGACCGCAGTCTCATTTTATTGTCCTGTGGTGAAACCGGGGTAACGTACCCAAGTAATATTGCAGGACGAAGGGGGGGCCATGTTTCGGCGTTTTACGAAGTTCACGATCTCGGTCTTTTGTGTCTCTATGGTAGCTAGCGCAGTACATGCTCGTGACACCTGCGCAGCGGTAGATTTCCTTGCGATAGACCTCTCAGCTGTAGCGGGTATTGATCTAGTTGAGGCGGCTTTGATGCTAGCCTATCCCTCATTGG
>JAMWZG010000074.1 GCA_024304855.1 Paracoccaceae bacterium
GTGGCCGAGGATCTGGTGATCTACCGCACCGCCGAACCCGCCGGGCCGCTCTTGCAGGCCTGGCTTGCCACCGTGCCGCGCGATCCGCAGCGCACGGTGGACATGATCGTGGGCCTGAACGCGCGTCTGGCGCAGGACATCGGCTATGTCATCCGCATGGAGCCGGGCGTGCAGACCCCGGAACAGACGCTCGATGTGGGCAAGGGCTCCTGCCGCGACACAAGCTGGCTTCTGGTGCAGGCGCTGCGGCATCTGGGTTTTGCCGCGCGTTTCGTGTCGGGCTATCTGATCCAGTTGAAACCCGACCTCATCGCCGTTGATGGCCCCGTGGGCGCGACCCATGATTTCACCGATCTGCACGCCTGGGCCGAGGTCTATCTGCCCGGCGCAGGCTGGATCGGGCTTGATCCCACATCTGGCCTTCTGGCGGGGGAATCCCATGTCCCGCTGGCCGCCACCCCGCATTACCGCAACGCCGCGCCCATCTCGGGCCTGGCCAGTGCCGCCAATGTGACCTTCGACTTCGACATGACCGTAACCCGCGTGGCCGAACACCCGCGCATCACCAAACCCTTCTCGGACGCGGCATGGACGGAACTCAACGCGCTGGGTGAAAAGGTGGACGCGGCCCTGCGCGACGCCGACGTGCGCCTGACCATGGGGGGCGAGCCCACCTTTGTCTCGACCCTTGATTTCGAGGCACCCGAGTGGAACACCGAAGCGGTCGGCCCCACCAAACGCATCTTCGCAGACGCGCTCATCCGTCGCTTACGCGACCGCTTCGCGCCGGGTGGTTTCCTGCATTACGGGCAGGGCAAGTGGTATCCCGGCGAGTCGCTGCCACGCTGGACCTTCTCGCTCTACTGGCGCACGGATGGCACCCCGATCTGGTCCGATCCCGATCTGATCGCCCCCGAAAAGACCGACGCCACCGTGACCCCGGACCAAGCCTCCGCGCTGCTCTCGACCATGGCCGAGGCGCTGGGCGTGCCGCCCGAAAACGTCACCCCCGCCTTTGAAGACCCTGCCGAATGGATCATCAAGGAAGGCAACCTGCCCGAAAACGTGACCCCGCAGAACTCCGCCCTCAAAGACCCCGAGGAACGCAGCCGCATCGCCCGCGTCTTCGCGCGCGGCCTGACCGAACCCTCGGGTTTCGTGCTGCCTGTCCAGCGCTGGCAGGCCCGCGCCACGGGCCGCGTCTGGCGGTCCGAAAAATGGGTGCTGCGCCGTGGCCACCTCTTTCTTGTGCCCGGTGACAGCCCGGTGGGTTACCGCCTCCCACTCTCGGCTCTGCCGCATATCCCCGATGCGCAATACCCTCATGTGATCCCGGCCGATCCCTTCGACAATCGCGGCCCGCTGCCGGATTATGCCCGTGGCCCGGCGCAGGATACGCCTGCGGATGGTGCCACCCCGGACCTTGCGCAGCACACACCACAGGCCGCGCGCTTCACGGCCTCCGAACCCGGCCAGACCCGGAACGAGCAGGTCATCGGAGAGTTGGGCGGCGCTGTCCGCACCGCCGTGTCCGTCGAACCCCGCGACGGACGCCTCTGTGTCTTCATGCCCCCGGTCGAACAGGTCGAGGATTATCTTGATCTGGTCGGCGCCGCCGAAGCCGCCGCGCAAAAGCTGGGCCTGCCCGTCCATATCGAAGGCTACGGCCCGCCCCATGACCCGCGCCTGAACGTGATCCGCGTCGCCCCCGATCCCGGCGTGATCGAGGTGAACATCCACCCCGCCCACACATGGCAGGATTGCGTCGCCACGACCGAGGCGGTGTATGAGGAGGCGCGCCTGCTCAAACTCGGGGCCGACAAGTTCATGATCGACGGCCGCCACACCGGCACCGGCGGCGGCAATCATGTGGTCGTCGGCGGCTCCACCCCCGGCGACAGCCCTTTCCTGCGCCGCCCCGACCTGCTGGCGAGCCTCATCCTGCATTGGCAGCGCCACCCGTCGCTGTCCTACCTCTTCTCGGGCCTGTTCATCGGCCCCACGAGCCAAGCCCCAAGGATCGACGAGGCGCGGATGGACGCGCTCTACGAGCTGGAAATCGCCCTTGCCCAAGTCCCGCTGCCGGGGCAGGGCACGCCCCCCGCCCCATGGCTGGTGGACCGGCTTTTCCGCAACCTCTTGGTCGATGTGACCGGCAACACCCACCGGGCCGAGATCTGCATCGACAAGCTCTATTCCCCCGACGGCCCCACGGGCCGCCTCGGTCTGGTCGAATTCCGCGGCTTCGAGATGCCGCCCAACCCGCGCATGTCACTGGCGCAACAACTGCTGATCCGCGCCCTGATCGCGCGCATGTGGGCCAACCCGGTCAAGGGCAATCTGACCCGCTGGGGCACCACCCTGTCGGATCGTTTCATGCTGCCGCATTTCGTCTGGACCGACTTCCTCGAAGTGCTGGCCGACCTGCGCCAACACGGCTTCGACCTGAACCCCGACTGGTTCACCGCGCAGGCCGAGTTCCGCTTCCCCTTCTGTGGCGAGGTGACGGTCGAAGGCGTGACCCTCGAACTGCGTCAGGCGTTGGAGCCGTGGCACGTCATGGGCGAAACCGGCGCCATCGGTGGCACCGTGCGCTATACCGACAGCTCGGTCGAACGGCTGCAAGCGAAACTCACGACCTCCGATCCCGACCGCTATACCGTCACCTGCAACCGCCGCCGCCTGCCGCTGCAAAAGACCGGCACCAACGGCGTGGCGGTCGCGGGCGTCCGGTTCAAGGCCTGGCAACCGCCCCTTGCGCTGCACCCCGCGCTTCCCGTGAACGCGCCGCTGATCTTTGACATCTACGACACATGGACAGGCCGCGCGCTGGGCGGCTGCACCTATCACGTCGCCCATCCCGGCGGGCGCAACTACGACACCTTCCCCGTGAACGGAAACGAGGCCGAAGCGCGTCGTCTGGCGCGTTTTGAACCTCACGGCCACACCGCAGGTTTCTATGAGCCGGTCGCGGAAACCCCGCATCCCGAGGCGCCGATGACCCTCGACCTGCGCCGCGCGGCAGGCATCTGATGAGCAGGCGGGCCAACCCTGCGGGTGGTGGCACGCCGCTCTTCCAACGCTATCGCCCGCTGCCGGGCGTGCCGGACGAGCTGTGCGACGAAAACGGCAAGATGCGCCCCGGTTGGTCCGGGCTGCTGGCCCATCTGTCCCGCCTCAATCCGGATGAGATCGCCCATGATGTCGCGCGCGGCGATCAATATCTGGCCGATGCGGGCGTCTTCTTCCGCAGCTATGGCGACACCACCCTGTCCGGGCGCGACTGGCCCTTCAGCCCCGTGCCCATCATCCTGCCCGAGGCCGAATGGACAAGTATCAGCGCGGGCCTCATCCAGCGCGCCGATCTGCTGGAACAGGTGGTGGCCGATCTCTATGGCGACAATCGCCTTGTGGCGGATGGTCATCTGCCCGCCAGCCTGATCGCGCAAAGCCCCGAGTGGCTGCGCCCGATGGTCGGGGTCAAACCCCGCTCGGGCCATTTCCTGCATTTCGTCGCCTTCGAGATCGGGCGCGGTCCCGATGGCCGCTGGTGGGTGCTGTCCGACCGCACCGACGCCCCCTCCGGAGCCGGTTTCGCGCTGGAGAACCGCGTCGCCACCTCGCGCGTCTTTCCCGACCTTTTCCGCCAGACCAATGTGCACCGCCTTGCCGGTTTCTTCCGCGCCTTCCGCGAAGGGCTTGACCGGCTGCGCGACGATCCTGCCGCCCGCATCGGTATCCTGACGCCTGGACCGCTCACGGATACCTATTACGAACAGGCCTATATCGCCCGCTACCTTGGCCTCAGCCTTCTGGCGGGCGAAGATCTGACCGTGCAGGACGGCCGCCTTCAGGTGCGCACCGTGCAGGGGCTGGTGCCGGCCGAGGTGCTCTGGCGGCGGATGGATTCGATCTGGACCGATCCGCTGGAACTGGGGGCACAGTCGCAGATCGGCACCCCCGGTCTGGTCTCGGCCATCCGGCAGGGGCAGGTCACGATGGTCAACGCCTTGGGCGCAGGCATCCTCGAGACGCAGGCGCTCATGGCCTTCCTGCCCCGGATCAGCCGCCATCTGACCGGGCAACCGCTGGCCCTGCCCAATGTCGCGACATGGTGGTGCGGTCAACCGGCCGAGCTGGCCCATGTCCGCACCCATGCCGCGCAGATGATGATCGGACCCGCCCTCTCGACCCGGATGCCCTTCGAGACCAAGGCCACCCATGCCATCGGCGGTCAGTTGCGCGGGGATCACGGCGGTGATCTCGACACATGGCTCACCGCGAATGCCGCACATCTCGTGGGGCAGGAGATGGTCACACTCTCCACCACCCCGGTGTTCGAGAACGGCGCCCTCGTGCCGCGCCCCATGACGATCCGCGTGTTCCTGGCCCGCACGCCGCAGGGCTGGCAGGTGATGCCGGGCGGCTTTGGCCGGATCGGCACCGGCTCGGACGCAACCGCCATCGCTATGGGGCAGGGCGGGGCCGTGGCCGATGTCTGGGTCGTCAGTGATACGCCCGTCGAACCCGTGTCGATGCTGACCCCGCCCGACACACCCTTTCAGCGCGCCCAGCTTGGCCCCTTGCCCGCGCGCGCGGCTGACAACCTCTTCTGGTTGGGGCGCTATGTCGAACGCACCGAAGGCATCCTGCGCCTGACCCGCGCCTATCACAGCCGTCTGGACGAAGCCGCGACCGAACCGCTGCTGGACCTGATCCGCGACCGCCTGCGCGCCCTCGGGATCGACCCGGATCAACCCCTGCCGGAGGGGCTGCGCACAACCCTCGCCTCGGCCGTCAACAGCGCCAGTCAGATCCGCGACCGTTTCTCGGTCGATGGCTGGGCCGCGCTCAAGGATCTGGAAAAATCCATGGGCCGCATCGTGCAGACCGCGCGGGCCGGGTCCGATTCCGCCCTGGTGATGAGCGTGCTTCTGCGCAAGATCGCGGGCTTTTCCGGTCTGGTGCATGAAAACATGTATCGTGCGGCGGGCTGGCAGTTCCTGACGATCGGCCGCTCTCTGGAACGGGCGGCGATGATGGCGGATCTTCTGGCCGTGACGACCGGGCCGGACGCGCCGGACGGGGCGCTGGATCTGGCCATCGAATTTGGTGACAGCATCATGATCCACCGCCAGCGCTATGCCGTCACCTCCACGCGCAGCAGCGTGATCGACATGCTGGCACTGGACCCGCAGAACCCGCGCGCGATCCGCTTTCACCTGATGGCCATACGCAACCGTGTGGATGATCTGGCCGCCCACCGCCCCGAGACGCAGATCACCGAGTTTGAGCGCCGCGTTCTGGAACTGGACACCCGCGTTGCCCTGCATCAGGTCGAAACGCTGGACAGCGCGGCCCTGCGGACGCTGCATGGCGATACGCTGGCGCTCTCGACAGCACTTCACGATGCCTTTCTGCTATGACGGGGGGATGCGCCTGTGATCTATGACATCACCCTGAACATCCACTACGCCTATTCAGGGGCAGCCGCGGGCGGGCGGCAATTGCTGCGCATCACGCCGCTTGATGTGCCGGGCCGCCAGCGCGTGATCGCCGCCCTCGTGGACATTGCCCCCCGCCCGGCCGAGCGGCGGACATGGCCCGATTTCTTCGGCAATCCCACCGTCGAATTCGCCCTGCGCGGCGCGCATGACCATGTCGATCTGACGCTGAAAGCCCGCATCGAACGGCTTGAGGCGGCCGCCCCCCCCGGTCCATCCGTGCCCTTGTCGCAGATGCCCGGCCTGCTGGCGCAATGCCGCGACCTTGGCCCGGACTCGCCGCTGCATTACATCGCGGCTTCCGTGCGCGTGCCGCAACTGCCACAGATCGCCAGTTTCGCCGCAGCCACCCTCGGGGGGCAGACCGGCATGGATCTCCGCGACGCCGTGACGGCCATCGGCGCGGCACTGCACCGGCACATCCGCTTTGACGCCCGCGCCACCACCGTGGACACCCCCATGGCCGAGGCTTTTGCCAACCGTCGCGGCGTCTGTCAGGATATGTCGCATATCATGATCGGTGCCTTGCGCAGCCTTGGCATCCCGGCAGGTTATGTCAGCGGCTTCCTCAGGACCAGCCCGCCCCCCGGACGCCCGCGTCTGGAAGGGGCTGATGCGATGCATGCCTGGGTGCGCGCCTGGTGCGGTCCTGCGACCGGCTGGATCGAATTTGACCCGACCAATGATTGCCTCGCCGGCACCGACCATATCGAGGTGGCCCATGGCCGCGACTATGCCGATGTCTCTCCGGTCAGGGGCATGTTGCGCGTCGCAGGCGGCCAAAGCAGCCGGCAGGCCGTCGATGTGATCCCGCTCGACGCCTGACGCCTTATTCTCCAGCCAGACGCCGCTCCAGCCCCGCGCGGTCCAGCAGTCGGATCTTGCCCTTCTCGATCATGATCAGCCCTTCCTCGCGCAGCGTGGCCAGGGCGCGGTTGATCGACTGCCGCGAACAACTGGCCAGATTGGCGATGTAACCCTGACTTTGCGCCACGCGATTGTTGCGATCCGCCAGACGCAGCAGATAGGCGCAGACCCGCCGATCCAGCGGATAGTTCTGATCCATGTATTTCCGCTGATTGTCGCGCAGCAACCGCCCTTGCGTGATTCGCATCACATTGCGCTGCACCAGCGGATTGCGCAGCGACATGGTCAGCACGGACACCGGGCAATGCAGGACCGTGGACGGACCGACCGAGGTGCAGCTGGCCAGACAAGGCTCGTTGGAAATCGCCTCGATCTCGCCCAGCGTCTCGCCTTCGCGGGCATGATGGATGATCGCCACATGCCCCTCGTGATTCATCAGGGAAACCTCAAGACAGCCATGCGCGATGATCACCATGCCTGACACCAGCTTGCCCTGCTCCAGCACGACCGTACCACTGGGTACGGTCCGCAGTTCGCAGGCGTCAATGAAGTTCGAAATATCCGAGGCAGACATGTCCTCGAACAGGTCCGCTTTCGCAAGTTGCGGAAATTGCCGACTTAAATTCATCGTCCACTCCGGGCACCATAATTTTGCCATAGTGGCTGACCGGGACAGGGACTACAAGAGAGCGGAGTTGTCTAGATACACTCATGACGCGAATGAGGGAAACTGTCCCGATTGTGCAACGGGGGCGTATCCTTCCAGCGGCAAGGACTTCAACGACCGCAGCAGCGTGATCAACCCGGCAACCTGATGCCCGATCGTCGCCTCGCCCTTCTGCGCGGTGGCGATGGCCGCATTGCCGACAGTCCCCGCCGGGTTCAGATCAGAAGAAATCCAGCCCAGGGAAACCGGCCCCACCGGCGCAATCGGCGCCCCCTCGGCGGTTGACGCGAAATCCCGCGCCGCCGCCATATCCACCAGCTCAGGATGCAGCGCCAGCATGATCGAGGTTTCCACATCGCCGCCATGAATGCCATAGGTCAGCTCCCGCGGCGGATACATCCCCTCGGGCTGGCCAAAGGAACTCCACTGGCATTTGACGGCCATCATCCCGGCACGCACCCGCAATTCGCGCGACAGGATCGACACCAGATCCAGATTGCCGCCATGGCTGTTGACGATCACGATCTTGCGCACCCCGGCCCGCGCCACCGACAGCCCCAGCTCGACCCAGGCCGCCAGCGCCGTCTGCGCCGACAGCGTCAGGGTGCCCGCCGCATGAAGATGCTCGTTCGACTTGCCCACCGCCTGCACCGGCAGGATGCGAATATCCAGATCCTCGGGGCATTGACGGCGCAGCGCGGCCAGCATCCCCTCGGCGATCATCATATCCACCCCCACAGGCAGATGCGGCCCGTGCTGCTCAATGGCCGCCGTGGGCAGGATGGCAATCGTCTCCATCGGATCAATCAGGGCGAATTCAGGGGCACGAAATTGCGCCCAGTCCAGTCGTCTCATGGTTTGCCTTTCGGTGCATAGGTCGCATCCAGCCGTCCGCGCAGATAATCGGCGGCGATGATCGGGTCGTATCGCGCCGCACCCGTTCCGGGCAGGGCGGCAATCATGCTGTCAGGATTGGGGTCCAGAAAGAACGCCACCGACTGCCGCGCGCGCGGCGGCGGCAGAACCCGGTGCGGGGTCGAGGCATAGATGTCATTGGTCCAGCGCATCAGGCAGTCACCGATATTGACCACCAGCGCGCCCGGCACATGCGGCACATCCAGCCAGCCCCCATCCTTGCCCTGCACCTGCAACCCGGCGGTGCCATCCGTCGCCAGCAGGGTCAGCGCGCCGTAATCCGTATGCGCCCCCGCGCCGATCTCGTCCCGCGCCCCGCTGCCCGCCGGATAGTGCAGCAATCGCAGCGTCGCCATCGGCGCGTCGAAATCCAGATCGAAAAACTGCGGATGCAGCCGCAGATCACTGGCCACCGCCCGCATCAGCCCGATCCCCAGCCGCCAGACCGCATCGAAATAGGCCAGCATCCCCGCGCGAAACCCCGGCAGCTCCGGCCACAGGTTCACGCCACGAAACGCCTCACCGCGCAGCAGGCGGGGATCATCCGCCGCCATCTCCAGCCCGATGTTGAACGCCTCCTTGCGGTCAATCTGGCCCGATCTATCGTCCAGCCGCTCGGCCCCCAGCGTCACCCAGCCCCGGTTATGCGGATTGCTCCGGATCGACAGCGGCTCCTTGTCCCTGTCCGGCAGCGCGAAGAAGGCCGCCGACAGGGTGAACACCTCCTCCATCAGCGCATCGGCGATCCCGTGGCCGGTCAGCAGGAAAAACCCCGTCTCGCGACAGGCCCGGCCCAGATCCGCCACGAAACCCGCCTGCCGGCTCTCTGTCGCGAAGCGTGGCCAGTCAAGGATCGGGATGGTGCTCATGCCCGGCTTTCCTGCCGCTGCGCCGCTCTGGCGCCGATCAGCCTGTCCATCGCGCGCCCGACCCGAACCAGATGCGCACCGCGGCTCTCGGGCGTGGAACTGTCCATCAGGTAATGCGCCGCAAAGGCGGTCCGGCACCCCCGCGCACACAGCAGGCGCACCCCGCGCAGCAAGGTCCGCTTGCCGGGCGCCCCCACCAGAAAGGTCAGCCACCGGCTTGCCCCGCAAGTGGTGAACACGCCCAGCCGCGTGATATGGGTCAGACCCGGACGGATCGTCCTGTTCACCCCGTCCGGCATCAGAAAGGCCACATCCGGCAGCATCACCCGGTCCAGCCAGCCTTTCAACACGGCAGGCAAGCCATACCACCAGGTCGGATAGACAAAGATCAGCGTATCGCACCATTCCAATGCCGCAGCATCCTCGGCCACGGGCGCGCGATTGGCGGGGCTGTCCAGATAGCCACGCCATTCCGCCCGGCTCAAAGCCCCGTCAAAACCGCGGGCATAGAGGTCGAGCAGACGCACCTCCGCGCCCGCATCTGCCAGCCGCGCGCAGATCAGGTCGCGCACGGCGGCGGTGAAACTCTCGGGGTCAGGATGACAATAGACGACCAGCGCACGCATTCAGAATACCTTCATGTCCTGTTCCACACGGGCCTGAAACGCCGCCCGCTGCGCCGCCGTCACCCGGTTCATGTCATAAAGCGCCAGATAGCGCAGCTTGTCTGGCCGCGTCACATGCCACACCGCTCGCTTGACCACATGACGCGGCGGATCGCCCGCCAGCAGCGCCCGCATCCGCGTCCCGCCATAGGTGGTCACGGCCGCCAGCTTGCGGATATGGGTCAGGTTCGGGCGCACCTTGCCGTCTTCCAGCCGAAAGGACACGCCGGGCAGGAACACCCGGTCGAAAAACCCCTTGAGGATGGCGGGGTATCCGAAATTCCACACCGGAAACACCAGCACCAGCGCCTCGGCCGCGCGCAGCCGTGCGACGTAATCCGCCACGGGCGCAAGGTTCGGCCCCACCTCGTGATAGCCGCGCCGCTCGCCCTCGGACAAAACCGGGTTGAACCCCTCGGCGTAAAGGTCGCAATCATCCACCTCCCACCCCCGCGCGGTCAGCGTCTCAACGACCGTGCCATGCAGACTGGCCGAGAAACTCTCGGCGCAGGGATGGGCAAAGACGACCAGCGCGCGTGTCATTCCGCCGCCCGCATCCGGGCATACTGATACACCCCCTTGAACGTGAAATCGGGATCATCCCAGGCGATCATCTTGCCGGGGTTCAGCAACCCTTTGGGATCGGCCTCGCGCTTGAAGTTCAACTGACGGTCATCCACCGTCTGCCGCCCGCCTTCCTCCAGCGTATAGCGATGCGGGTTGAAGATCATGCAGCCCAGATCCTCATGGATCTTCACGATCTCATCCAGCCGTTCCTCGGTGGTGAACTTCACCAGACTCAGCCCTGCGAACATCACCTTGCCGCTCTCGCGGATCACTTCCAGATGCTGCATCACCTCGCCATCCGCACCCAAGGCCTTGCGGATCGCCGCCACCTTGGCCTGATGATCAGGATAGCCATAGCGCACCTGCAAATAGGTGATCGACGGGTCCACCTTCAGCGCGCGCAGCGTGGTATGGTTCCAGCCATATTCAAAGACCGCCCCCGGCCCCTTCTCCCAGGTGTCATTGTCCGAGCGATAGATCACCTGCGCCTGTGGCCGTCGCGCGGTGAAGGTGTTGAATCCGTCCATGCTGTGCGGCGCCACCATCAGCCCCACCATATGCTGCCCCGCGCCGATATAGGGCTTCACCCGCTGGAAATAGGCCTCGGGGATCGGGGCTTCGAACACTGTCACCAGTTTCAGCAGGATACCGTCCTGATTGGCAATCTCCTCGGCATAGGTGGCGGCATCCTCGAACCTGTCGAACGCCACGAACAACCCGGTCCAGTCATAGGCGGGGGCCAGAGGCATCTCCAGCTCGGTGATGATCCCGTTGGTGCCATAGGCATGGCTCACGCGCGCCAATTCCTCGCCCCGGAACTCAAGGATACGCGGCTCGGCCTCCATCGTCACCACGCGCAGGCGGATGATATTGCCCAGATCGCGCAGACTGCCCCATGTCACCGACCCCACGCCACCCGATCCGCCCGCCACGAAGCCGCCGATCGTGGCCGTCGCCCATGTGCTTGAAAACATCCGCAGCTCCTGTCCCGAATGGGCGCGCGTCGCCGCATCCACATCCTTGAGCAGACAGCCCGGCTCCACGATCACCCGGCCCGGATGCACCTCTTTCACGGCAGCCATGTTCTTCATGTGCAGGATGCAGCCCCCCGCCAGCGGCATCGCCTGCCCGTAATTGCCCGTCCCCGCGCCCCGCGTCGTCACGGGCACATCATGGGCGTAGCACACCTTCAACACCTCGATCACCTCGGCCTCGGTCCGGGGGGCCACGACGAAATCCCCCACCAGATGATCCAGCCGCGCCTTCAGAACCGGCGAATACCAGAAGAAATCCCGGCTTTTGGATTTCAGCGCGGCGGGATTCTCGTCAATCTCAAGATGGGCCAGCGCATCGCGCGCGGCTTGCACATTGGGTGTCATGGGATGGCCTTTCAGGGGCTGAGTCTGCGTGTCTTTCCCTCAGGTTCTGCCACCGGGCACATCCTCTTGGCATCGGACAGCGGCACCCTGACGCCCGTTTTCCGCGAAACTCATGCCGCTTCGCCCAAATTCGCAGCAGTCATTGCTGCGTCTGCATAATCTTTCCGCATGTGCACGCGGTCTCCCCCGATTCCCACCGGCTCTGCTTCCTGCGCCGCGAAGCCCGGCCCTAGGAATGGTCCGTAAACCAGACCCAACGGGGAGTCGCTCAATGAAACTGACAGGGAAGACCATCACCGGCACCGTCACCGCGCTGACGCTGGCCGCCATCGCCATGCCCGCCGCCGCCCAGCAAAAGGTGGTGTTCGGCACCAACTGGCTGGCACAGGCCGAACACGGCGGTTTCTACCAATCCGTCGCCGACGGCACCTATGCCGCCTGCGGGCTCGAGGTCGAGATCGTCCCCGGCGGTCCGCAGGTCAACAACCGCGCGCTTCTCATGGCCGACCGGATGCAATTCCACATGGGCGGCGACATGCTGCAAGCCTTCACCGCCGTCTCCGAAAACATCCCCATCGTCTCGGTCATGGCCACGTTCCAGAAACACCCGCAGGTCATCATCGCCCACCCCGGCGAGGCGGACACCTGGGAAGAGCTGAAAGACCTGACCCTGCTCATCGGGGATCAGGGCTATGCCTCCTACTACCAGTGGATGATCGCGGAATACGGCTTCACCGCCGAACAGCGCCAGCCCTATACCTTCAACCCCGCACCTTTCCTGGCCGACAAGCGCATGGGGATGCAGGGCTTTCTGTCCTCTGAACCCTATGCCATCGAAAAGCAGGCCGGTTTCGTGCCCAATGTCTTCCTGATCGCGGATACCGGCTACTCCACCTACGCCACCACGGTCGAGGTGATGAAACCCTTCCTCGAATCCAACCCCGACGCCGTCAAATGCTTCGTCGAGGGCTCGATCCTGGGCTGGTATAACTACCTCTACGGCGACAACGCGGCGGCCAACGCGCTGATCAAGCAGGCCAATCCCGAAATGACGCAGGACAAGATCGACTTCGCCATCGCCAAGATGATCGAACAGGGCATCGTCGACTCGGGCGACTCGCTGGAAAAGGGCATCGGCGTGATGACCGAAGCCAAGGTCGAGGACTTCTTCACCAAGATGGTCAACGCGGGCGTCGTGCCTGACACGATCGACTGGAAAGCCAGCTTCACCACCGAATTCGTGGGCAAGGGTCTGGGCATGGACCTGCGCCCCAAGAACTGAGGCAGCTGTCTC
>JAMWZG010000740.1:0-224 GCA_024304855.1 Paracoccaceae bacterium
GTCCGCCATCACGCCGCCCGTGGCCATTGCCGTCTACGCCGCTTGCGGCATCGCGCAATCGCCAGTCATGGCGACGTCATGGGTTGCGGTGCGACTGGGGCTGACCGGGTATATCATCCCTTTCATGTTCGTGTTCGGCCCATCGCTTCTGATGATCGGCACATGGACAGAAATCGTGCTGACCGCCTTCAGCGCCACGATGGGGGTCACCTTCCTCGCGGCGG
>JAMWZG010000740.1:234-532 GCA_024304855.1 Paracoccaceae bacterium
GGCCGGGATATCAAGACCCGTGATCTCATGCGCGTCGCGGAATCCGCCATCGGTGACAACGCCGGCCCCCCCCCGCATCCCCACCCGCGGAACAAGGATATCCCCCGCCGACGCGGCGCGCGGGTCCTTGCGGCAATCCATCACCAGCACGGCCCCTTCGGGACAGGTATCGACGGCCACACGCTGCGGGTGATCGGGGCGGCGGAACACCTCGATCCCGTTGCGATCCTCGCGCGCGGGGATATAGCGAAGGGTGACGGCGGGGCCGACCATGTTGCGCCCCTTGGCAGCCACGGGG
>JAMWZG010000741.1:0-272 GCA_024304855.1 Paracoccaceae bacterium
CGCCCAGCACGCTGGCCATGTCATTGCCCACGGCATAGAGGCCGCTGACGACCGCACCATCCGGAAATACGGGCTTGGCTATGTCAAACCCGCACCGCTGCCGCTGGGACCGTCGATCAAATCAGGCTATCTGATCGCAGGCAAGACGCTGGACGATCTGGCCCGCAACGCCGGGGTGGAGCCTGTGGCCTTCAAAGCGACGGTCGCCCGCTTCAATACGGACGTGCCGACCGGCGTGGATACCGAATTCGGCCGGGGCAGCACCGCCTACA
>JAMWZG010000741.1:282-532 GCA_024304855.1 Paracoccaceae bacterium
GGGCATTAAGACCGACCGCCACGCGCGTGTCCTGAGCGAGGATGGCGCGGTCGTCAGCGGCCTCTATGCCGTGGGCAATGACATGGCCAGCGTGCTGGGCGGGAATTACTCGGGCGGCGGCATCACGCTGGGGCCGGGCATGGCCTTTGGGTTCATAGCTGGGCAGCACGCCTCGGCCGCCATCAGGTAGCACAAAGTATTCGGCACCGGGGAGGAAACGCCGGAGTGCCGTATCGGAAGTCCACTGGCG
>JAMWZG010000742.1 GCA_024304855.1 Paracoccaceae bacterium
GCGCCTGACGCATCATGTTCGACCCCATCAGCGCGCGGTTGGCGTCGTCATTCTCAAGGAACGGAATGAGCGAGGCCGCGACCGACACCAGCTGCTTGGGGCTCACGTCGATCAGATCGACCTGTTCCCGCGGGGCCAGCGTGTAATCGCCCGACTGGCGCGTTGTCACCAGATCGTTGACCAGATTGCCCTGCTCGTCCAGCGTCGCGTTGGCCTGCGCCACGGTGTGACGCATTTCCTCGGTCGCGGACAGATAGACAACTTCATCCGTCACCTGACCCTCTTTCACAAGACGGTAGGGTGTTTCGATGAAACCATACTTGTTCACGCGGGCATAGGTCGCCAGAGAGTTGATCAGACCGATGTTCTGACCTTCCGGCGTCTCAATCGGGCACATCCGGCCATAATGGGTCGGGTGAACGTCACGCACCTCAAAGCCTGCACGCTCGCGCGTCAGACCGCCCGGCCCCAGTGCCGACAGGCGGCGCTTGTGCGTCACTTCGGACAGCGGGTTGGTCTGGTCCATGAAC
>JAMWZG010000743.1:0-281 GCA_024304855.1 Paracoccaceae bacterium
CACACCATGACCACCGATATAAAGCTCTCCCGCCACACCGACGGGGACGGGCTGCATCGCATCATCCAGCACATAGACCTGCGTATTCGCGATCGGCGTGCCGATATTGATGACCCCCTGCCCCGGCACGGCGCTTTCCGTCGTGGACCAGATCGTCGTCTCGGTCGGGCCATACATGTTTTCGACCGATGCCTGCGTCAGCCCCGCGAACTCCGCCACCAGCGCCCCCGGCAACGCCTCGCCACCCAGCATGATGTGCCGCACCTTGGACAGCGCGCCCC
>JAMWZG010000743.1:291-528 GCA_024304855.1 Paracoccaceae bacterium
CACACCATGACCACCGATATAAAGCTCTCCCGCCACACCGACGGGGACGGGCTGCATCGCATCATCCAGCACATAGACCTGCGTATTCGCGATCGGCGTGCCGATATTGATGACCCCCTGCCCCGGCACGGCGCTTTCCGTCGTGGACCAGATCGTCGTCTCGGTCGGGCCATACATGTTTTCGACCGAGACGACGATCTGGTCCACGACGGAAAGCGCCGTGCCGGGGCAGGGGGT
>JAMWZG010000744.1:0-259 GCA_024304855.1 Paracoccaceae bacterium
AACGCCCTTCACGTCCGTGAGATCGGCAAATCTGTCTGCATCGGCGCCGGTCCCGCATCCGAGAGCTATCTGAAGATCGACGCAGTCATCGCCGCCGCCAGATCCGTCGGCGCCGATGCGATCCATCCCGGTTACGGCTTTCTGGCAGAGAACGCAGATTTCGCCCGCGCGGTCGAAGCCGCAGGCATGATCTTCATGGGGCCGACACCGGAAACGCTGGAACGCTTCGGCGACAAGGCCAGCGCCAAGGACGCGGCGG
>JAMWZG010000744.1:269-523 GCA_024304855.1 Paracoccaceae bacterium
GCCTTCTGCTGGAACGCTTCCTGCCCGAGGCACGCCATGTCGAGGTGCAGATCGCGGGCGACGGCAAGGGCCATGTGCTGCACCTGTTCGAGCGCGACTGCACGCTTCAGCGCCGCCACCAGAAGGTCATCGAAGAGGCCCCGGCTTGGGGCTTGCCTCGCGCGCTTCTTGACGAGATCGCGCATGACGCGGTGCGCCTGGGCGAAACGCTCAATTATCGCGGCCTGGGCACGGTCGAATTTCTGGTCGCGGGG
>JAMWZG010000745.1 GCA_024304855.1 Paracoccaceae bacterium
AAGAGACCGAAACAACAGTGACCGAATTCCCCGGCCGCAACCGTCGCAGATCGTATTCCGCGCCAAGTGCAAGGGCGACTTCCGCCCGGTCGGCTCCCGCAAGACCGGCTTCGGAAAGCAAGGAGTCGAGCGTTTCACCAGAAGATATGTCGCGAGACCAAGTCAACAGGGGCGGTTCGATCGCCTGCATCGGCCTGTCAACAACAGCGGCCTGCAGCAGGGGCAAGGGGCCGAGGCGGGGTGTATCTTCCGCCCACGCCGTAGCTGGCAGCGACAACGGAATATCCAGGCTCCGGGGAGCTTCAGGACGCTGGGGCATCCAGCTACCTGCCTGGGCAAGTTCTGGCGGCACGGGTTCTTTCGACAGAACATCGAAGAAGGCGATAGCCGCCCCCGAAACGGTCCCCGCAAGCGCGACCCCTGCCGCAAAAGTTCTGAGCCTCATGTCGCCCCCTCCGTTTCTTCTTCCAACGCGCGGCGGATCTTCGGTACCGCGAATTCCCTCGGTTCATGAT
>JAMWZG010000746.1 GCA_024304855.1 Paracoccaceae bacterium
AGACAGACTTTGACCTGAACCGGGGCGAGACTTTGTGCATCGTGGGCGAAAGCGGATCGGGGAAATCCCTGACCTCGCTGGCGCTGATGGGGCTTTTGGGCAAGGGGATCAAGCGCAGCGCGGACCGGATGACCTTTGACGGGGTCGAACTGACCACCGCCAGCGCGCGGCAGATGCGCGATCTGCGCGGCGCGCGGATGTCGATGATCTTTCAGGAGCCGATGACCTCGCTCAACCCGGCCTATACGATCGGGGATCAACTGGCCGAGGCCTTGCTGCTGCATCGCAAGGTCAGCCGGGCGCAGGCGCGGGCGCGGGCGATCGAGCTGCTGGAGAAGGTGGGGATCACGGCGGCCGAAAGCCGGCTGTCGCAATATCCGCATCAACTCTCGGGCGGGTTGCGCCAGCGGGTGATGATCGCGATGGCGCTGATGTGCGAGCCGGAGCTGATCATCGCGGATGAGCCCACGACGGCGCTGGATGTGACCATTCAGGCGCAGATCCTGCGGTT
>JAMWZG010000747.1 GCA_024304855.1 Paracoccaceae bacterium
TGGACGAGCTCAAGGACGTGATCGGACGCCCGCCTCGTGACACTGCGCAATCGCGTGACGTGATAGGTGATCTTGGGAATGCCAGCGAACGTTGACGCTGAGGAAACAGGTCGGTCAAGACTGCTCGAAACACACAGGATGCACCAATGATGGCATCTCGATCATTACATCTCGGAACCATCAAAGCACCAAAGGGTTTAACCTTCATATATAAATCTGGAGATTCGACATTGAAAACTCTACCCAACTTCTTGACGCTCTCCGTCTTGGCGTTTGCGGCATTTGCACAACCTGATCCGGTCGCTGCACAACCTAAGGGTTGCCCGCCTGGCCTCGTTAAAAAAAACCCACCATGCGTTCCTCCAGGACATGCAAAGGAACGCGGATCACCGGATGAGTGGCTATATGATCGCTCAGATTATGCTGTGGACCGAGGTGATCTGATCTTTCTAGATGACTATTGGCGCTATGATCTACCAAGACTTCCGAGCAACCAGCGCTATGCAG
>JAMWZG010000748.1 GCA_024304855.1 Paracoccaceae bacterium
CGCCTCGGCCAAGTCCCGCTTCGAGAGCACGAAACAGCGCTTCTTCAACCATCTCCTGATGGGCATGAAGGCTCCAAGCATTATCCGCGCCATCGAGGACGATCTGGCGGCGGGCAAGGCTTGCGTCATCCAGGTGGTCTCGACGGGCGAGAGTCTGCTGAAACGCCGGCTTGAGACGATGGATCCCGAGGATGAACTCGTCGAGGGTGCCTTGACGCCGCGCGACTATGTTCTCGGCTACCTCGAACAGGCCTTCCCAATCCATGCTCAAAAGCTCGTGGAGATCGATGGCAATATGGTGGCCGAGCCGCTCCACGATGAAACTGGCGCGCTGGTCGTCTCGCGCGAGGCGCTCGCTCTGCGTGACGCGGCCATGATGGAGTTGATGACGCTGGCTCCGATCCCCTCGGCGCTCGATCAGATCCTCTGGGCTTTTGGCGACGAGGCCGTCGCAGAAGTCACGGGGCGGTCCATCCGGCCCCTCAAGGCCGAGGATGGTCATCTCT
>JAMWZG010000749.1:0-269 GCA_024304855.1 Paracoccaceae bacterium
CGCTTCTGATGACCTCAGGTCTGGATCAATGGCAGAACCCGGCGATTGACGAAGCGACGCAGGTTTCCGACTTTGATTTCCGCACGATCCGCAAGAAGCCCTTCACGGTCTATCTCGTTGTCCAACCGCTGATGGTGAAACCACTCGCGCCGCTAATCCGGTTGTTTTTCTCAGACCTTCTCTCGGCGATGCAAGAGAAGGAACCGGGCAAAGATGAGCCTTGGCCTGTGATGATCATGCTCGATGAGTTCAACCGCCTTGGCAAAATG
>JAMWZG010000749.1:279-500 GCA_024304855.1 Paracoccaceae bacterium
CAGTTGGGAAGACAACGAAGACAGTTATCACTCGATCGCGGTCCATTGGGAAGAACCCGTTTGAGGGGCGCAGTCAGTCCACACGGACGGAAGAGACATCGTTGTTGCCTGAAGACGAAGCGCGCCGGTTGCCGCTTGATGAAATTATCATGGTCGTGGATGCGCAAATGCCAGTGCGGGCGAAGCGGATCCAGTATTTTGATGATCGGCTGTTTGCGGCG
>JAMWZG010000075.1 GCA_024304855.1 Paracoccaceae bacterium
AATACGAACATCACCACATCGGCATCCTGCTCGATCGACCCGGATTCGCGCAGGTCCGACAGCTGCGGGCGCTTGTCCTCGCGGCTTTCCACCTGACGGCTCAGCTGCGACAGGGCGATGACGGGGATGTTCAGCTCCTTGGCGATGGCCTTCAGACCCATGGTGATCTCGGAAATCTCGTTCACCCGGTTCTCGGACTTGCCCGCCCCGCGCACCAGTTGCAGATAGTCCACGATCAACAGGTCCAGCCCATGCGTCCGCTTGAGCCGCCGCGCCCGCGCCGCCAGCTGGCTGATCGGCAGGGCCGGGGTGTCGTCGATGAAAAGCGGACAGGCCTCCAGCGATTTGGCCGCCTCGACGAAACGGCGGAACTCGCCCTCGGTCATGTCGCCGCGCCGGATCTGCTCGCTGGGCACTTCGGCCGCTTCCGACAGGATCCGCGCGGCCAACTGCTCGGCGCTCATCTCCAGGCTGTAGAAACCGACCACGCCGCCCTCGACCGTGCCCTCGTTGCCGTCGGGCATCATGCCGCGCTTATAGGCCTTGGCCACGTTGAAGGCGATGTTGGTCGCCAGCGAGGTTTTCCCCATCGACGGACGCCCTGCCAGGATCAGAAGGTCGGATTTGTGCAAACCGCCCAGCTTCTTGTCCATGTCGATCAGCCCGGTGGAAATGCCCGCAAGCCCGCCCTCGCGCTGATAGGCGGCATTGGCCACATTCACCGCATCGGTGACGGCGCGCAGGAAGGACTGAAAGCCGGTGTCGGTCTTGCCCTGCTCGCTCAGCTTGTAAAGCGCCTGCTCCGCCTCGACGATCTGCTCGCGCGGCTCGGACATCACATCGACCTTGGCCGCCTTGGCCGCAATGTCGCGCCCCAGCCCGATCAGCTCGCGCCGGATCGCCAGGTCATAGATCATCTGCGCATAGTCGCGCACCGCATAGGAGGACACGGCCGATCCCGCCAGACGCGCCAGATAGGCCGGGCCGCCCAATTCCTCCAGCCCCGCGTCGCCCTCGAAAAACGCCTTCAAGGTCACGGGCGAGGCCAGGTTGTTCTTGGCAATCCGCGCCGCCGCCACCTCATAGATGCGCGCATGGACCGGGTCATAGAAATGCTGCGCCCCGATGATGGCGGCGACACGGTCATAGACATCGTTATTCGTCAGGATCGCGCCCAGAAGCTGCTGCTCGGCCTCGATCGAATGGGGCATCGTGTCGGGTTCCTGAACCACGGTGCCGGTGGCATTGAAGATGCTGACTGTGTTCATGATCGTCCCTGTCCTTGCAGCCCGTGTCATAGAAACGCAGGGCCGCGGGGGCAACTTGTATGTTTCTGGGGATAGCCTGTGCATATCCCCGGTGCCTACCGCATCATGGGGCGGGGCTGGGGGCTGCGTCAACATCTTGATGGAACGCAGGCCGGATCAGGCGCGGCGGTGCCGCACGGGCGGCGGTTTCCCGCCAGCCCCGAACAGTGCCGCGCGCAGCCTATTTTCCGGCGCGGGCCGCGCGCAGCTTACTTTCCGGCGCGGGCCGCGCGCAGCCTACTTTCCGGCGCGGGCGGCGCGCCAGGCATCCGGTGCCGTCAGAAAGGATTCCACCTCGGCCATGGTCGCATCGTCAAACGCCCCCGAGGCGCGCGCCTCCGCCAGCACATCCCACCAGGTGCACAGGTAATGCAGCGCAACCCCGTGATCGGCCAGCACCTTCTCGGTCTGCGGAAAGATCCCGTAGTAGAAGATCACCGCCGTATGCCCGCAACTGGCCCCGGTCTCGCGAATCGCATCCACGAAGCTCAGCTTGCTGCCGCCATCCGTCGTCAGATCCTCGACCAGCAGCACCCGCTGCCCCTCGGTCATCGCCCCCTCGATCCGGGCATTGCGCCCATAGCCCTTGGGCTTCTTGCGCACATAGGTCATGGGCAGGGCCATGCGTTCCGCCACCAGCGCGGCAAAGGGAATCCCCGCCGTCTCGCCGCCCGCGATATTGTCGAAGGCCTCGAACCCCGCATTGCGCATCACGGTGACGGTCAGGAAATCCATCAGCGTGGACCGGATGCGCGGATAGGAGATCAGCTTGCGACAGTCGATATAGACCGGCGAGGGCAGGCCGGAGGCGAAAATGAACGGCTCATCGGCGTTGAAATGCACCGCCTTGATTTCCAGCAGCATCCGCGCGGTCAGCCGCGCCATCTCTGACGCCGGGGGGTAGGAGGAAGGGATCATCGCAGCATCCTTTGCAAATCCATCACGTCTTCATCGTTCCTCAAATACGCACAATCCGCCGCCCGCCTCAGGCGGCAGGGTCGGCATTGAGTATTTGCAGAACGGTGATCATCAGGCAGTCACCTGCCAGTAAAGCGGAAAGCCGGGATCAAACACTGTCACCGGCCCGTCGCCGCCGTCGATCTTGGCGGGATAGACGACAGGCGTCTGCCCGCGGGTCAGGGTGATGTGACCCTCGTTTACCGGCAGGCGGTAATAGGCGGGACCATTGCGCGAGGTGAAGGCCTCCAGCCGGTCCAGCGCGCCCTCTTCCTCGAAGACATGGGCCAGGATCGACAGGGTATTGGTCGCGGTGAAACAGCCCGCACAGCCGCAGGCATGTTCCTTGAGCGCATCCACATGCGGGGCCGAATCCGTGCCCAGAAAGAACCGCGCATCCCCCGAGGTCGCGGCCGCGCGCAGCGCAAGCCGGTGGCTCTCGCGCTTGGCCACGGGCAGGCAATAGTAATGCGGCTTGATCCCGCCCACCAGGATATGGTTGCGGTTGATGATCAGGTGATGCGTGGTGATCGTGGCCGCCAGGTTCTCCGGCGCCGATTTCACATAGTCCACCGCATCCGACGTGGTCACATGTTCCATCACCACCCGCAGGCCCGGCGTGGCGCGGCGCACCTTGTCCAGCACGCGGTCGATGAACACGGCTTCGCGGTCGAAGATGTCCACCGCGTGATCCGTCACCTCGCCATGCATACACAGCGGCAGGCCGATCTCGGCCATCCGTTCCAGCACCGGGCGCACCTTGTCGAAATCCTTGACCCCCGAGGCCGAATTCGTCGTGGCCCCCGCCGGATAGAGCTTGACCGCGCGCACCAGCCCGCTGGCATGGGCGGCCGCCACGTCATCGGGGTCCGTCTCCTCGGTCAGATAGAGCGTCATCAACGGCGCGAAATCCATCCCCTCGGGCAGGGCCGCCAGGATGCGGTCGCGGTAAGCGGCGGCCTGCGCGCCCGTCACCACGGGCGGCACCAGATTGGGCATGATGATGGCCCGCGCGAAATGGCGGGCGGTTTCCGGCAGGACCGCGCGCAGCATCGCGCCATCGCGCAGATGCAGGTGCCAGTCGTCGGGGCGGCGGATCGTGATCGAGGTGCTCATGCGCCTCGCTTACACAAAGCGCGCGCGCAGGGCCAGAGGGTCATGGGCCGAAATCGGTCCGCCCCGCTCAGGTGACGCCTCAGTTGCCGCCCATGGCACCGTTTGCCGCGCCGTTGCGCGCGGGTGGCGGGGTGAACTCGCCATCGGCGGCCGCCTTCTCCAGACCGTCCAGCCGGCGTTTGATCCGCGGCGCGTGCATCCGCTCCACCACATTGCGGCACAGCAGCATCGCCAGATAGGGCCGGTGCGCCGCATCCAGATGCCCCAGCAGATTGCGCAGATAGGACGGGTGATCACGCCGCGCCCGCGCCAGCCGGGCGAATTCGGCAGTGCTCAGACCATCCGCCTCGACCGCCAGCAGCAGATCCTCCAGGATCTCCATCTCGATCAGATCGCCCTGCAAGGCATCACCCATATGCCGCAGCCGCAGCTTGATCACATTGGGCCGCGTGAACAGCGCCGCGTGCATCGCATCCAGATCCTCGGCCGGGTCATAGATCACGAATCCCTGTTGCGCGGCATCCAGCATGTCCGGCCCATAGCCATAACGGTCGGTAAACGATGTCCGCCGCATATGCACGAAACGGTTGTCCCATTCCGTCACGCGCGGGTCCAGCGTCGCCTGCGGCTGCACCGCCAGAACATGCGCGCCGGGGGCGGCCACCGAAAAGGCCGTCGCCGCATAGCCGCAGGGACCGGCACCATAGAAGATGACGCGATCGAATTCCTCGAACCAGCCCTCGTCGGTCAAACGGTCGAACAGGTCATAGACCGCAGGATCGCGGAACCAGGTATCGCCATCGCTGACCACGCAAAGATGCGACCAGCCATGCGCCTTGACCATGTCCCAGCCCAGGGGCTGCCCGATCTCGGATTGCAGCTGGATGCCCTGAATCGTCTCGAAACTGACCAGAAGCGTCGCCCCATCGGTGATTCTGGTTGCGAAATGGCGCGCGCCCAATGCCTCGAACGTGCCGGACTCTTCCGCAATTTCAGCAAGTTGCGCCAGCCATTCACGTTTTTTCAGGCCGGAAAGAGACCTGTCGGGCAAAGGGTTCTTTTGCGACATCGCTGCACGTCCTCGGGTGTCCTGCCATTGATGACAGGCGTATTATGCGCCGGGAGTAGCCCCAGTTTGGGGCAAAATTTAGGAGAATAATGTGCCGTTCAAGGCGATTGCAGGGCAGGGCAGGCCCGCCTCTCACCCCGCCCGCCTCTCACCTCACCCGGCCTCGGGTCCGGGCCGCTGCTGCTGTGCCGCGATGGCATGGGCCAGCAGGGGGCGCGCCTCTGCCTCGCTCAACGCGCGCGAGGGGGGCGCCATCATCAGCCGCCCCATCAGGGCGCGCATCTCCTCGTCACGCATCAGCGCCTCGAAATGCCGGTGCCGCCAGGCCTGCGCCTCCCGGTGACGGGTGGCCAGCACGGGATCGGCCAGCAGCCGGTCCCGCTCGGCCTGCATCCGGGGGGCCAGCGCCAGGATGGTGCGATCCTCCTCGGTGTTGAAATTCCGCTCCACCCAGTAATCCAGCCCCAGCCGCTGATCCGCATGAACCGCGCGCCCGCGATCCGCCTTGAGGACGTAATCCTGCATCGACCCCAACGGATAGTGGTTGATCTGCGCCAGCGTGTGATTGTCCCGCCCGAAGGGCGAGAACAGACCCGCGCGCCGGAACCGCGCCGGCAGCGCCCGCCCCGCGCCATCGAACCAGCGCGCGCGCTCCAGCCGGGCGGGGTCGGGCGCGCGGGGGCGATGGATGCCCGGTTTGGCATAGGTGCCGTCATTGCGATACAGCGTCTTGAACATCGACGCGCGCCAGGGCCAGTGCATCACCCGCGGTGCCGCGCGGGTAAAGGTCGCGGTCACAGGCCGATCCTCATGCAGCACCACGCCCGCATTGCCGAACAGCCGCCACGTCAGCGTGATCGCCGTCGCCTCGGGCAGCGCCGCCAGCAGCGCGCCCAGACTGTGATCACCCAGATGGATATTGACGAATTCGTCAATATCCAGCGGCAGGATCCAGTCCGCCGCCGCCACAAGCGGATGCTCCGCCGCCGCCTTCAGGGCCGAAAACTGGATGCCCGCCTTGTCATAGGGGGGCGGGTTGGGCAGATGGACCAGCTCTCCCATCTGCGCCAGACGATCCAGCATCAGATCCGAGCCGTCCTGACAATCGTTTGAAAACACCAGAAAATCCGTGAAACCCACGGCCCGGTGATGCGCCAACCATTCCAGCAGAAAGGCCCCCTCGTTGCGCTGGGTCAGGATGGCCAGCGCGCGCATCAGCGGGCCGGGCCGCGCAGAAAGGTCACGACCTTGGCCTCCGAGGCCTGCGGGCAATAGGTCAGCCCGGCGGCGGCAAAGGCGTCGAACACGGTCTTGACCCCCGCCTGTCCGATCCATTGCGGATGCAGCTCGATCACGGCGGCGCGCAGCCCCTCCAGCGGCAGCAGCGGGATCAGATGCGCCTCGGCCCCTTCGATGTCGCAGACCAGCACGGTGGGGCGCAGCGCATCGAACACCGCATGGGCGGCGCGGGTCTCGACCTTCTCTACCGCCAGATGCGGCTTGTCCGCCAAGGGGGTCATCGACGAGGCGAGGATGTTCTTGCGCACATAGAAATCCACCTCGCCCGCCTGCGCGCCGATCAGCGCGTGATGCACCGTCGCGCGCGTCGCGCCATTGGCGGCGTGAACCCGGCGGATATAGTCGATCAGGCCGGGATTGCCCTCGAAGGCATGGACGGTCGCGCCACAGCGCACCGCCATCAGCGTGGACATATAGCCGATCCCCGCGCCCAGTTCGATCACCGTATCCGTGGCTTTGACGATGCGCAGCACGGCATCGGTTTCCTTGCGCTCATAGCCATTGGCGCGCAGGGATTTCCTGATCCGGGGCCGCAGCACGGCCCGGTCGATCGGAAAGCGCAGCTTCTGCGAGCGGATCATCTTGACCCGGCCCGGCGCGGCCGCCCCAGCGTCGGTCCCGGTCCCGGTCCCGGTCTCGGTCTCGGTCCCGGTCCCGGTCTCCACCTCGACCTCCGCCCCGGTCCCTCCTGCGGGCACAGAGGCGACATCAGGGACGGGCTTGGACGCGCGGGATAATGTCTTGGTGGCCATGTCAGGTTTCCATATCAAGGGCGAGGGCATAGGCCACCCGCTCCGGGGCTGTCAGCTTCAGGGTCAGGGCCTGCTCGTAAAGGTCGCGGAACTCGGGCATGGCGTGCAATTCCGCCGCCTTGGCGCGGTGCCAGTCCAGCCCGTCCTGATGCAGCGCGCGCAGCCGGTCATCGCGCATCATCGCATCGAACTCCACCCGCAGGCGCGGCAGATTGCGCTTGATCGTGATGTCGCGCACATCCGACCAGTCCATCCGGATCCAGTAGTTGATGCCGATCGCCCGGTCCACATGCAGCGCCCGGCCCCGTTGCCGCTTGATCAGGAAACTCTCGGCCGAGCGCAGCGCATAATGGTTCAGTTGCAACAGGTCATAGCCGATGGATTTGACCGAGTTGCGCCAACCCTTCTCCGCCGCCTCGCGCGTCATGTCCTGCCCCGAGCCGTTGACCCAGCGCACCTGCTCGCGCAGCCCGCTGTCCAGCTTGTTGGGGCGATGGCAGCTCAGCTTGCCATAGGCGCCGATGTTGCGGAACATGGTCTTGAACCCCCAGGCCGTGTGCGGCTTGGGGCAAAAGCGCGGCGCGCACCATTCGAACTGGTCGGTGACGAAATCTTCGGACAGCGCCGTGACACCGCCATGCCCGAACAGCCGCCAGGTCATCGCGACATTGGTGGCATCGGGCACGCGGGCCAGGAAATCGTCCAGCGTGCCATTGTCGCAGCGGATATTGATGAACTCGTCCACGTCGATATGGATGATCCATTCGGCATCGCGGATCAGCGGTTCGCGCAGCGCCTTGTTCAGCGCCGATTGCTGCGGGGAATTGCCTTTCCAGCCGTCATTGTTGCGATGCTGAAGCAGACCCATGGCCTGCATCCGGTCCAGAATCTCGGCCGTGCCATCGGTGCAGTCATTCGTATAGATCAGGAAGTTGTCCACCCCGATGGCGCGGTGATAGGCGACCCATTCCGCGATATAGGGCGCCTCGTTCTTCATGCAGCCCACGATCACGCGCCCGCTGGACCCCGGCGGCAGGGCGCGGGGCGGGCAGGGGGCAAAGGCGGCGGCCAGATCCTCCTCATTGACCATGCCCAGCCGGTTGTGGGGCCGAAAGGGCGAGGCTTGCAGCTTGTGGAAATTCTCGACGGCCAGCGGCGGCATGATCCGCGCGGCAGCCTCGCTCAGCGGGACGGCCCTTGCCCGGACGGTCGCGGCAGGTGCCGGGGGCGCCGCGTCACGGGGCGACGCGCCGTTCTGCCCGTCCCCGGCGCGGGGCGCCGCCGCCCCCTCGGTCCGCCCCTCGCGTGGCGCCTCGGTCGTATCCTCCGCCTCGGCGCGCGCCGCCTTCATCTCTGCCTTGATCGCGCGGTCGATCCGCGCCCGGAAGGCCAGCAGATACTGGCTCGCCCGGAACCCCTGACCGGGGGCTGCCTCCACCCAGGGGGCACGTTCACCTGCGCCCGCGCTCTCCGCCTCCATCCGCGCCACCAGCCCCGCCAGCGCCGGATGCTGCGGCACCAGCCCCGCCAGCCGCGCCTCCAGCGGGGCGGTGATCGCCGACAGCGCCACCGGATCAAGCGGCGCGCCCTCGATCCTGATCTCCTCCAGCAGCTTGCGCCACAGCGGGCGCGGCACGACCTGCCCGGTCACATCCTGCATCCGCTCCAGCAGCAGGTTCAACTGCCGCGCGCGGCTGATCCAGGCCGCAGATGGCAGGAAAGGCTCTGCCGCAACGCCCGCCCGGCCCAATGTCTCGCTGATCCCGAAGGCGGCGCGGATCTCCTCGGTCGCCCCCTCACCATGCATCAGTGCCGCATCATAGGGCCGCAGACTGACACAGCCCTCTCCGAAAACCCCCTCCCAATGCTGCACCAGGGCGGGGTAATCCAGCCAGAAGGGCGCGCAATGCGTCTCAAAGAACCGGCCCCGCGCAGGCTCCGCCACAGGGGCCTGCGCCAGTGCCGCCGCCCACCAGTCAGCGCCCGGCAAACCCTGCTCCAGATCGAGCCCGCGGGCGCGCCCCTCCAGCACCTGCGCCGCGTAATGCCGCGCCAGCATCCGCGCGGGCGCATCGACATGGGCGATGACGCGAATATCCCCGGACAGGGGCCGCAGCAGATCGCGCAACCGTTCCAGCTCGGACCGCCGCGCCAGCGCACCGCCCAGTTGACTGGCCGACAGGATCATCGCCGCCGGCTGATGCGTGGCCATGTCCCGCGCCAGCGCCGCCGCCAGTTCGCCCCGCAGCCGCGCCTGCGCGCCCGGATCGGCATAGCCCCGGCCCGCGCGCAGACCATCCACATGATCCGGGTCCGTCACCGCCATGAACAGCCGCGTGTGATTGCGCGGCCCGGCGGCGCGCGGAAACAGCACACCCTTGGCCAGCATCTGCTCGCGCTTCTCGGCCATGACCTGTTGCAGACGCGCGACGCCCACATGCTCCAGCCCGATATGCAGGTAAATCCGGGTCATAGCGCCTCTTCCCTGGCCGCAAGCGGCGTGGCGGGGTTGCGATTGGCCCGGCCCCACCATGTCACTGCGCGCCCCAGATGCGCCCCGATCCGGGCCGGGGTGTCGGGGGCGGCCACATCATAGATCAGCAAGGCGGGATCATCGCGAAACAGCGCGCGCAGATGCGCATAATGCCCCTCGATCCAGCGGACCCGCTCGGCGGTGGTCGCCCCGAAGCCGCGCGGCAGACCCGGCACATCGCTGCCCGGCAACCGTTCGGTGCCAAGGTTCGACCAGCGCAGCATCGAATCCGACAGGGCCAGCGGGTCGCGCCAACTGGCCAGAAACCGCACGCCCGGATGATGCGCCCGGATCGCGCAGATCAGCCCCCAATCCATCTGCGGCCACAGCGACTGCCCCTCGCGCAGGCAGCTCACCTCGGAAAAGGCATCGAACCCGTCCAGCCCGGCCAGCGGATCGCCGGTGTTGAAATACCCCTCATAGAACCGCTGCCCCAGATAGGCCCCGTGCAGCGCGACCTCCGCCGTCTGACGCCTGCGGATACGGTAATCGGCCACCGACAGCCCCGTCAGACGCAAGGCATGGGCCAGCGTCGTGGTCCCGGTCTTGGGCAGGCCAAGATTGACCACACGCAGGCGCGGGGCCGCCGCCTCGGCCCGGCTCATGCCGCATCCTCCCACAGACCCAGCTCGCGCAACAGCGCCTCCTCCTGCGCGGACAGGGTGGGGGCCGCGCGCAACTGCGCGCGCATCTGCTGATATGCGGGCTGCTCCAGCAGGGCGTCGCGGCGCGCACGGTGCAGCGCCACAGCCTCCTGATGCAGCGCCTCAATCGCGGGATCGGCCCGCAGCCGCGCCATCTCGGCCGCAAGCGCAGGCAGATAGCGGTGGATAGAGCAATCCTCCATCGCCCCGTCATTGCGCTCGCGCCAATAGCTGTCGTCAAAGGCGCGGTTCTCGCGGTTCACATCGCCACGGTCGTTCTTGACCAGATAGCTGTCCAGCGACCGCAGCGCATAATGGTTCAGCGTGGCATGAACCCGCGCGCCCATGGCCGGAAACTTGCGGATACGGCGCGGATTGGCCGCCAGCAGAAACTTCTGCGGCACCGGGCGGCCCGCCGCATCGGTCCAGCGCGGATGTTTGCGCGGCGGCAGCTTGGCTTTGAAAAAGGGCCGGTGCGCGCCGTAATAGTGCAGCGGAAAATCCCGCCGGATCAGGGATTTCACCTCGATCGCCGTCTCGCCGCACCAGATGTCGGGGTTATGGCAGCGCGTGAATTGCGCGATGACCGGACGATCCTCGAAGGCCTCGATCCCGGCATTGGCAAAGAACTGGAAATTTACGCTGATCGCCTGCGGATCGCCACAGGCCGCAATCAGCGCAGCGATGGTGTGATCCTCCGCATGGATGTTCAGAAACTCGTCCACATCCGCGATCCAGACCCAATCCGCGCCCGTCACGATGTCCTGCGATGCCGCGTGTTTCAGCGCCTCCATCTGGTAGTTGCGCCCCTCGGCCGGGTTGGGCAGATGCCGCACGATCCCGCGCTGCGCCAGCGCATCCAGCAGCCGGTCGGTGCCATCGGTGCAATCATTGGAATAGAACAGGAAATCAGTGACCCCGATCACCCGGTTGAAGGCGATCCATTCCAGCAGGAACGGCCCCTCGTTCTTGACGCAGGTGACGGCCGTGATCCGCAGCCCCGCCGCCCGCGCCTGATCCTGTTCACTCATGACACCCATGCCCGTTTCCGCCCCGGCGCGCCCCTGCGCCGATCTGCCGCCATTCTGGCCGGTCATTCTTGCCAAAAACCATCGCAGGTCGCGCGGAATCCGTCAATCTTTCACAAAATTTTCCGTGCCTTGCGGGCTTTCCGGTCACGCTGTCTTGCCTTGACGGCGGATCACGCCAGTTGCAACCTCCGTGCCAAAGGGAGGACCACATATGCCATTGCCGCAATCCATCGACGAGGTGCAGCACCTGCTGACCGGACAGGACTATGTCTGTGGCCGCGCCTTGGCCACCGTGACCTTCCTGTCGCTGAAACTGGGCCGCCCCCTGTTTCTGGAAGGCGAGGCCGGCACCGGCAAGACCGAAATCGCCAAGGCCATCGCCGCCGCTTTGGGCCGCCGCCTGATCCGCCTGCAATGCTATGAAGGGCTCGATGCCTCCTCCGCCGTCTATGAATGGAACTTCGCCGCGCAGATGATCGCCATCCGCACCGCCGAAGCCTCGGGCGGCGCCGACCGCGACACGCTCAAGACCGAGTTGTTCACCGAAGATTACCTGATCGAACGCCCCCTTCTGCAAGCCATGCGCCCACAACCCGGCGGCGCGCCGGTGCTGCTGATCGACGAGCTGGACCGCACCGATGAGCCGTTCGAGGCCTTCCTGCTGGAAGCGCTCAGCGATTTTCAGGTCACGATCCCCGAACTGGGCACGATCCACGCGCCCGAAGCCCCCATCGTCATCCTCACCTCCAACCGCACGCGCGAGGTGCATGACGCCCTCAAACGCCGCTGCCTCTATCACTGGGTCCATTACCCGACCTTCGACCGCGAGATCGAGATCCTCAAGGCCCGCGCCCCCGAGGCGTCCGAGGCGCTTAGCCGCGAGGTCGTGGCCTTCGTCCAGCGCCTGCGCACCGAGGATCTCTTCAAGAAACCGGGCGTGGCCGAAACGATCGACTGGGCCAAATGCCTGCTCGCGCTCGATGTCATCAGCCTCAGCCCCGAGGTGATCGCCGACACGCTGGGTGCCATCCTGAAATATCAGGACGACATCGCCAAATTGCAGGGGAGTGAGGCGAAACGCCTGCTGGACGAGGCCCGCGCCGCGCTGGAACCTGCGTGATGGTCCTCTTGGATATTTATGGCAAGAAGAAACAGGGATAGGGCATGGCCGAATACATCCCCCTCGAATTGCCCGACAATCCCAGGCTGGCCGAGAACATCACCCATTTCGCCCGCGCCCTGCGAAAGGCCGGGCTGCCCATCGGCACGGGCCGCGTGATCGACGCCATCCGCGCCGTGCAGGCGGCGGGTTTCACCGACAAGCGCGATTTCTTCTGGGTGCTGCACGCCTGTTTCGTGAACCGGCCCGAACATCGCGCGGTGTTCTCGCAGATCTTCCGCCTCTACTGGCGTGATCCGCGCTATCTGGAACATATGATGTCCATGATGCTGCCCGCCATTCGCGGCGTGCAGGAGGAGCGCACGGCCCAGGCCGCCGAAAAACGCGCGGCCGAGGCGCTCTTGGATGGCGCAAACCGACCCGTCGAGCAGGAAAACCCCCGCGAGGAAGAGACGATGATCGAGGTCGATGCCTCGATGACCATCTCGACCGAGGAACGGCTCAAGACCCTTGATTTCGAACAGATGAGCACCGCCGAAATCGCCGCCGCCAAGCGGATGCTGGCGCGCATGTCGCTGCCCGTGAAACCCATCCCCTCGCGGCGGGGTCAGCCCAGCCTGACGGGCCAGCGCATCGACTGGCGCCGCACCATGCGCGCCTCGATGCGCCGGGGCGGCGAGATGCAGGAGATGGCGCTGAAAAAGCCGCGCCCGCGCTGGCCCAACCTCGTGGTGCTCTGCGATATTTCCGG
>JAMWZG010000076.1:0-9345 GCA_024304855.1 Paracoccaceae bacterium
CGCTGTCGGCCCTGATCCACGCCGCCCAGGGGGCCGGGGCCGCCTTCATCAGCGACGAGATCTATCACGGCATCGAATACGAGGCGAAGGCCGTGACCGCGCTCGAAGTCAGCGACGATGTCTATGTCATCAACTCCTTCTCCAAATATTTCAGCATGACCGGCTGGCGCGTCGGCTGGATGGTGGTGCCGCCCGATCATGTCCGCGTGATCGAACGGATCGCCCAGAACATGTTCATCTGCCCGCCCCACGCCAGCCAGATCGCCGCCTTGGCCGCGATGGAATGCACTGAAGAATTGCAGGCGAACATGGCCGTCTACCGCGAGAATCGCCGCCTGATGCTGGAAGGCCTGCCAAAGGCGGGCTTCGACCGGATCGCGCCGCCCGACGGGGCCTTCTACGTCTATGCCGATGTCAGCCACCTCACCCCGGACAGCCGCGCCTTCGCCGCCGAGATCCTGGAAAAGGCAGGCGTCGCCGTCACCCCCGGTCTGGATTTCGACCCCGCCCGCGGCGGCGGCACGCTGCGCTTCTCCTATGCTCGCGCCACAGCCGACATCATCGAAGGGCTGGCGCGCTTGCAGCGGTTCATGCGCGAGGCTGGTCATTTGTGAAAACCATCGTAGCTGGTGTGTGCGCCCTTGGTCTGGGCCTGGTGTGGATGGTCTGGTCAGCGGCCTTGCCGCCTGCTGCCATCTCGGTCGTCTACGACGCCTTGCCGCAGCGAGCGCCGATCGTGGTGATGCTGGGCGGCTCTGAAGGGGGGCGCTTTGCCCCCGGGCATCCCATGGTGGTGCAATTGCGGGGGGCGGGCTTTCATGTGGCGCGGGTCGCGTATTTCGGCACACCGGATACGCCGCCGCATCTGGACCGCATCGCCCTTGATCCTTTTGACGATCTGGTCACGGCGTTGGCAGCCGATCCGCAGGTGGATGGGCGCTGCATCTTTGTTCTGGGGGCCTCCAAGGGCGGCGAACTGGCGCTGCTGCTGGCGGCGTACAATCCGCGCCTGACGGCGGTGGCCGCGCTTGTGCCCGCCCATGTGGTCTTTCAGTCCAGCCGGATCACGCTGGCGCGCCATGCTTCTTGGCGGCGGGGCGATGAATCACTGGCCTTCGTGCCCTATCCGCGTTTGAGCATGGGCACCTTGCGCGCCGTGCTGGGCCTAACCGGCTATCGCCCCCTGCACGTCGAGGCGCTGTCGCGTGCCGCTTCGCTATCTGAGGCCGTGATCCCTGTGGAACGCATCGCCTCGCCGGTCTTTCTGGCGGGGTCAAGGGCGGATTCTGTCTGGCCCTCGGATGTCATGGTGCAAGCCATCTCTGGACGATTGCAAGCGGCAGGGCGCGCCGCGCCGCAGATCCATGAGGCCCCTGACCATTTCGTTCTTGACCATGCCCGCAGCCGTGGCGCTGTGGCAGATTTCCTGACCGAGCAGGCCCGCAGACTGGATTGCCTTGCATGACGGGCAGGCGCGCGGCTGAGGAGGGGGCTGCGCGCATTTCGCCGGGTGCATCGGCGCGGGTCATGATATATCCTGCGCGCAAACAGCCGGAACGGGGCGGATGAGCAGGTTTTTCAAGGTGATCGCAGCGGTGGCGCTGCTTTGGGGGATGGGGTCTGGCGCAATCGCGCAGACCCGCACAGCGGAGTCGGGCGCTGTCGTGCAGGGCGATTTCAGCGCCGTCGCGCGGGTGGATGCGGCGCAAAGCGCGCTGCGCCAGACCGAAACCGGCGTCACGCTGGATCTGACGCTCAGCCAGGGCGTGCCCTACCGCGCCTATACGCTCATCGCGTCAGGCGATGTGCCGCGCCGTCTCGTGCTCGATTTCCGCGAGGTGGACTGGCAGGGGCTGGACGCGGCCGGACTGGGGCAGGCCGAGGGGATCACCGCCCTGCGTTTCGGCGCGGTCAGGCCCGGCTGGTCGCGCATGGTGCTGGATCTGGACCGCCCCCTGATGCTGGATCAGGCGGGCATGACCGTCGATGCCGTCACCGGGGCCGCCCGTCTGCGCGTGACCCTGCGCCCCACCTCGCCCGAGGAGTTTGCCGCCCGCGCCGGTGCGCCGCGCGACCCCGGCTTTGATCTGCCCCCGCCCGAGGATCTGCCCGCCGCACCCGCAGGCCGGACGGGCGAGGGGCCGCTTGTCGTGGTGCTCGACCCCGGCCATGGCGGGATCGACCCCGGCGCAGAACGCGACGGCCTCTCCGAAAAGGAGCTGATGCTGACCTTCGCCCGCGAATTGCAGGAGGTGCTGCGGCGCGATGGTAATTTCGACGTGGTGCTGACCCGCACGGATGACAGTTTCGTCTCTCTCGACCGGCGCGTGGCGCTGGCCCATGCGGCCGGCGGGCAGATCTTCATCTCGCTTCACGCCGATGCTTTGTCCGAGGGGCAGGCCCATGGCGCGACCGTGCATCTGCTCTCCGACAGCGCCTCGGACGCGGCCTCGGCCACGCTGGCGGAACGGCATGACCGCGACGATCTGCTGGCCGGGATCGACCTTACCGGGCAGGACGACAGGATCGCGGGCATCCTGATGGATCTGGCCCGGCAGGAAACCCAGCCCCGCGCCGAACGTCTGGCGCAGGCGCTGGTGGCGGGCATCGCCGGGGCGGATCTGCCGCTGAACAGCCGCCCCATCCGGCGCGCGGCCTTCTCGGTGCTCAAGGCCGCCGACATCCCCTCGGTCCTGCTCGAGGTGGGCTTTCTCTCCAGCAAACGCGACCTCGACAATCTGCGCAACCCCGACTGGCGCCTGCGCATGGCCGAGGCGATCCGCGAGGGTCTCACCCTCTGGGTGGCCGAGGATGCGATCCTCTCGGATCTGGTCCGGCAATAGGGCAGGGTCCGCGCGGGCAAAACCCCGCCGGCGGTCGCGGGTTCTTGTTTTGACCCCGCAGCCCGCCCGGCGTATAGAGTGGGGGACATGTTCAGAGGTAGCGCGTGATCCGATTCATCCTCTCCGCCCTCGGCGGGTTCTTCACCTTCGTGACGCTCGGCATCTTCGCCGTGGCGGTCAGCATCGGTGCGGTGTTCTATATCTATGGCCGCGACCTGCCCAGCCATGAATCGCTGGCGCAATACACGCCCCCCACGATCAGCCGCATCTATTCGGCCGAAGGGCGGATCATCGACGAATTCGCCAAGGAACGCCGGCTTTTCACCCCCGCGGCCGAGATTCCCGATCTGGTCAAACAGGCCTTCATCTCGGCCGAGGACAAGAATTTCTACAGCCACAAGGGCTATGACGCGCGCGGCATCGCGGCGGCCGCCTATGACGCCGTCGCCTCGCGCGGGCAGGATGTGCGCGGCGCCTCCACCATCACCCAGCAGGTGATGAAGAACTTCCTTCTGGGCGGCGAACGCGCGGCGGAACGCAAGATCAAGGAAATCATCCTCGCCACCCGGCTGGAGGAAACGCTCAGCAAGGATCGCATCCTCGAACTTTACCTGAACGAGATTTTTCTGGGCCAGAACTCCTATGGCGTCACTGCCGCCGCGCTGACCTATTTCAACAAACCGCTGCGCGATCTGGCCCCGCATGAGGCGGCCTTTCTGGCATCCCTGCCCAAGGCCCCGTCGGATTATCACCCGGTGCGCCGGGCCGACCGCCTGCTGGCACGGCGCAACTATGTGCTGCGCGAGATGCAGGACAACGGCTATCTGACCGATGCCGAATACGAGACCGAGGTGGCCATGCCCCTGCGTTCGGTGCAGGCGGGCGATTTCGAGGCGTTCCGCTCCGCCCTGCCGCCGCGCGACTATTTCACCGATGAGATCCGCCGCCAGCTCTCGCTCGATTTCGGCGAGGAGGAGTTTTTCTCGGGCGGCATGACCGTGCGCGCCACCATCGACCCCGAAATGCAGAGCGAGGCCGCGCTGGCGCTGCGCCGCGCGCTGGAATCCTATGACCGCGAAGGCGGGATCTGGCGCGGCACCGGCCGCAAGATCGACGCGGCTGATCTCGCCAACTGGCGCGAGGCGCTGGCCCGTGTCGAAGTGCCCCGCGACATCACCCTCAACGGCCCATGGTTCCCCGCCGTCGTGCTCGAGGTGTCGGGCGCCGAGGCGCGTCTGGGCATCGAAGGGCAGGAGGGGGAGGATCATGTGATCCCCGCCAATGACGTGACATGGGCGCGCAAGCGGCTGGAGAATGGCAGCCTGGGCCGTCGCGCGCAGGGCCCCGACGATCTGCTCGCGGTGGGCGATGTCGTGCTGGTGCGCGCCATCACCGCCGATGGCAGCGGCGATTTCGTCCGCTGGAGCCTGCGTCAGGTGCCCGAGGTGCAGGGCGGCTTCATGGCGATGGACGTGAACACCGGCCGCGTCATCGCCATGCAGGGCGGGTTCAGCTATCAGGATTCGGTCTTCAACCGCGCCACGCAGGCGCAGCGTCAGCCGGGCTCCAGCTTCAAACCCTTCGTCTATGCTGCCGCCCTCGACAGCGGCTACAGCCCCGCCACCATCGTGGTGGATGCGCCGATCGAGATCAACACACCGCAGGGCCTCTGGCGTCCGCGCAACTCCTCGAACCAGTTCTACGGCCCAACCCCCCTGCGCACCGGCATCGAGATGTCGCGTAACCTGATGACCATCCGTCTGGCGCAGGAAGTGGGTATGGATACCGTCGCCGACTACGCCGAGAAGTTCGGCGTCTATGACAACATGGGCCGCTTCCTGGCCAATTCGCTGGGGTCCGAGGAAACCACGCTGTTCCAGATGGTCGCAGCCTATGCCATGTTCGCCAATGGCGGCGAAAGGGTGCAGCCCACCCTGGTGGACCGCGTGCAGGACCGCTACGGGCGCACCATCTATCGCCATGACCAGCGCAACTGCGTGGATTGCCTTGTCCCCGGTCTGGCACCGGGCGAGGCGCCCCGGATCGACAGCAACCGTGAACGCGTGATGAATGCGATCACTGCCTATCAGCTCACCTCGATGATGACCGGCGTGGTGGAACGCGGCACGGCGGCGCGCACCGTGGGCCTTGACGTGCCCGTCGCGGGCAAGACCGGCACCACCAACGAGGCCAAGGATGTCTGGTTCGTCGGCTTCACCAGCAATATCGTCGCCGGCTGCTATATCGGCTATGACCAGCCGCGCCCTCTGGGCCGTGGCGCCTCGGGCGGCGGCATGTGCGGCCCGGTGTTTCAGGAGTTCATGAAGAAGGCGACCGCGAAATATGGCGGCGGCCCCTTCGTCGTGCCGCCCGGCGGCCATTTCATCAAGATCGACCGTTTCACCGGCGCGCGTCTGCCGGATGATGCCTCGGGCGAATATGTCGTGGCCGAATATTTCCGCGATGGCGAAGAGCCGATTTTCGGCATCATGTATGACGGCGGTTTCGCCATGGGCTCGAACCTGCCGCTGGTGCAGGAGGCGGGCGCCCGTCTGGGACGCGAGGTCACGACCTCGACCGGATCGACCGCCACGGTCGGGCCCAAGGCCGATTTCGGCACCGTCTCCTCGGGCGGGCTCTACTAGGCGGGGTCATCCGCTTGCCCCGCAGCCCCCGCTAGTCTATCACGCGGGGCGATCATCCGATCCATTCCTTGATCCATCCCACAGGAAGACCCATGCGCGCCGAGGTTCAGAACACGATTGCCGACATCCAGAAATCGCTGGAGCTGCTGCGACAGCGCATGGATTGGGACATGGCCCCCCACCGGCTTGAGGAATTCAACGCCCGCGTCGAGGATCCGACCCTCTGGAACGATCCCGAAAAGGCCCAGGCCCTGATGCGCGACCGCCAGAACCTTGTCGATGCCATCGGCACCGTGACGGGTATCGCACAGGAATTGCAGGACAATATCGACCTGATCGAACTGGGCGAGATGGAAGAGGATACCGAAGTCGTCAAGGAGGCCGAGGCCGCGCTCAAGGCGCTCAAGGCCAAAGCCGCCGAGAAGGAGCTGGAAGCCCTGCTCGATGGCGAGGCGGATGGCAACGACGCCTTCCTTGAAATCAACGCAGGCGCCGGCGGCACCGAAAGCTGCGACTGGGCCAGCATCCTTGCCCGCATGTATGTCCGCTGGGCCGAGCGCAAGGGCTACAAGGTGGAAATGCAGGCCCAAAGTCCGGGGGAAGAGGCGGGGATCAAATCCGTCGTCTACAAGGTCTCGGGCCATAATGCCTATGGCTGGATGAAGTCGGAATCGGGCGTCCACCGCCTTGTCCGTATCAGCCCCTATGACAGCGCCGCGCGGCGGCACACGTCCTTTTCCTCGGTCTGGGTCTATCCGGTCGTCGATGACAATATCGAAATCGACGTGGCCCCGAACGACATCCGCATCGACACCTATCGCTCCTCGGGGGCGGGCGGGCAGCACGTCAACACCACCGACTCGGCGGTGCGGATCACCCACCTGCCCACCGGCATCGTCGTCACCAGCTCGGAAAAATCGCAGCACCAGAACCGCGACATCGCCATGAAGGCGCTGAAATCGCGCCTCTATCAGCTGGAACTCGACAAGCGCAACGCCGCCATCAACGAGGCCCACGCCGCCAAGGGCGAAGCAGGCTGGGGCAACCAGATCCGCTCCTATGTCCTGCAACCCTATCAGATGGTCAAGGATCTGCGCACCGGGTTCGAGACTTCGGATACGCAGGGCGTGCTCGACGGCGATCTGGACGGGCTGATGGCCGCCACGCTGGCCATGGATGTCTCCGGCAAATCCCGGGCCGAGGCGCAGGCCGAGGGCTGAATTCCCCTTGATCCCCGGACGGTTATCTGACGAAACTGCCCCTGACCTTGGGGCAGAAAGGGATGGCCGATGGATGATCTGATGAACCGCGACGCGCTGGCGCTGTCGTCGATGCTGGAGACGCGCCAGATCAGCGCCGTCGAACTGATGCAAGCGACCCTCGCGCAGATCGACCGGCTGAACCCCGGCGTCAACGCCGTCGTCAGCCTGCGTGACCCCGACACCCTGCTGGCCGAGGCCAAGGCCGCCGACAACACCCCCCGCAAGGGCTGGCTCCACGGCATACCTCTGGCGGTCAAGGATCTGGCCGATGTGGCGGGCATCCCCACCTCGATGGGCTCTCCCGCCTTTGCCGATTTCGTGCCGAAATCCGACTGCGGCATGGTCGCCCGGATGCGCAGCGCAGGCGGCCTTTTCATCGGTAAGACCAATACGCCCGAATTCGGGCTTGGCAGCCACACTTTCAACCCCGTGCATGGCGCGACGCTGAACCCCTATGACGCCACGCGCACCGTGGGTGGCTCGTCAGGCGGCGCTGCGGCGGCGCTGGCGGCGCGGATGATCGCTGTCACGGATGGCTCGGACATGATGGGATCGCTGCGCAACCCGGCGGGTTGGTGCAATGTCTACGGGATGCGCCCCAGCTTTGGCCGCATCCCCGCCGATCCGGTGGGCGACACTTTCCTGCATCCGCTGGCCACCTTGGGCCCGATGGCGCGCAACCCGCGCGACATGGCGGCCCTGCTGGAGGTGCAGGCCGGTCCCAACCCCCGCGTTCCCTTCGGCCTGCCCAAGGCGGGCTATCTGGACGGGATCGACACTGACATCACAGGCCGCCGCATCGGCTATCTGGCCGATTGGGGCGGCGCCTATGCGATGGAGGATGGCGTGCTGGATCTGGTAGGCCGCGCCGTGCAGGGCTTCACCGATCTTGGCTGCACGGTCGAGGCGCTGGACGCCCCCTTTAGTGCCGCCGAGATCTGGGACAGCTGGCTTACCCTGCGCGCCTTTGCCAATGCCGGGCGGCTCGATCCGCTCTATTCCGACCCCGCCAAGCGCAAACTGCTGAAGCCTGAAGCGATCTGGGAGATCGAGACAGGCCTGTCCCTGACACCGATGCAGATCCAGCGCGCCAGCGTGATCCGCTCGCGCTGGTATGCCCGCGCGGCGGAACTCTTCGACACCTATGACGCGCTGGTGCTGCCATCCGCGCAGCTTTGGCCCTTCGCCGTCGATCTGGACTGGCCCAAGCAGATCGCAGGGCAGGGGATGGACACCTATCACCGCTGGATGGAGGTGGTGATTCCCGTCAGCCTGATCGGCCTGCCCGCCATCTGCCTGCCGGCCGGTTTCGGCGCGGCAGGCACTCCCGGCGCAGGCCTGCCCATGGGGATGCAGCTTTTCGGACGACACGGCGATGATGCGGGCCTTCTGCAACTGGCGCAGGCCTGGCACTGCGCGACCGACTGGCCGAACGCGCGCCCGCCGCAGCTGTCCTGAGGCTTGCATTTCCCCGGATTTGCGCGTCTCATCCGCCAGAACCGGAATGTGACGGAGGGGGATCATGCCGGATACACCCAAGGACGGGCTGCCCGAGATCGGCCCCGTCACCACCGCCACGCTGGCCGAGGCGCTGCGCCGTGGCTGGGCCGACATGCGCCGCGCCCCGCTTTACGGGATCTTCTTCGCCTCGGTCTATGTGGCGCTGGGTCTGCTGCTGGCCTGGATCACATGGGCCACGGGCAAAACCTATTGGCTGGTCTTCGCCGCCGTAGGCTTCCCGCTGGTCGGCCCCTTCGCCGCCGTGGGCCTCTATGATGTCAGCCGCCGTCTGGAACAGGGTCGCCCGCTGATCCTGTCCCAGATCCTCAGCGTCGTCTGGCGGCAATCGCGGCGGCAACTGCCCTCGATCTGCGCCATCATCATCATGGTCTTCCTGTTCTGGTTCTTTCTGGCCCACATGATCTTTGCGCTGTTCATGGGCCTGTCCACAATGACCAATATTTCAAGCTCTTACGCGGTGTTCCTGACACCCAACGGCCTTGCCATGCTGGCTGTGGGCACGGTGGTGGGCGGCATCTTCGCGCTTTTGCTCTACATGATCACGGTGATCGCCCTGCCGCTGCTGCTGGAGCGTGAGGTGGATTTCGTCACCGCCATGATCACCAGCTTCCAGACCGTCACCGCCAATCCGCTGCCGATGCTGGCCTGGGCCGCGCTGATCGCCGCCCTGACCTTTGCCGCGATGATCCCGGCCTTTCTGGGCCTGTTCCTTGTGCTGCCGCTCTTGGGCCACGCGACATGGCACCTCTACCGTCTGATCACGGCCGAGGCATAGAAAAAGCGCGACACCCATCAGGTGCCGCGCCATCATCCTCACGTCAGATGATCTGGCTCAGACCGCGCCGCGCGACAGGGCGGCCACACCCGTGCGCGCCACTTCCTGCAAGCCCAGGGGGCGCATCAGTTCGGCGAAAGCGTCGATCTTCTCCGGCGCGCCGGTGATCTCGAAGACGAAACTCGTCAGCGTGCTGTCCACCACATTGGCGCGAAAAATATCGGCCAGACGCAGCGCCTCGACCCGCTTGTCACCGGTGCCCGCCACCTTGAACAGCGCCAGTTCCCGCTCCACCGCCG
>JAMWZG010000076.1:9355-10444 GCA_024304855.1 Paracoccaceae bacterium
TGGTGACGATGGTGATCCGGCTCAGATGCCCGGTATGGTCGATCTCGGCCACGGTCAGGCTTTCGATATTGTAACCGCGCCCGGAAAACAGCCCGATCACGCGCGCCAGAACGCCCGCCTCGTTATCGACAATCACCGCCAGCGTGTGCCGCTCCTCGACATCCGAGAATGTCGAGCGCAGGTTATAGGCGGAATGGCTGGTGGCGCCCTTCTTGATCTGTAGTGCAGACATGATCTTGATCCTTTGATGGTGTCAGGGGGTAGTGGCTGGTCCCGCAGGATCAGACCATCACCGCCCCTTTCGCGCCGATGACATCCTTGGTCGAGGCATCGCCCAGCAGCATCTCGTTATGCGCCTTGCCCGAGGGGATCATGGGGAAGCAATTCTCATGCTTCTCCACAAGGCAGTCAAAGATCACCGGACCGTCATAGTTGATCATCTCCATGATCGCATCGTCCAGATCATCGGCATCCTTGCACAGAATACCCTTGGCCCCGAAAGCCTCGGCCAGTTTCACGAAATCGGGCAATGATTCCGACCAGCTATGCGAATAGCGCTCGCCATGCAGCAATTCCTGCCACTGGCGCACCATGCCCAGGCGTTCGTTGTTCAGGATGAACTGCTTGACGGGCAGGTTGAACTGCATCGCTGTGCCCATCTCCTGCATGTTCATCAGCCAGGACGCCTCGCCGGCCACGTTGATCACCAGCGCATCCGGATGCGCCATCTGCACCCCGATCGAGGCCGGGAAACCATAGCCCATGGTCCCCAACCCTCCGCTCGTCATCCAGCGGTTCGGCCCCTCGAAGTTCAGGTATTGCGCCGCCCACATCTGATGCTGGCCCACCTCGGTGCAGATATAGCGGTCATGCCCCTTGGTCAGCTCTTCCAGCCGCTTCAGCGCATATTGCGGCTTGATCACCTTGCCCTTCTGTTCGAACTTCAGGCAATCGACCTTGCGCCATTCGTTGATCTGCGCCCACCATTTCGCCAGACCTTCCTTGTTGGTCTTGCGCCCGCGCGCCTTCCAGATCTTGAGCATATCCTCCAGCACATGGGCCACATCGCCCACGATGGGAATATCGACG
>JAMWZG010000076.1:10454-12285 GCA_024304855.1 Paracoccaceae bacterium
CTGGAATTAGGGCTGAACGCATCCACGCGGCCCGTGATCCGGTCGTCAAAGCGCGCGCCGATGTTGATCATCAGATCGCAGCCATGCATGGCCATATTCGCCTCGTAAAGCCCGTGCATCCCCAACATGCCCAGCCATTTTTCGCCGGACGCCGGATAGGCGCCCAGACCCATCAGGGTCGAGGTGATGGGAAAGCCCGTCGCCTCCACCAGTTCGCGCAGCAACTGGCTGGCCGCCGGGCCCGAGTTGATCACGCCCCCGCCGGTATAGAAGATCGGCCGCTTCGCTGTCTCAAGCGCCGCCACCAGTTCGGTGATCGCCGCCAGATCGCCCTTGACCTGCGGCTGATAGCGGCGCGAGCCGCCCTTCTGCGGTGCGTGATAGGTGCCGGATGCGAATTGCACATCCTTGGGAATATCCACCAGCACCGGGCCGGGGCGGCCTGCCGTGGCCACATGAAACGCCTCATGCAGCACGGTGGACAGCTTCTCGGTATCTTTCACCAGCCAGTTATGCTTGGTGCAGGGTCGCGTGATGCCCACGGTATCGGCCTCCTGAAAGGCGTCATTGCCGATCATGAAGGTCGGCACCTGTCCGGTCAGCACCACGATCGGGATGCTGTCCATCAGCGCGTCCGTCAGACCCGTCACCGCATTGGTCGCCCCCGGACCGGATGTCACCAGCACCACGCCCGGCTTGCCGGTCGCGCGGGCATAGCCTTCGGCGGCGTGCACAGCCCCCTGTTCATGGCGCACCAGAATGTGCTGAATCTCGTTTTGCTGAAAGATCTCGTCATAAATCGGTAGCACGGCCCCGCCGGGGTATCCGAATACGACGTCCACGCCCTGATCCTTGAGGGCCTGAACCACCATTCTCGCTCCGGTCATCTGACGTGTCATGTGCTTTGCTCCGTTTCCGACGTCATCAATCGCATAAAAAAGCCCCCGGTTTTGACGGGGGCGCATGGGGAACCTTTTGGGTGTCCGTTACCGGCCCATGCGCCACATCCTTACAATGATCACTAGAGGTGTCATAGCCAAAGGGCTCCTTGCTGCGTGGCAGGACATTATGAGTGCTGCACGGCAGCGTCAACAGGCATTTGGTTGAATTTAATGTCGCGAGGGGGATTATTTTTGTATCTTTATTACGTTTCGAGGGGTTGAAACGTCAGGAACGCAATTCTGACCTGCAAAAACCCGCCGAAACCCGCGATCCGGGCCGGATGCGGGCGGGCAGGGCGGCTATGCCTGAGGCAAGGTTGCGGGCAAGGGGGCGTGGTTCAGGACCGCGCGGGCACCGATCCGGGAAGCGAGATATTGGCCACCTGTTCCGCAATCGGGTCCGTGGACAGCGGATGCATCTCGGCCGAATAATCCGCCGGATCACGCATCTTCTGCCACTTGCCGCCGACATAAAGCTCCAGCCCCGAGAACTTGGCCTTGTAGCCCATCTTGGGGCTGCCGGGCACCCAATAGCCCAGATAGACATAAGGCAGGCCCGCCTCCTGCGCGATACGGATATGGTCCAGGATGATATAGGTGCCCAGACTGTCGCCGGGCCGGTCCGGCTGATAGAAGGAATAGACCATGCTGACCCCGTCATCCAGAACATCGGTCAGGCAGACAGCCGACAGGTCGCGGCTGGCGGTGTCGTGATATTCGATCACGCGGGTGCGGATCGGCGTCTCCTCGATCATCGCGGCGAATTCGAACACATCCATATCGGCCATGCCACCATCGGCATGGCGGCTGTCCAGATAGCGGCGGAACAGGTCATACTGATCCTCGGTCGCCCAGGGGCTTGTCGCGCGCCGCTCCAGCCGCGCATTGCG
>JAMWZG010000077.1 GCA_024304855.1 Paracoccaceae bacterium
AGGCGGGCGGCGCATAGGCATAGCTGCGGGTGGTAAGGGGCGGGGTGGTGGCCGGTTGATCCATGGCTGCGGCCTCCTGATCCGCGGGTCGGGACAGTTCGTTCCATTATGGAACTCAGTCTTAAGTTCTCTTTTGGAACCTGTCAATTCGTGTTAGACTGCCTGTCATGCGTTGGAATGATCTGTCCGAGGAAGCCTGCCCTGTCGCCCGCGGCTTGTCCGTGATCGGTGATCGCTGGACCATGCTGGTGGTGCGGGATTGTTTTCTGGGTTATCGCCGCTTTGAGCAGATCCAGGAGCGGCTTGGCATCACGCGTCATGTTCTGGCTGACCGTCTGCGCAAGCTCGAAGCGGCGGGCGTTTTGCGGCGCGAGCCTTATCAGGAGCGTCCGCTGCGGCATGAGTATCGCCTGACGGACCGGGGCAAGGCGCTTTACCCGGTAATGGTGTCGCTGATCGACTGGGCGAATGCGCATGTACCGCCACCCGAGGCCTCCTCTGTCACGCTCGTGTCGCGCGAGACTGGCGCGCCCATCGCCCCGGTCCTGATTGATGCGAACACGGGCGAGACGATCACCCATCGCACGGTCAATGCAAAGGTCGCCGAATAGGGCGGCGTGTTTCATCTGCGTTTTTGACACAGCAGACGGTGGATGACGGGCGCGATGCGCGCGATCGCGTGGTCTGCGGGCTTGACATTAATGATGATCATCATCATTTGACAATTTAGATGATAGTCATCATCATTGAGCATCACCCCCCTTCCCGCCGGACCTGCGGCCGGAGAAAGGACCGCCACCATGACGCCGCTTTCCGAAACCGAAGCTCCGGCCAGCCGTCTGCGTGACGCGGCCAACCTGTTCATCACGGTGCAGGGGACACGCTTTGCCTATCGCCGTCTGGGCGCGCCGGGAGGCGTGCCGCTGGTCATGCTGAACCATTGGGGGGCGGTGCTGGACAATTTCGATCCGCGCATCGTCGATGCGCTGGCCGCGCGGCATCATGTGATCCTGATCGACTATCGCGGGATCGGCCTGTCGGGCGGCGTGGCTCCCGTGACCATTGACGCGATGGCCCGCGACACGGTGGCGCTGATCCGGGCGCTGGGGTTTGACCGGGTGGATCTGATGGGGTTCTCGCTGGGTGGATTTGTGGCGCAGGACATCGCCCTGACCGCGCCCGGCCTGGTGCGCAGGCTGATCCTGACCGGGACCGGACCAGCCGGGGGCACGGGTATCGCGCGGGTCGGGGCGGTGTCCTGGCCGCTGATCGTGAAGGGTTTGCTGACCGGGCGCGATCCGAAAACCTATCTGTTCTTCACCCGGACCGCCAATGGCCGCCGGGCCGCGCAGGATTTTCTGGCCCGGTTGAAGGAGCGGCGGCAGGCGCGGGACAAGGGCCCGACGCCGCGCGCCATTCTGCGCCAGCTTGCCGCGATCCGGGCCTGGGGTCTTCGGGCGCCGCAGGATCTGGGGCGGATCACGGTGCCGGTTCTGGTGGCCAATGGCGATAGCGACATCATGGTGCCCACGGTGAACAGCCGCGATCTGGCGGCGCGTATCCCCGGGGCGGAACTGGTGATCTATGACGATGCCGGCCATGGCGGGATCTTTCAGCACCATGCCGCCTTTGTGCCCCGCGCGCTGGCCTTTCTGGACGCCTGACATGACCCGTTGCCGCATTGGAGAGACCCTGTGAAAGCCTTTGTCGTCGAGAGATACAAGAAGAAAGGTGCGCTGCGCCTGACCGAGATGCCGGAGCCCCGGATGGGGGCGTCGGATGTGCTGATCCGCGTTCACGCGACAGCGATCAACCAACTGGATTCCAAGCTGCGCGATGGGGATTTCAAGGCGTTCCTGCCCTATCGCCCACCCTTCATTCCGGGGCATGATCTGGCGGGGACCATCCTGACGGTCGGTGCGGATGTGCGCGGCTTTGCGCCGGGGGATGCGGTCTATGCCCGCCCGCGCGACATGCGGATCGGCACTTTCGCCCCGGTCATCGCGGTGAATGCCGCCGATGTTGCGCACAAACCCGCCACGCTGAGCATGGAGGAGGCGGCCGCCATCCCGCTGGTCGGTCTGACGGCATGGCAGGCGCTGGTCGAGATCGGCAAGGTGCAGCCGGGGCAGAAGGTGTTCATTCAGGCCGGGTCCGGCGGGGTGGGCACGCTGGCGATCCAACTGGCCAAGCATCTGGGGGCCACCGTGGCCACCACGACCAGTGCGGGCAATGCCGATCTGGTGCGCACGCTGGGGGCGGATATCGTGATCGACTACAGGCAGCAGAACGTGACCGAGGTGCTGTCGGATTACGATCTGGTGCTGCACAGTCAGGATGCCAAGGCGCTGGACGCCTCTCTGGCCGTGCTGAAACCGGGCGGGCAGCTGATCTCGATCTCGGGGCCGCCGGATGTGGCTTTTGCCACCTCGCTGGGGTTGAACCCGGCGCTGCGGCTTGTGATGTGGCTGTTGAGCCGCAGGACGGTTGCGCGGGCCAGACGGCGCGGTATCCGCTACAGCTTTCTGTTCATGCGCGCGGATGGGCCGCAATTGGCGGCACTGGCCCGGCTGATTGATGCGGGCGTGATCCGCCCAGTCGTGGACCGGGTATTCCCCTTCGCGCAGACGCAGGCCGCGCTGGACTATGTCGAGACGGGACGCGCCAGGGGCAAGGTCGTCATCGCCCTGCCCGACCCGGATCACCCGCGCTGAGCGGCGCGGTCGCGGCGCGAGGCGCGCCCGGCTGATCCGGGCCTTGCAGCGCCGCATGGCACTGGGCCCGGCAGACGGCCAGGATCTCATCCGCGAGGTCCGCGCTGTCCGGGCAGGCCCGCGACAGCATGACGGCCCCGACCGCCTGCGCCAGAAGGCCGATTGCCTGCGCGCGCGGGGTGGCGGTAGGGGTAGCGGCTGGGGTAGCGGCTGGCGTTGGGCGCGCGGCGAGGCTGGCTTCGAGGGCGGCGACAAGTCCGGCGATGCCCGCGCCGAAAACGGCCCTTGTCTCTGCGGGCAGGCGCGCCGCCTCGCCGCTCAGCGCGGCGGCGGGACAGCCCTGCCCCGGCGCATCGCGATGGGCGCGCGACAGATAGGCGTCGATCACAGCGCCCACCTCATGCCCGGCATAGCGCGCGGCTGTCTCCTCGAAACTCTGGGCCAGAGCTTCGGCGACCAGCGCCTCTTTCGAGGGGAAGTGGTTGTAGAAGCCGCCATGGGTCAGACCGGCCTGCGCCATCAGATCCGCAACGCCCACCCCGTCAAAGCCATCCGCGCGGAAGCGTTCAGCGGCGATGGTCACGATCCGCTGGTGGTTTTCCTGCTTCTTTTCCTTGGTGATCCGCATTCCGGCCTCATTTTCGGCTGCTTTGCTGATGATTATCATCATTGATCCCTGCGACGCAAGGATCGGGCTTTTCCCGGCCTTATGGCTGCGCTGCTGCGTTGCTGCGCGCCGGGCGTTGTTGACACCGTAGACAAGTTGACCGTCATCTTTTAGGGATTGGGTGTGTGGTGTGTGAAACAGGATGGTTCCTGCATGGATGAGCGGTCAGGCCCTTGCGGTCAGATGCAGGCGGTTTCGGCGCGGGTCTGGCCCCGGCGGGGCGGTCCTGCCGGGATGGTGCTCTGTGCCGCGCTGATCGCCCTGTCACAGCCCGCCGATGCCCAGATGGAACGCCCGCGCTTTGCCTTTGATCCGGCGACGGCGGCGATGCCCGGCTTCAACATGAATGGCGCCCCCGGACTGGTGGACATGCCCGGTGCCGCGATGGCGCCCGATGCGACGCTGTCCAGCACGGTGTCGCATGTCGGCGGGACGACGCGCGGCACAGTGACCTTTCAGATCGCGCCACGGCTGTCGGGCAGTTTCCGCTATAGCGGGCTGGACGGGCTGCGCCGGTTGGGCGGTGTGGCCATTCCCAACCATGACGGCGGGCTCTATTACGACCGCAGCTTTGACCTGCGCTTTCACCTGCTGCGCGAGGGGCGGTATCGCCCGGACGTGACGATCGGCTTGCAGGATTTCGCGGGCACTTCCTTGTTCGGGGCCGAGTATATCGTGGCCGGCAAGACGGTGATGCCGGGGCTGCGGGTGACGGCGGGGCTGGGATGGGGGCGTCTGGGCAGCTACAAGCCGCTGGGGCGCATGGGAACGCGGCCGACCGACCTTCTGGAACAGGGGGGTGTGCCCAGCTATGACCGCTGGTTCCGTGGCGATGTCGCGGCTTTCGGCGGTCTGGAATGGGCGGTGACGGACCGGCTGACCCTGATGGCGGAATATTCCTCGGATGCCTATGTCGAGGAGGTGGCGAATGGCCTTTTCGCGCGCAAATCACCGTGGAACATCGGGCTGGATTACCGCTTTGACAATGGCACGCGGGCCCGGGTCATGGCGATGCACGGGGCGGCGCTGGGGGCGCAGCTGAGCTTTCACACCAATCCGCGCAGCTCTCCCATGCCGGGGGGGACCGAGACGGCGCCCCTGCCCGTCTATCGGCGCAGCGCGGCGGAGCGGGTGGATCGCGGCTGGCTGGCGGATGCGGGCGCGCGGCAGACGATCCCCGCGCGGCTGAGTGCGGCGCTGGAGGGCGAGCGGCTGATCCCGGGCGGGCTGGAGCTGAGCGAGACGCGGGCCGTGCTGCGCTTGATCAACCCCGTCTATGGCCCCGAGCCGCAGGCGATTGGCCGGGCCGCGCGGGCGATGTCGCGCACCCTGCCCGGCACGGTCGAGACATTCGTGATCGTCCCCGTGGTGCGGGGAATGGCGATGTCCGCCATCACCCTGCAACGCGCCGATCTTGAGCGGCTGGAACATGCCCCCGCCCGTGACCTGCTGGCGCGCGCCGTGATTACGGATGCGGCCGGGCTGTCGCCCGCGCCCGGCATGACGGCAGAACCGCCGCTGACCTGGTATCTGGGGCCGGACCTGCGCTACAGCCTCTTTGATCCGAGCAATCCTTTCCGTGCCGATGTGGTGGCCACGGCCCGCGCGATGTATCGCATCACGCCACGGCTGGAGCTGTCGGGCAGTATCTCGACTCGGGTGGCGGGCAATCTGGACCAGATCGACCGGCGCGACCCTTCGGGTCTGCCGCGTGTGCGCACGGATTTCGCGCTTTATGCGCGCGAAGGCGATCCCTCGCTCGATCATCTGACCCTGACGCATTACCTGCGCCCCGGTCGTGACCTCTATGGGCGGTTGTCGCTGGGCTATCTCGAGCAGATGTATGCGGGTGTCTCGGCCGAGCTGTTATGGAAACCCGTGGACAGCCGGCTGGCGCTGGGTCTTGAGGTGAACCATGTCGCGCAGCGGGATTTCGATCAGGGCTTCGGCCTGCGCGATTACGAGATCACGACGGGGCATCTGTCGGCCTATTACGATCTGGGCCGCGGCTATCACGCGCAGCTGGATGTCGGACGCTATCTGGCGGGCGACGTGGGGGCGACGCTGAGCCTTGACCGGGAATTCGTGAATGGCTGGCGTCTGGGCGTGTTCGCGACGCTCACCGATGCCTCGGCCGAAGAGTTCGGCGAGGGGTCGTTTGACAAGGGTATCCGGTTCACGATCCCCGTGGGGCATCTGCTGGGCCAACCCTCGCGGCGGCTGGGCAAGGTGACGGTGCGGCCGCTGACGCGCGACGGCGGGGCGCGGCTGGATCTGCGGGACCGGCTGTATGAGCAGGTGCGCGACTATCACCGGCCCGAGCTTGAAAAGACATGGGGACGGGTCTGGCGATGATGGCATGGCGGTGCGGCAGGGTTCTGGCGGGTGCGGCGCTGATGCTGCTGGCGGCCTGCGGCAACGATCCGGGGGGGCTGGACCGGGGCTCGCTGGTGGCCAATGTCGCGCGCGGTGCAGGGCTGGCCCTGCCCGGACAGCCCACCTCCGCCGCCGCACCGCTGGCCCGGCCCGAACAGGTGCTGGCCGCGACGCAGGCCCCGGTGATCCGGGCACAGACCGCGCAGGGCGACGCGCTTTATCTGCTGGGGGTGCAGGACAACGGCCCCTACCGCAGCTATGCGACGGCGACCAGCCAGACCGTGACCCTGCGCGGCGGGCTGATCACCGCCACGCGCGGGCTGGGCCGTGATCTGATGCGCGCGGATGTGGTGCAGGTGCTGGACCGCCTGACGCGCGGCAGCCCCGGCCCCGCACAGCGCAGCATGGAGGTTCTGGATGGCGAGGATGTGACCCGCACCCTGCTGTTTGACTGCCACATCGCCCATGGCGCCCCCGGTCTGACGCCACGGCCCGCGCAGGCCCGGCGGCTGATGCAGGAAAGCTGTCGGGGCGCGAATGACGACGCGGCGGGGCTGGCCTTCACCAACAGCTATGCGATGGGCGATGGTGGTCGCATCCTGATGTCACGGCAATGGCTGCCGGTGTCCAGCGGCGCGATGCTGCTGGAGGAATTGCGCCCCTGACCGGCCTCCAGCGGGACAGCGTGGTGCAATACGGCAAAAGGCGCCCGAGGGCGCCTTTTGTCATGTCGGATCGCAGCGCCGGAAAGGCGCGTCAGGATCAGTTGGTGGCAGAGGTGCCGGCACTGGCCCCGGCTGTCGCCACAGCGGTCAGCGCAAGGGTGCCAAGGCCGATGGACCCGGCAATACCGATCCCACCCAGACCCAGGCCGCCACCCACACCCAGACCACCGCCAACGCCGCCGGCAAGGCCGCCACCAGCGCCAGCGCCAGCGCCAGCGCCAGCGCCACCACCCACCGTGCCGGGAGCCACGCCAGTGGCCTGCGTCGAGAGGGTCGCCTGCGTGGCGGACGGATTTGCAAGGGTTTCTGCCATTGCGGGCGCGGCGATCATCGCGGCGACGGCGGCAGCAAGCACTGTTGTCTTCATTTCACTCTCCACTCAAAAACCAGTTAAAAATTCGTGCTGATACCCAAGGACTACACGAAAACGGCGGACTGGCAAAGCGCCAATTCCACGCTTGGCCAGTCTTGCCGCAAATTTCTGCAATTTTGATTAAAGCCGCAACACTGCGCAGGATCAGGTATTGAACAGGAAGTGCAGCACATCGCCATCCTTGACGATATAGCCCTTGCCCTCGGACCGCATCTTGCCCGCTTCCTTGGCGGGCTGTTCGCCGCCCAGCGTCACGAAATCATCATAGGCGATGGTTTCGGCGCGGATGAAGCCACGCTCGAAATCGCCGTGGATCACGCCTGCGGCCTGCGGCGCGGCGGTGCCCTGACGGATCGTCCAGGCGCGCGCCTCCTTGGGGCCGACGGTGAAGTAGGTCTCAAGATGCAGCAGGGCATAGCCTGCACGAATCAGACGATCCAGCCCCGGCTCCTCCAGCCCCATCTCGGAGAGGAACATCTGCGCTTCCTCATCATCCAGCTGGCTGATCTCTTCCTCGATCCGGGCCGAGATGACGACATGGGAATTGCCCTGCGCCGCCGCCATTTCTGCCACTTTCGCCGAAAGGGCATTGCCGGTGCCGGCATCCGCTTCGGCCACGTTGCAGACGTAGAGCACGGGTTTCGTCGTCAGAAGTTGCAGCATCCGCCAGGCCTTCGCATCCTCGGCATCGACCTTGACGGTGCGGGCAGGCTGTCCCGCCTCGAGCGCGGCCAGCGCCTTGCGCAGCAACATATCCTGCTGCACCGCGTCCTTGTCGCCGCCCTTGATCTTGCGCACCAGACCAGCCAGGCGCTTCTCGATGCTCTCCATATCGGCCAGCATCAACTCCATCTCGATGGTCTCGGCGTCGGACACGGGGTCCACACGGCCTTCGACATGGGTGATGTCGTCATCCTCGAAACAGCGCAGCACATGGGCGATGGCGTCGCATTCGCGGATATTGGCCAGGAACTGATTGCCCAGCCCCTCGCCCTTGGACGCGCCCTTCACCAGCCCCGCGATGTCCACAAAGGTCATGCGCGTGGGGATGATCTGCTTGCTGCCTGCAATCTTGGCCAGCCGGTCGAGCCGGTGATCGGGCACCGCCACCTCGCCCACGTTCGGCTCGATCGTGCAGAAGGGAAAATTGGCGGCCTGCGCGGCGGCCGTTCTGGTCAGCGCGTTGAACAGTGTTGACTTGCCCACATTGGGCAGCCCCACGATCCCCATCTTGAAACCCATGATCCGGCCTCCTTTGTTCGGTTGGCCGCTCATAAAGCGGCACAGGGCGCGGGGCAAGGGCGCAGGGTGCATGAAGGATTGAGTTTACCGCGCGTTTGCGGCACATCGGTGCGACCGCAGGGAAGGACAGCCAGACATGACTCGGATCGACGCCACATTCGCCGCCCTCAAGGCCGAGGGAAAGAAAGCCTTCGTGGCCTATGTCATGGCAGGCGACCCGGATTACGCCACTTCGCTGGAGCTGATCAAGGGATTGCCGGGCGCGGGCGTGGATGTGATCGAGATGGGCCTGCCCTTTACCGATCCGATGGCCGATGGCGAGACGATCCAGCTGGCCGGGCAGCGCGCGCTGGAGGCGGGCCAGACCCTGCAAAAGACGCTGGATATGGCGGCGGAGTTCCGCAAGACCAATGACACCACGCCCATCGTGATGATGGGCTATTACAACCCGATCTTCAACCGCGGGGTGGATCGCTTTCTGGTGGATGCCAAGGCGGCCGGGATCGACGGTCTGATCGTGGTGGACCTGCCCCCCGAGGAGGATGACGAGCTGTGCATCCCCGCGCAGAAGGCGGGGCTGAATTTCATCCGGCTGGCGACGCCCACGACCGATGACAAGCGCCTGCCCAAGGTGCTGCAAAACACCAGCGGCTTTGTCTATTACGTCTCGATCACCGGAATCACCGGCTCGGCCGAGGCGAATGCCGCCGATGTCGCCCCCGAAGTGGCGCGGATCAAGGCGCAGACCGACCTGCCGCTGATCGTGGGTTTCGGCATCAAGACGCCGGACGCGGCGCAGAGCATCGCCTCGGTGGCGGATGGCTGCGTGGTGGGCAGCGCCATCGTGGCAGAGCTGGCCAAGGGGCGGTCCGTGGCCGATGTGCTGGCCTTCGTGAAATCGCTGGCCGACGGGGCGCATCGCGCCTGATCACGCGCAACCGCGGCACCTGAAAAGAAGGATTGCCGCTAGGGCAGCGGATTGGTAACGAAAGCTAACCAATCCCAGAAAGGTCGCCCCATGCCCGTGATCACGAATATCGACGATCTCAAGCGCATCCACCGGCGCAAGACGCCCAAGATGTTCTATGACTACTGCGAAAGCGGGAGCTGGACGGAACAGACCTTCCGCGAGAATACATCGGATTTCGATCAGATCCGCTTGCGGCAAAGGGTTGCCGTGGACATGACCGGGCGCAGCACGGCCAGCCAGATGATCGGGCAGGACGTGACCATGCCAGTGGCGCTGGCCCCCGTGGGACTTACGGGGATGCAATGCGCCGATGGCGAGATCAAGGCGGCGCGTGCAGCAGAGCGGTTCGGGGTGCCCTTCACGCTGTCCACCATGTCGATCAACTCGATCGAGGATGTGGCGGGGGCGACCAGCAAGCCGTTCTGGTTCCAGCTCTATACGATGAAGGACACCGACTATGTCAGCCGGCTGATTCAGCGGGCCAAGGATGCCAAGTGTTCCGCGTTGGTGATCACGCTGGACCTGCAAATTCTGGGGCAGCGGCACAAGGATCTCAAGAACGGGTTGAGCGCGCCGCCCAAGTTGACGATCCCGACCATGATCAACCTTGCGACCAAGTGGAGCTGGGGGATCGGGATGATGTCGGCCAAGCGGCGGCATTTCGGGAATATCGTGGGCCATGTGAAGGGGATCTCGGACGCCTCGAGCCTTGGGGCCTGGACGGCGGAGCAGTTCGACCCCTCGCTTGACTGGGGCAAGATCGCCAAGATCAAGGAGGAGTGGGGCGGCAAGGTCATCCTCAAGGGTATCCTGGACGCGGAGGATGCCAAGATGGCGCTGAGCGTGGGGGCGGATGCGATCATCGTGTCCAACCACGGGGGGCGGCAGTTGGACGGGGCCATCAGCTCGATCCGCGCGTTGCCCTCGATCCTGGAGGCGGTGGGAGACCGGGTCGAGGTGCATCTGGACAGCGGCATCCGGTCGGGGCAGGACGTGCTCAAGGCCGTAGCGATGGGGGCCAAGGGCACCTATATCGGGCGGGCCTTTGTCTATGGTCTGGGGGCCATGGGACAGGAGGGCGTGAAGAAGGCGCTGGAGGTGATCCACAAGGAGCTGGACATCTCGATGGCGCTCTGTGGCAAGCGCAGGATCGAGGAGCTGACCCGCGACGTGCTGCTGGTGCCCGAGGGGTTCGAGGGCCGCTGGCAGGATTGAGGCCGCACAGAGGGACTCCGGAGTTGTCCCACGGTGGGACATTTTCCGGGGACAATGGATTCAATAGGTTACGCGGGCGTGTTAGGGGTTTTTTAAGGGTTGGGGGGATGAGCCGTATTTTGATACGGCGCCGCCCTCTGCTTTGGGAAAGTGCGATGGGGCGGTTTCAGCAGGCGTAGGGTGTGTGCCTGCACGCACACGTTCTCCGCATCGACTGATGGTGCGTGCGAGCACGCACCCTACGGCTTTCTCGCGGCTCGCAGAGCCGTTGAGAGGTCGTATTTTTTTTGTTTGCGTGCACGCACACGTTCTCCGCATCGACAAATGGTGCGTGCAAGCACGCACCCTACGGCTTTCGCGCGGCTCGCGGAGCCGTTGAGAGGTCGCATTTTTATGATGGCGTAGGGTGCGTGTTTGCACGCACCACACGGTGGTCGCGCGGCACGCAAAGCCGTTCATAGGTGGCATTTTTTTGGCAGGTGTAGGGCGCGGGTTTACACGCACCACACGGTGGTCGCACGGCACGCAGGGCCGTTCATAGGCCGTATTTTTATGGCAGGCGTAGGGTGCGTGCTTACACGCACCACACGGTGATCGCGCGGCACGCAAACCCGTTCATAGGTCGCATTTCTATGGCAGGCGTAGGGGGCGTGTTTACACGCACCACAAGGTGATCGCGCGGCACGCAAATCCGTTCATAGGTCGCATTTCATGGCAGCCGTAGGGTGCGTGTTTACACGCACCACACGGTGGTCGTGCGGCACGCAAATCCGTTCATCGGTCTAATTTTTATGGCAGCCGTAGGGTGCGTGTTTACACGCACCACAAGGTGGTCGCGGGGCAAGCAGATCCGTTCATAGGTCGCATTTTCATGGCAGGCGTAGGGTGCGTGCTTGCACGCACCACAAGGTAATCGCGCGGCACGCGGAGCCCTTCATAGGTCGCATTTTATGGCAGGCGTAGGGTGCGTGTTTACACGCACATATCCTCCGCACCGTCTACAAATGGTGCGTGCAAGCACGCACCCTACGCCTCGTCAAGTCAACGCGGGTGCCACGTCCACAACACGCTTTGACAGCCCTGCATCCACGGGGCACTGTGCGCGCAATGTGACGGGGTGTGCTGATGCTGGTGTTTGCTGCTGCCAATCTGGTTCTTTTCGCGGTGCCCAAGACGGGGAGCACGGCCTATCATCTGGCGCTGCGGCGAGAGGCGGATATTGTCCTGTCGGGCAAGGCTGCGATCAAGCATCTGACGTTGCGCAAATACGAGCGGTATTTCGCCCCCTATCTGGAGCAGGCGCATGGAATGGTGCCCGAGCGCGTGGCGGTGATCCGCGATCCGCTGGATTATCTGCGCAGTTGGTATCGCTACAGGCAGCGGCCCGACGGGCCTGCGGAGAGCAAGCGGGTGCGCGACATGGGGTTTGACGCCTTTGTTCTGGCCACGCTGGAGCGCCGGCCGCCGGCCTTTGCCAAGATCGGCACGCAGCGGGCCTTTGTCGCGGGCAAGGATGGGCAGATCCGGGTGGAGCATCTGTTTGCCTATGAGCGGCCCATCGCGCTGCGCGGGTTTCTGGGCGAGCGGCTGGGCCTTGAGGTGAAGCTGGGGCAGAAGAATGTCTCGCCCCCGGCGGATACGCAGATCAGCCCCGCAGTCGAGGCGCAGTTCCGGGCTGCGATGGCGGCGGATGTGGCGCTGCACGCGCGGATCATGGCGGCGGGCGGGCATCTGGTGACGCCCACAGGCGCGGTGGTGGATGAGGCGGGCTGAGGGGCGATTCCCCT
>JAMWZG010000078.1:0-1404 GCA_024304855.1 Paracoccaceae bacterium
TTCTCCTTCGACGGTCACTTCACCCTTGTCGTTCACTTCGGCCAAAAGGGCCTCCTTCTGCTTGAGCCGCCGCAACAGGACGGAGGTGCGGCGGTCCACAAATCTCTGCGTCAGGCGCGCGTGGAGCGCATCGGACAATCTGTCTTCTACAGCGCGCGTCGCCTCGCGCCAATGGCTTTCGTCACGCACCCAGCCATTGCGCTGCGCGACATAGGTCCATGTGCGGATAAAGGCCAGACGTTTCGACAATGTGTCAATCTCGCCCTCAGTCCGGTCGATGCGTTTGATCTGCGTGGCCAGCCAATCATCGGGGACGCGGCCCGACTGGTGCAGGAAGTTGAAGATCGCCTCCAGCAGCGTGGCATGTTCGGCGCCGCTGATGCCGCGGAAATCGGGGATGCGGCATACATCCCAGAGCAGGCGGACAGAGGCGGCATCCGAGGCGCGCGCGCGCACTTCGGCCACCTGGGAGAGAGATTTGAGAGCCATGAGGTCATCCGCATCGCGGGCGCGGACCAGCAGATCGTCCCTGGGCGTGTCTTCCAGCGAGGCGATGAGCGCATCAAGCTGGCCGAATTGCAGGTTCGGGTTGCGCCATTGCAGCTTGCGGATGGGGGTGAAGCGATGCTCCATGATCGCCTCGGCCACCTCATCCTCCAGCGGCTCGGCCTCGCCGGTCACGCCGAAGGTGCCGTCGGACACGCCGCGCCCGGCGCGACCTGCGATCTGGGCCAACTCATTGGGGGCCAGATGGCGCATCCGGCGGCCGTCGAATTTCGTGAGCGAGGAGAAGGCGACATGGTTGATGTCGAGGTTGAGCCCCATGCCGATGGCATCGGTGGCCACCAGATAATCCACGTCGCCGTTCTGATAAAGCTCCACCTGCGCGTTGCGGGTGCGGGGCGAGAGCGCGCCCATGACGACGGCGGCCCCGCCTTTCTGACGCCGGATCAGCTCGGCTATCGCATAGACATTATCAACCGAAAAGCCGACAATCGCGCTGCGCGCGGGCATCCGGCTTATCTTTTTCGAACCTGCATAGGTCAGACGGGACATCCGCTCGCGCCGCATGAACTGTGCCTGCGGGACCAGGGCCGCGATGGTGCCGCGCATCGTGTCGGCGCCCAGAAACAGCGTCTCGTGCAGCCCGCGCGCGCGCAGGAGGCGGTCGGTGAAGACATGGCCGCGCTCGGGATCGGCGCAGAGCTGGATCTCGTCCACGGCCAGAAAATCGACGCCCATCCCTTCGGGCATCGCCTCGACCGTGCAGACCCAGTATTGGGTGCGCGGTGGCACGATCCGCTCCTCGCCCGTGACCAGGGCCACGACCGAGGGGCCGCGGGCGCGGACGATCTTGTCATAAACCTCACGCGCCAGAAGGCGCAGCGGCAGGCCGATGATGCC
>JAMWZG010000078.1:1414-8166 GCA_024304855.1 Paracoccaceae bacterium
CCGCCGTGATCCGTGAAGGCTGCCCCATGGGCCTGTTCCCCGATCAGAGTTTGAGACCCTCGACCTGCGACTTGAGACGTGTCACCGCCTCGGCCGCCGGGTCGTAATGGGGATGGATGGAAAGCACAAGCTGATAGGCGGCAAAGGCCTGCTGCGTGCGACCCAGGTCTTCTAGCACGACGGCAAGGCCATGGGCGGCCTCGTAATGGCGCGGATCAAGGCTGAGCGCCTGCTCCAGATCGGCCATCGCCGGGCCAATCTGTTCGGTGCGGAAATAGGCGCGGGCGCGGGCGTGATAGCCTTCGGCCACATCGGGCGCGTGATCGGTGAGCGCGGTCAGATGTTCAACGGCGACGGCATAATCGCCCCGCTCCAGCGCCTCGGTCCCGCGTTTCAGCAAGAGATCCATCGCCGGCGAGCCGGTCTTGCGCCATTCCAGCCTGATCTCCCGCTCCAGCCCCTTGGCCTCGGCCGGGCTGGCGCTAGCCAATCTGTCATAGAGCCCATCCAGCGCCAAGGACGCAGGCGCGGCCTGCTGCCCAACCAGAGGTAGGGAATACATGACTATCGCGAACAGTGCCGCGACGATAGGTTTGAGATTGAAACGGATCGCGCTCATAACACATGAGTGTAACGCGCGGATCGGGAATTGTTAGCCCCTCGCGCATGAAAAAAGGACCATGCGAATGAGCGAAGTGATTGACGCGGCCGTTGCCGCACTGAACGAGAAGATGAACGGGGCCGGTTTCGACGGTTCCGCGAAATTCGTGATCGAGGGCGAAGGTGCGGTGATGGTGGATGCCACGGGTGCGCGCGCCGGAGATGAGGCGGCGGATGTGACCCTGACCGCCAGCGCCGAGACATTCGAGGCGATGATGGCCGGTGACATGAACCCGACATCCGCCTTCATGAGCGGCAAGCTGACCGTGGATGGCGATATGGGCATGGCCATGCAGCTTGGCTCTGTCCTGAGCTAAGGTATGGAATCCGCGCCGCTTTATCATGACGTTGCAGATGGTCCCGCAGGCGGGCGCGCCTTTTGGCTGCGCACGACGGACGGGATTCGCATCCGGGTGGGCCATTGGCCGCACCCCGAGGCGGAGGAGGCGCGGGGCACGGTGCTGCTGTTTCCGGGGCGCACTGAATATGTCGAGAAATATGGCCGCGCGGCTGCCGATCTGGCGGCGCGCGGCTATGACACGCTGACCGTGGACTGGCGCGGTCAGGGGCTGGCGGATCGCCTGCTGCCGGACCGGCGCGTGGGCCATGTGGCGCGGTTCACGGATTATCAAAAGGACGTGGCCGCGATGATCGCGGCGGCGCGGGCGCTGGACCTGCCGCGCCCGTTCTATCTGCTGGCGCATTCGATGGGCGGCTGCATCGGCCTGCGCGCGCTGATCGAGGGGTTGCCGGTCGCGGCCTGCGTCTTTACCGGGCCGATGTGGGGCATCCAGATGGCCGCAGCGACCCGCCCCGCCGCCTGGGCGCTGTCCTGGAGCGCGCCGCGTCTGGGATTGGGGCATCATCTGGCCCCCGGCACAAAGCCCGAGACCTATGTTCTGGCCGAGCCTTTTGACGACAATGCACTGACCCGCGACCGCGAGATGTATGGCTACATGCAGCGGCAGATGGTGGAGCACCCCGATCTGGCGCTGGGCGGGCCAAGCCTGCGCTGGCTGAACGAGGCGCTGGTCGAGATGGCGGGGCTGGCGCGGCGCCCCTCGCCTGCGGTGGCTTGCCTGACATTTCTGGGCACGCATGAGCGGATCGTCTGCCCCGAACGGATCGAGCTGCGGCTGGCCAGTTGGCCGGATGGCACCCTGCGTCTGGTGCAGGGGGGCGAGCATGAGGTGATGATGGACACGCCCGCGACCCGCGCGATGGTGTTCAACGGGGCGGCGGAACACTTTGCGGCGCATCCGGCCTGCGTGGCGGATCTGCAAAGCGCCTGAAACCTGCGATCTGATCTGTCCAGCCTGACCCCGGCAGGGTCAGGCCGTGCCTCGTGGGGCGATGGCGGGGGTGTCAGGCGTCCTGCCGCACCTCTTGCCGCTGCTGGCCAAGCCCTGCGATGGACAGTTCCATCACATCGCCCGCGCGCAGGAACCGCTGCGGCTTCATCCCCATGCCCACGCCCGGCGGGGTGCCGGTGGCGATGACATCGCCGGGATGCAGGGTCATCATCTCGCTCAGATGCGCGATGATCTGGGCGACGGTGAAGATCATTGTGGCCGTGTTGCCGGTCTGGACCCGCTGACCGTTCAGATCAAGCGTCAGATCAAGGGTCTGGGGATCGCCCGCCTCGTCCGGCGTGACCAGCCAGGGGCCGATGGGGCCGAAGGTATCGGCGCTTTTGCCCTTGGTCCATTGGCCCACACGCTCCATCTGGAAGGCGCGTTCGGACACGTCATTGACCACGCAATAGCCCGCAACATGGCTAAGGGCGTCCGCTTCCGAGACATATTTCGCGCGTTTGCCGATGACGACGCCCAGCTCCACCTCCCAATCGCCCTTCTGCGCGCCGCGCGGCAGATAGACGGGATCGTGCGGCCCGCAGATCGACGAGGTGGCCTTCATGAAGACGATGGGCATGGCCGGGGGTTCCATCCCCGCTTCGGCCGCGTGATCGGCATAGTTCAGGCCGATGCCGATGAATTTGCCCACCTGCCCCACCGGCGCCCCAAGGCGCGGGCTGCCGGGCACAAGCGGCAGGGTTTCGGGATCGACGCGAGGCAGATCGGCGATGACCGCCCCCGCCAGATCGGGAATCACGGCCGACAGGTCGCGGAGGCGGCCCTGCGCATCCAGAACACCGGGCTTTTCTGCACCGAACTCTCCGTATCTGACAAAACGCATCTTTGATCCTCCCTTGGCTTTGGCGGGAACCTTAGCCAGCGTTGCGCGATGTGCAAGACGGGTTTGGGCTGGTCTGGCGGGGGGCCGCGCCCTACCCTTGGTTCGGCAAAGGGGTGAGAGATGGCGCACGCGGTGCTGACATTGACGGATCGCGGGCTTTACTGCGCGGCGGGGGATTTCTTCATTGATCCCTGGCGGCCTGTTGATCGCGCGCTGATCACCCATGGCCATGCGGATCATGCACGGCCGGGGCACCGACGGTATCTGTGCACGGATGGCTGCTTGCCGGTGATGCGGCACCGTCTGGGCGATGTGGTGGCCGAGACGGTGCGATACGGCGAGGTGCGGCGGATCGGGGATGCCGAGGTCAGCTTTCACCCAGCCGGCCATGTGCCCGGATCGGCGCAGATCCGTGTCGCGGTGCGTGGCGAGGTCTGGGTAGTGTCGGGCGATTACAAGGTCGAGGATGACGGGCTGTCCGAGGCTTTCGCGCCGTTGCCATGTCACGCTTTCATCTCGGAATGCACCTTTGGCCTGCCGGTGTTTCATTGGCAAAAACAAGCGGTTGTGGCGGATCAGATCAACCGCTGGTGGGCGGATAACGCGGCGGCGGGGCGGGTCAGCCTGCTGGCGGCCTATAGTCTGGGCAAGGCGCAGCGGTTGCTGCATCTGCTGGACCCCGCGATTGGCCCGATCCTGACCCATGCGGCGGTGGAGAACACCAATGCGGTGCTGCGCGCCCAAGGGCTGCGCCTGCCCGATACGATCAAGATCACCCCCGATCTGGACCGCAAGGCGCATCCCGGCGCGCTGATCGTGGCCCCGCCTGCGGTGCTGGGCAGCCCCTGGGCGCGGCGGTTCGGGGCGCTCTCCACCGGCTATGCCAGCGGCTGGATGCAGATGCGCGGGGTGCGGCGCAGGCGGGCGGCGGACAGGGGGTTTGTCATCTCGGACCATGCGGATTGGGGCGGTCTGCTGGGCGCGATCAAGGCGACGGGGGCAGAAAAGTTATTCCTGACACATGGTTACACGGATATCTTCACGCGTTTTCTGCGGGATCAAGGCTATGACGCCCATGTTCTGGCGACCGAATATGGTGGCGAGGATGGGGCCGAGGCCGAGGATGCGGGGGACGCCGCATGAGGCGTTTCGCGGCCCTGTTCACGGTGATCGACCAGACCACGCGCACCAGCGAAAAGGTGGCGGCGCTGGCCGCGTATTTCAGCCGCGCGCCGGATGCTGACAAACTCTGGACCATCGCCATCTTCTCGGGCCGTCGCCCGAAACGGGCCGTGACCACCACCCGCCTGCGCGACTGGGCGGCCGAGGCGGCGGGGATTCCGCTCTGGCTGTTCGAAGATTCCTATGCCGTGGTCGGCGATCTGGCGGAAACCATTGCGCTGGTCCTGCCACCTGCACGCGGGGCATCGGATGGGGATTTGTCGCATTGGATCAATCTGTTGCGCGACATGACTAATTCAGATGATGAGGCGCGCAAGCAAGCGGTCCTGCGCGCTTGGGACAGGCTCGACACCACCGAACGGCTTGTCTTCAACAAGTTGCTGACAGGCGGGTTCCGCATGGGGGTCAGTCAGAAGCTGATGACCCGTGCGCTGGCGCAGGCGACGGGCCGGGACGAGGCGGAATTGGCGCATCGCCTGATGGGGGATTGGTCGCCCGATACCACCAGTTTCGCCGATCTGATCGAGGCCGAGGATGCGACGGCGGATCTGTCACGCCCCTATCCCTTCTGTCTGGCGTATGGGGTCGAGGATCTGGCGGCCCTTGGCCCCGCCTCGGATTGGCTGGCGGAATGGAAATGGGACGGAATCCGCGCGCAGGTGATCGCGCGGGGCGGCGCGCTGCATATCTGGTCGCGCGGCGAGGAGTTGATGACCGACCGCTTCCCCGAACTGGCGCGGCTGGCGGGCGATCTGCCGGATGGCACGGTGCTGGATGGCGAGCTGGTGGCGTGGGATGGCGCAGCACCCCTGCCCTTTGCCGCCTTGCAGAAACGCATCACGCGCAAGACCGTGCCCAAGAAACTGCTGGCCGAGGCGCCGGTGATCCTGCTGGCCTATGACCTGCTGGAAGCGGGGGGTGCGGATCTGCGGACGGCGCCGCTGTCCGACCGGCGGGCGCGGCTGGATACGCTGCTGGACGCTCTGCCGCAGGGGGCGCCGGTGCAGGCGTCGCCCGTGATCATGGCAGAGGATTGGGACAGACTCAGCGCCATACGCGCCGAGGCGCGCGAGAAGAAGGCCGAAGGGCTGATGATCAAGCGCCGCGCCAGCCCCTATCACGTCGGGCGCAAGCGGGGCGATTGGTGGAAATGGAAGCTGGACCCGCTGACCATCGACGCGGTGATGATCTATGCGCAGGCAGGCCACGGGCGGCGGGCGAACCTGTTTACCGATTTCACCTTTGCGGTCTGGCAGGGCAATGAGCTGGTCCCCTTCACCAAGGCCTATTCCGGCCTGACGGATGCGGAATTCGGCCAGATCACCCAATGGGTGCGCCGCAACACCCTGCAACGGTTCGGCCCCGTGCGGCAGGTCACGCCCCATCATGTGTTCGAGATTGCCTTTGAAGGCATTCAGGAAAGCCCGCGCCACAAATCCGGCATTGCCCTACGCTTTCCGCGCATGTTGCGCTGGCGGCAGGACAAGACGGTGGATCAGGCCGACAGTCTGGATCACCTGCGCGCCCTTCTGGCGCAATATGGCTGATCGCGCTTGAGGCACGCGGGCGCAGCCCCTATGTCTGGGGTAACGCAATAGCCAAGGTGATCCCATGTTTCAGCTGAAATTCCCCGTTCTCGACGCCAATGCCAGCCGTGGAGCCAAGGATCTGGGCGATCTGCCGGAATGGGATCTGTCCGATCTCTATGAGGCCGAGGACGCGCCCGAATTGAAGCGCGATCTGGACTGGCTGGAACAGGCCTGCGCCAGTTTTGCTGCCGATTACGAGGGCAAGCTGGCCACGCTGGACGCCAAGGGGATGCTGGATTGCGTCTTGCGCAACGAGCGGATCAGCGCCATCGCGGGGCGGATCATGTCCTTTGCGGGCTTGCGCTATTACCAGATGACGATCGACGCGACCCGCGCCAAGTTCATGTCGGATTGTCAGGAAAAGATCACGAATTTCACCACGCCGTTGGTGTTCTTCACGCTGGAACTGAACCGGCTGGAGGATGACCATGTGGCGGCGCTGTTCGCGGCCAGTGCGGAGCTTGCCCGCTACAAGCCGGTGTTCGACCGGATCCGGGCGATGAAACCCTATCAACTGTCCGACGAGATGGAGAAATTCCTGCACGATCTGGGCGTGGTGGGTGACGCCTGGGAGCGGCTCTTCGATGAAACCATCGCGGGGCTGGGCTTCGAGGTGGATGGAGAGCCTCTGAACATCGAAGGCACGCTGAACCTGCTGACCGACCATGACCGTGCGAAACGCGAGGCGGCGGCAACGGAGTTGGCGCGCGTCTTTGGCATGAATATCAAGACCTTCGCCCGTGTGCACAACACCCAGGCCAAGGAGAAGGAAGTGATCGACCGCTGGCGTGGAATGCCCACGGCCCAGACCGGGCGGCACCTGTCCAATGATGTGGAACCCGAGGTGGTCGAGGCGCTGCGCAATGCGGTGGTTGCCGCCTATCCGCGCCTGAGCCATCGGTATTATGAGCTCAAGCGCAAATGGCTGGGGCTGGACCGGATGCAGGTCTGGGATCGCAACGCGCCCTTGCCGATGGACAGCCCCAGGACGGTGGACTGGCCCACCGCGCGCTCCATGGTGATGGACGCCTATGCGGGCTTTGATCCGCGCATGGCCGATCTGGCCGCGCCCTTTTTCGACAAGGGCTGGATCGACGCGGGCGTAAAACCGGGCAAGGCCCCCGG
>JAMWZG010000078.1:8176-11875 GCA_024304855.1 Paracoccaceae bacterium
AAACCAAGGAAGAGCGCAAGACCCTGCTGGCGGGCAAGGTCGAGGACATGATCAACACGGTCGTGCGGCAGATCGCATTTTATGATTTCGAATGCAAACTGCACGCCGCACGTCGGGGTGGCGAACTCACGCCCGACGACATCAACGATCTGTGGATGAGCGTGCAGGCCGAAAGCCTTGGGCCGGCCTTCGATTTCATGGAAGGCTATGAGACCTTCTGGGCCTATATCCCGCATTTCGTGCATTCACCCTTCTATGTCTATGCCTATGCCTTTGGCGACGGCCTCGTGAACGCGCTCTACGCGGTCTATGAGGAGAACCCCACAGGCTTTCAGGACAAGTATTTCGACATGCTCAAGGCAGGCGGGTCCAAGCATCACACCGAATTGCTGGCGCCCTTCGGCCTTGATGCCACCGATCCCGCCTTCTGGGACAAGGGCCTGTCGATGATCGAGGGGATGATCGACGAGCTTGAGGCGATGGAGGATTGAGCGTCACGCTCATCCCTCTGACGCAGGCGGATCGGGAACGGGTGGCGCATCTGCGGGTGCATCCCGATCAGCAGCGCTTTGCCGGCAGCGTGGCCGAGGCTTTTGACGCGCCGCAGCCGGATGTGGATTTCCACGCGATCCTGTCGGAGGGTGTCCCGGTCGGGTTCTTCAAGATCGACCGGAGCTATCCTGCGGCCCATGGTTTTGCCGAAGCGGGTGATCTGGGGCTGCGGGCGGTGATCGTAGACATGGCCGCGCAAGGCAAAGGGATCGGCACGGCGGCGATGCGCGCCCTGCCCGCCTATCTGCGCGACCTCTACCCCGAGGCCCGCCGCCTGTGGCTGACGGTAAACTTGCAAAACCCGGCCGCCATCGCCAGCTACCGCAAGGGCGGGTTCCACGACACGGGTGCGATCTGGCCCCATGGCAGCGCGGGCCCGCAGCATATCATGCGCCTGCCCCTGCCGGGCTGAGCCTGCATCTTCTTGCACGAAATATCCTGGGGGGGCGTCCGCAAGGACGGGGGGCAAAGCCCCCTATTTCATCTGGCTGTCCTTGGACCCGCGCCGGTTGATCCCGCCACGCGGGCTTTGCGCGGCTTGGCGTTCGGACTGGCAGTCGATGCAGAGCTTGACACCGGGGATGGCGGCGCGTCGCGCCTCGGGGATCGGTTCTTCGCAATCGGCGCAATGGGTCAGGCTGTCGCCCACCGGCGCGCGGCGGGCTTTCAGCCGGGCCAGCTCATCCTGGATCGAGGCTTCGATCTGTTCGTTCACCGCGCCGTCACGCGCCCATCCGCCCGCCATGATCCTGTTCCCTTCCCCGAAACGCAAAACGGCACCAGCATGGCTGCCGGTGCCGTCCTGTTCAAGCCCTCTGCGATCCGTCAGGCGCTTTCCAGCATCCCTTTGGCCATCGCGAGGTCGCGCATCCGCTTTTGCAGCTTTTCGAACGCCCGCACTTCGATCTGGCGGATGCGTTCGCGGCTGACGTCATATTGCGCGCTCAGATCCTCCAGCGTCACCGTCTCATCCGCCAGGCGGCGCTGGGTCAGGATGTCGCGCTCACGCTCGTTCAGCACATCCATCGCCTGCACCAGCAGGGCGCGGCGGGCTTCCATCTCATCCCGCTCGGCGTAGTCGGTGGCCTGATCGGCATCCTCATCCTCAAGCCAGTCCTGCCATTGCATCGAGCCTTCGCCCTCGGACCCGACCGTGGCGTTCAGCGAGGCATCGCCGCCAGAGAGGCGGCGGTTCATGCTGATCACCTCATCCTCGGTCACGCCCAGATCGGTGGCGATCTGCTTGACGTTCTCGGGGCGCAGGTCGCCTTCCTCCAGCGCGCCGATCTTGGCCTTGGCCTTGCGCAGGTTGAAGAACAGCTTCTTCTGCGCCGAGGTCGTGCCCAGTTTCACAAGGCTCCAGGACCGCAGGATATATTCCTGAATGGACGCCCTGATCCACCACATCGCATAGGTCGCAAGGCGGAAGCCCTTTTCGGGGTCGAACCGCTTGACCGCCTGCATCAGGCCGACATTCGCCTCGGATATGACCTCGGCCTGCGGCAGGCCATAGCCGCGATAGCCCATGGCGATCTTGGCGGCCAGACGCAGGTGGCTTGTCACCATCCGATGCGCGGCCTGCGTGTCTTGCTCCTCGACCCAGCGCTTGGCCAGCATGTATTCTTCTTCCGGCTCTAGCAGCGGGAACTTGCGGATTTCCTGCATATAGCGGTTCAGACCGCCTTCGGGCGTCGGTGCCGGAAGATTGGCATAGTTGCTCATTGACTCCGTCCCTTTCCACTTGGGCTCCCCTTTTCAAGTTAAGGGGCTTAACATTGCATTTATGCTGCGCGCCGAACCCATTCAAGCCTTGTGCAGCGAAATGTTTAACGCACCATATCCGATTTTCTGTCTCAGCGGACAGTCCATGTCATGAGATGTAACGCCGTTGTGCGGGGGCGTGTTCCCTGCGCGAGGTGGAAAAACACCGGGGCCCGGTTCGGGGATGGCCCGCGGACGGTCCGTCAGGACCGGATCAGGGCCCCGTCAGGATTGCAGCGCACCGATCAAGTCGACCATGTCCTGCGGAATTTTCGCCTCAAATCGCAATGATTCACCGCTTGCGGGATGAATGAAGCCCAGAACTTGCGCATGAAGCGCCTGCCGCGGAAAGTCGCGGACCAAAGCATCGGCCGCTTCGCTGACCGCGCCGCGCGCCAGCTTGCGCCGCCCGCCATAGGTCGGATCGCCCACCAGCGCGTGACCGGCATGGGCCATATGCACGCGGATCTGATGGGTGCGCCCCGTCTCGAGCCAGCATTCCACCAGCGACAGCACCGGCGGGGTGCCGTAGCTCTCGACGATACGCGCCCGCGTCACGGCATGGCGGCCTCCCTGAAACAGGACGGCCTGACGCTGCCGGTCGGTCTTGTGCCGCGCCAGTTGGGTGGTGATCTTGAGGATATTGCCCGGCTCGAAACTGACGCCCGGCGTGCCGCGCAGGCGCGGGTCGTTGGCATCGGGCACGCCATAGACGACGGCCACATATTGCCGCTCGACGGTATGTTTCTCGAATTGCGCGGCAAGGCCGTGATGGGCGCGGTCGGTCTTGGCCACCACCAGAAGGCCCGAGGTATCCTTGTCGATGCGGTGCACGATGCCGGGACGCTTCATGCCGCCCACGCCGGACAGATCATCCCCGCAATGGGCCAGAAGCGCATTGACCAGCGTGCCCGAAGGCGAGCCGGGCGCGGGATGGACCACCATGCCGGCGGGTTTGTCGATCACGATCAGATCGTCATCCTCATGGACCACGACCAGCGGGATCGACTCGGGGCCGATATGGCTGTCCTCGGCCATGGGCACGGCGATGTCCACGATGTCGCCTGTGGCCACACGCGCCTTGGGGTCGGTCGCGGGTTGTCCGTTCAGCCGGACATGGCCATCCGCGATCAGCCGGGCCAGACGGGTGCGCGACAGGTTCGCATCTTCTGGCACATCGCGCGAAAGCGCCTTATCAAGGCGCGCAGGCGGGTCGTCACCGATCCGGACAGAGAGGCGATCCTGAGCCATGAATGATCAATCCAATCTGCCCGAACCGGGCAATCTGCGGTTTCTGCGTCTGCTGGTGACGGGTCTGACCGCCACGATGGTTGCGGGGCTTCTAGTGCTGATCGTGCTGTTTGTCACCCGCTTCCCGACCGCCCC
>JAMWZG010000079.1:0-5391 GCA_024304855.1 Paracoccaceae bacterium
GTGGCCATCGGCGTGGCCGTGACCGGGCCGCAGGGCCGGCCGGTGGCGGCGATCCATGTGGCCGGGTCGCTGGCGGAATGGACGCCAGAGGATTTCAGCACCCGCGTCGCCCCCCTTGCGCTGGAGGCGGCCCGCGCCATCAGCCAGATCTGATCCCGTTCCACGCCAAATTCCGTTACAAAAGCCCCCGGAGACTGTCATGACCACCCATCACCTGCCCGGCCTTGCCGCCCCCGTCACCCTGAGGATCGACCAGTGGGGACTGACGCATATCAGGGCCGAGGGGATGGCGGACCTGTTCTTTGCCCAGGGGTTCAATGCGGCACGGGATCGGTTGTGGCAGATTGATCTGTGGCGCAAGCGGGGGCTTGGGCTGCTGGCGGCGGATTTCGGTCCCGGCTATCTGATGCAGGACCGGGCGGCGCGATTGTTCCTCTATCGCGGGGATATGGCGGCGGAATGGGCGGCTTACGGCGATGACGCCGAGGCGATCTGCACGGCCTTTGCCGCCGGGATCAATGCCTATGTGGATCTGGTTCTGGCAGGGGATGCCCCGTTGCCGGCAGAGTTTGCCGTGCTGGGCACGCAGCCTGCGCCTTGGGCGGCCAGGGATGTGGTGCGCATCCGCACCCATTGCCTGACGCGCAATGCCGGATCGGAACTGGCCCGCGCGCAGGTTCTGGCGCTGGCCGACCCTGCGGTGGATCTGCTGCGGGCGCCGCTGAACCCGCCCGTGGATGCGGCGGAATGGGCGGTGAACGCGGGCCAAGACCTGCCGCCCGAGGCGCTGGCGGTGTTCGAACTGGCGACTGCGCCCGTGACATTCTCGGCCGACCGACTGGCCGCAGGGCTGGAGGAGGCCGGGCGCTGGTCGCGCGTCGATGCGCGCAAGACCGTGGTGCAGGCCCCAAGCGTGGAGGGATCGAACAACTGGGTGGTGGCAGGGTCGCGCACCGCATCAGGGCGCGCGATCATGGCAAGCGACCCGCATCGGCAGCACGCGGCCCCGTCCCTGCGCTACATGGTGCATCTGAGCGCCCCCGGCATCGACGTGATCGGCGCGGGCGAGCCCTCATCCCCCGGCATCATGGCGGGCCATAACGGGCACGCGGCCTTCAGCCTCACGATCTTCTGCGCGGATCAGGAGGATGTGATGGTCTATGACACCGACCCCGCCGCCCCCGTCCGCTATCGCTATGGCGAGGGGTGGGAGGAGATGGAGGTGGTCAGCGAAGTCTTTGCGGTCAAGGGTCATCCCGACCAGCGGCTTGATCTGCGCTTCACGCGCCACGGGCCCGTGGTCTGGGAGAAACCCGGTTTCGGGGCAGAGCCGGGGCGCGCGCTGGCGCTGCGGACGGTCTTCACCGAAGCGGGCACGGCGCCCTATATGGCCAGTCTGAAATCCATGCGGGCCACAAGCTGGGCGGGGTTCAAGGCTGCGGTCGAAACCTGGGGCGCGCCTTCGGTGAACCTTGTCTATGCCGATGTGGCGGGGGATTACGGCTGGCAGGCGGCAGGCTATGTGCCGCGACGCAACGGTTGGCGCGGGCTGGTGCCGGTTGCGGGGGATGGGCGGTTCGAATGGGACGGGTTCATAACCGCCAGCGCCCTGCCCCGGCTGGACAATCCAGCGGCGGGATTTGCCCATTCCGCCAATGAGATGAACCTGCCCGCAGCGGCGCAGGATGGCCCCGCCATCGGGCATGAGTGGTTCGAGGATCAGCGCGCCGCCCGGATCGCGGCGGCGCTGGGCGCGCGGGACGATCATGATCTGGCCTCGAGCACGGCCTTGCAGACCGATACCGGATCGCCCTTTGCCACGCGCCTGATCGCGCTGGTGCCCGATGATGCGCCGGGCCGGGATCTGCTGGCGGGCTGGGATGGGCGCTCGGATGCGGGATCGGCGGCGGCGCTCCTCTATGAGGTGTGGCTGTCCTCGCATCTGCGCCCGGCGCTGCTTGCGCTTGTGGCCCCCGACCCGGATTTGCGGCGGTTTCTGGTGCCCGGCAACGTGCCGGTGGTGACAGAGATGCTGGAGGGGGCGCATCCCGCGCTCGACGCACGGGCGGGGCTGGATCAACCCGGCGCGCGCGATGAGCTGCTGCGCGAGACCCTCGCGTCGGCCTGGGCCGATGTCACCGCGCGCTTTGGCGCGGACACAGGCGGCTGGCGTTGGGGCGATCTGCATCACGGCTGGTTCGACCATGCCTTGACGCCGCTGGGCCAGAGTTTCGATCTGGGCCCCTGGGCCAAGGGGGGCGGCAATACCTCGATCATGCTGGCACATCATGAGGCGTCGGATTACCGGGTCCGCATCGGGGCCAGCGTGCGCATGGTCGTGGATGTGGGCGATTGGGATGCAAGCCTGTGGATCAACGCGCCGGGGCAATCGGGGATGCAGGACAGCCCGCACCTTGCCGATCTGGCCCCGCTCTGGGCGGCGGGGGACTATGTGCCGCTGGCTTACTCGGAGGCAGCCGTCGAGGCTGTGACGGCCCGGACGATCACGCTTCTGCCCCGATAAGGCGCGCAGCGCCGCAGAGGGTGCGGTCGAGGTGAGCGCCGCGCAGGCTCATCCGCGCTTGGCGCGCATCTTCGCCGGAACGGGATGCGCGCATTTTGGTCAGCGCGCTAGTCGCGCATTTTGGTCAGCGCGCTAGTCGCGCGACGATCTGGGCGGCGAGGCGGTCGATGGCCTGCCCCTGGGCGGCGGCGATGGCCCCGGGGCCGTCACCGGGGCGCGGCACGCGGATGTCGAACCGCTCCAGCACCTCGCGGCCGGGGGCGTCGAAACTGGCCACCGCGTATTGTCCGGCCATCTGGAATGTCCCGTCGGCACGGGCGACAAGCGCATCCACCCGCACGTCCAGACGTGCAGCAGGGGCGTCCGAGAGCGGCCATGGCTCGGCCGCGACGGCGGCTGTGCTTTGCAGATCAAGGCTGCGGGCCAGCGCCGCTGTCACCGCGCGGGCGGAACTGTCGGCCCATTCCGCGCCCTTGACCGGCACCAACGCCCCCGAGGCATCCTGCGCGAGGATCTGCACATCCTCGGCATAGGCGGGCAGCACGGCATCGCGCACCTCGATACTGGACAGGCGCAGCGCGACCGGGGCGGCGGTGGGTGCAGGTTCCACCAGATAGCGCGCAGCGGTATCGCCACAGGCGGCCAGAGCCAGCGTCAGGGCCAGGGTGAGGGGGGCAAATGTCTTCATGATCAACGTCCAATCAGCAGAGAATTCGGATTGCGTTCGATGGTGCGGGCCAATTGCGTGACGGCGCGCGCCGTGGCGCGGAATTCGCGCATTACGTCAAGGGCCTCGGCGTTGAAGTCGGACCGCGCGCCATAAGAGGCGATGAGAGCGTCCGCCTGTGTCACCAGACGGTCGAGACGGGTCGAGAGCGCGGGCAGGCTTTCCATCGCCTCGGCCACGGACTCTGCCGCTGACCGGGTGGAGGCCAGCGTGCGGTTCACGTTTTCGACCGCCTCGCCCTCGCGCAGGGCGGCAAGCACCTGTTGCACCTCGGCCAGGGCACCGGCCAGTGCGGGGGGCAGCTCGCGCATCTGTTCGGAACCGACCAGCGCTTCGGTGCTGTCGAGAAGGCGGGTGGCGGCGGCGGCCAGTTCCTCGATCTCGACACCCTGCGCGCGGTCCACCAGCGCCTGCATATCGGCCACAAGGGCCGGGAAATCAGCCGAGGCGGTGGCCGTATTGGCGGCGATGGTATCGGCGCTGTCCAGCACGCTGGCCAGTCGGTCGATGGCCCCGCGCAGGCGCAACTCCTTGACCACGCCGCGCAATTCGGCCAGACCGTCGCGCAGCTCGCCCGGCAGGGCCTGCGTATCCTCGCCGCCGACCAGACCGCGAATATCCTCGATCAGCGCGAGGGCGGCATCGGGGGCCTGTCGCGTGCCCTCGGAGGAGACGACCGCTTCGATCGACGCCATGAGGGTGATGGCCTGATTGAGCAGATCCTCGACCGGGAGGGCGTTGATCCGTTCCAGCACACCTTCGGCGGTGGCGGTGAAATCGGGCAGTTCGGAATAAACCGAGGGCATCACGGCCAGGCCATCCTCGCGCCGGTCCAGCGTCGCGGGGGCGGCGTCGGGCAGTTCGGCCAGTTCGACGACCAGTGCGGCGGTAAAGAGGCTGGACGTGGCCAGCCGCGCGCGCATCCCATCGGCGACGGCTTGCTCCAGAAAGGCCAGCGTCTCGTCTGCCGCGGCCCCTTCAGGCAGGCCAAGTGCCTGCGGGTCGATGGCCAGCACACTGCGCAGGCGCACGGCTCTGTCACCGCCGTCTTCGGTCAGCACGGCACCGATGCTGCGCACCTCGCCGACGCGCAGACCGCGGAAGCGCACGGCCGCCCCGATGGACAGGCCGTTCACCGAGCCGTCGAATTCCACCGCCACTTCGACGGCATTGGCCGCGACGCCCCGGAAGAGGCTTTGCCGCGCGGTCTGTTCGTCCGGGAAAAGGTCAAAGACATAGCCGGCATTGAGCGGCTCTCCGTTCGAGAAGACGGTGTCGAAGGCGATGCCACCCGTGACCAGCGCGGCAAGGTTGCCGACATTGAGCGACAGGCCCGTGGCACCCAGCGAGACATTGAACCCCGAGGTATCCCAGAACCGCGTGGCCGTGGTCAGGCGGCGGTCATGGGGGGCTTCGATGAAGGCGTCGAACACGACGCTGTCGCCCGACAGGATCAGGCGGGGCGCTTCGATCTGGCCGACTTCGATGCCGCGGAACAGGATCGGCGCCCCTTCCGAGATGCGGTTGGCATCTGTGGTGCGCAGCGTGACGCGCGTGCCCTCTTGTCCGGCCCGCATCAGCGGCGGCGCATCCGCCCCGATGAAGCGGCGCGTCGCCGTGGCCTCGCCCGGCGGGAAGGAAGAGTCGATATAGACGCCCGAGAGCACGGTGGAGAGGCCGGTGATGCCACGGGCGCTGACCTCGGGCTGGACAACCCAGAACTGCGCGTCTGCGGGCAGGGTGTCGGCCACGTCGCGGTCGATGGCGGCGGTCACGACCACCTGCGCCAGATCAGGGGTGAAGCTGACATCCTCGACCGTGCCGATGATGACATCGCGGTAGCGGATCGTGGTTTCACCCGGCGTCACGCCCGAGGCGTTCTGGAAGGTGATCTGGATCTGGACGCCGCGCGCGGCATAGGTCTGCCATGCGATGCCCAGAGAGATGACCAACGCCACGAGGGGCACCAGCCAGATCACCGAGAGGTTGCGCCAGAACGCGCGTTTGGGCGGGTCGATCCGCATATCGGCAGGTTCGTTTTGGCTCATAGGGCGGTGCCCTCCTCTGCGTCCCAGATCAGGCGGGGATCGAAACTTTGCGCGGCCAGCATGGTGAATGCAACCGAGAGTGAAAAACTGAC